>CAXTCR010000028.1:0-24708 GCA_964242555.1 uncultured Ktedonobacteraceae bacterium
CGAATATCCCGACGTTGCTGTCGCAGAGCGGCATGTACCTGGTCCGCAGGATGCCCCCGATGTACGTGTGCTGGTATATCAACCTAAAAACGTTTCATCTCCTGTCCCTGCATTACTCTGGATTCACGGTGGAGGCTATGTCATTGGGAGCGCAGATCAAGCTGATGCGCAACTGAAGGCAATCGTCTCCGCCATCAGGTGTGCCGCAGTCTCAATAGATTATCGTCTTGCCCCTGAGACCCCACATCCCGGTCCGGTCGAGGACTGTTACGCTGCCTTAAAATGGTTACACACCAATGCCAGTGAGCTTCACGTAGACCGGTCGCGCATCGCCATTGGCGGCGATAGTGCAGGTGGAGGATTGGCCGCAGGATTAGCATTGCTTACCCGAGACCGGGGTGAAGTGCCACTCGTACTCGAACTGCTCATTTATCCCATGCTCGATGACCGCACCGTCACATCCGCCGATCCGCACCCCTACACAGGCGAATACATCTGGACCGCCGACTCCAACCGCTTCGGCTGGACCGCGCTTCTGGGACGCGAACCAGGTGGTATTGGCGTCTCGCCCTACGCAGCAGCGGCTCGTGCAGAAAAACTGGAGGGCCTTCCCCCAACTTATATTAGTGTTGGGACACTCGACCTCTTCCTTGAGGAAGATATGGAATACGCTCGTCGGCTCATTCGAGCAGGTGTGCCAACAGAGTTGCATGTGTACCCCGGTGCGTTCCACGGCTTCCCGATGGTAGCGAATGCGAAAGTAACGCAAGCGCACACACGAGATTATTTGAATGCGCTTGAGCGTGCGTTTAGTAAAGCTCAACCATCACAACCTCAACACTCTGAATAACCATCGTGTAAAGTTGTACAGAAGTAGCGCATGCTAAAAATGGTTTGCCAACGTGTCACGGTCTATTGCTCAGTAATAGTCAGTGGCAAGCTCGCAAACCATTCTTTCATCGCCTCCTAGAACGGCAATATACTCCTCGCCCTCAAAATCTTCTGAGGAACCTTCCGCCTCGTCAAAGCTATCATCGAAATCCGAAGAGAATGCTACCTCACCCGTTTGCGTATTCAAATAATATCTATGCTCTACATCCGAGTCCTCCATTGCCATCTCAATGGAAATACGCGGCAGGTTCGCAACATCATACACTATCACTTCTCATTCGTCTTGCCTTCCTTGTCTCACATGAGCAACTGCTTGCAAGCTTTTTTGAAGACACTCTATAGCATACAGAATCGTAACGTATCGTATGTCTTGCCTCGTCTCCTAGACCCGCTGTGTAGAGCGTGCAACAAGTTGTCCACTGACCTGCCACAGACGCTGCCCTAACTCCTGATCGTACGAGCGCTTGGAAGACGTTGTCTCTTGACTCTTGCCAAAGCACTTCCCACTCACCCCTTCGATCTGAGGAGAGGTCGCGAGATAGGTTTCCGTCTGAGCACCTTGCTCAACCGACATGACGAACGGCTTAGTCACCCTCGTCACTAGAGCAACAAGACCAGCCGCTCCTGCATTGAAATTCTCGCTCGCCATCTGCCCAGGACTCATCACATTAGCCGTAACACCCGTTCCTTGTAGGCGACGAGCCAGTTCATAGGTCCAGAGCACTACAGCTAACTTCGCTTGAGCATAATTGCTCATCGTCGCATAGCGTTTCTCCCCTTGCAGGTTGTCAAACGCAATGTTCCCAATGCGATGAACCTCGGAACTCACATTGACAATGCGCGCTGGCGAACTTGCTTTTAATGTTGGAATCAGCAGTTCGGTCAGCAGAAAAGGAGCAAGATAATTGACGACAAACGTCATTTCTAACCCCTCGGAGGTGACGCGACGAGAAGGATAGATGGCCCCAGCATTATTCACCAGAACATCAAGGTGCTGATAACGTTGTCCAAAATCTTCCGCCAAGCGATGCACATCCTGAAGGGAACTCAGATCTGCGATCAGCAGGTCCACGTTTTCGTTCCCTGTCTCGCGCCGAATTTCGGCTTGCGTCGCCTCACCTTTCTCACGGCTACGTCCGACAAGCACCACTGTCGCACCGCTCTTGGCCAACTCTCTAGCCGTAACTTTGCCCATCCCCGATGTACTTCCTGTAATAAGGCAAATCTTTCCTTGCATGCTGTTCTCAGTCATGTGTTGCGATCCTCTCTAAGTAATATTCTCTTCTACCCTCCTTCTAAGGAAGCAGAGCATTTTGTTTATGTATCCTCTACCATACACTACCTAGAGTGCTCTAGGTCAAGTGCCCATCTCGTCCTTCTTAGAAAGGATCGCTATCCTTACTAGAATTCAGCAATGTTGCAAAAGCAGATACGCCTAGAGAGTAACAACTACTTTTTTCGCGGATACGCCTTGCTTTTGAGCATCAAACCCGGCTTGTATGCAGTCGAGTCCCTTGCCGACGACTACTGGCTCCGGTGCGGCTACATACTGATCGTTCGCGAGAGCCTGTGGCAAGAAATCTTCGTAGATCACTTTGCTGACCTCGTTATCCATCAAGGTGCTGCCGAAGATAAAATTTGTGCGGATGCCCCTTATTCGAAACTTCACCTGCATTGAGACATTCGCCCATACGAACCGGAGGAGGAGCAGGAGCAACTGCACGCTCAGGCCAGAACGCGCAGGAAGGCTTTCAAACGAGACGGGCTGACTAGCCTGTGAGACGAATTTGTTGCCGCTGCAGGCGTGGACGATATCGGAGCAGGCTTGTGTTGACCCTGATCCAATCGCAAGTGCTCCAGCGAGTATCTTGCCCTTGAAAGCCTCGATGATGTCTCCGACCACGCCCTTCTTGTTGTAGTCGAAGACTTGGCTTGCTCCAAGCTTCTTGACATAGGTGAAGTTGCGTGGGGACGCCGTTGTGATGACCTCATAGCCAGCGGCGACGGCAAGCTGAATAGCATTGCTGCCGACACTCGTCGAGCCTCCCCAAATGAGAAGGGTCTTCCCTGTGGGTTGTGGGTGCACGGAGGGATACTCGAGTGCCAACTGGTCTTTCTCGAACAGGCCACAGGCGGCGGTGGACAACGTCAGAGGAAGAACAGCGGCGTTTTCATACGACATACTGCTGGGAATTGGAGTTGCCATGTGAGCGAGCACCACCGTATACTGCTGAAAGGCGCCCTCTGCTGAACTGTTTCGCTTTTTATCCGTGCCCACCGCATGCCCAAGCACACGATCACCCACAGCGAAACGAGTGACCCCTTTTCCCACCTCAACAACCTCACCAGCGAGATCTGAGCCTAGGATGAAGGGATACTTTATCCACGAAAACAAAAGAGAGCCAAGCTGCTGTAAGAGCCAGTCGACGGGATTGATGGCGACCGCGTGGTTCTTGACGACAATTTCGCCCTCTCGTGGATGGGTGTATGGTGCGTCCTTCACCTCGAGTTTCTTGTTTGGAGCGATGAGCCACGCCGCTGTATTCGTTTGCATGTTATGAATTCTTTCTTTGTAAGGTGTCTAAAAGGAATGTACCACCAACTGCTTCGGCTAGTTCCGGCCCGAAAAGAGCACCTGGAGTGTACGCTCCCGGTCGACCTTTCTCTTTCAGCAGTCGTTGCGCGACCTCTGCTGTGACTGCTGCCGTAAAGTCCATGCCATCACCAGCACGGAGCCAGCCTTCTTGACTCGTCCCGTCTGACCATTGCACAGAGGCATGTCCCCACGAGTGTTCTCGTGGACGTTCCCGAGAAGAAAATGTTAGGCGGGCAAGCCGGCGTTTTGCGAAGGTGCGGAGTGGCTTGATACGTAATAGTGCAGTCGCGAATGGGAGAATCACGCGAACAGCGGTACCCGTAGGTACCTCGCTGGAGGCGGATAGTACGTTTGGTGCTCCACTTGCTCGTTGTGCTGCGATAAGTTCACCAAACGGCACACTTGCGGTGACAACACGTGAGCCATCAGGAAGGAGAATATTATTCTGGTTGTTGCCAATCCCATTCCGCACGAGTCGCCCATCCTTGTAGTACCGTCCTCCGTAGGGTAGACCATCAATGATGGTTGCTGCAAGAGCTTCACCAAGCACCCCTGCCTCAAGCGCAACCGAGGACAGTGCATCCGTCCGAACGCTGTCGGGAGTCGGACGGGCTTGACACAGCTTCAGCACAACGCTCTCGGTAGCAAGTACGCCAAATCCTGCGCCCGTTACCAACGTACTACCTGATGTAACCGCCTCCTCGTGCAGAGCAAGCAGCCCAGAGAAGGAGAACACGTCGTTCGCCAGATCAACGTAGTGACTGTTCGATAGACAAGCGCGAGCAATAGGCACAGCGGTTTCGGTGAAAGGACCGATAGTATTGATGACAATCGCCGGTCGCTGCTGGCGAATCTGATTCGCGATTTCCTCTGGTGAACTGGCGACAACCGTCCGTAGTTCTTGCTCAAGGCTTGGGGCCACCTGTTTCAGGCGTTCCCTGTCACGTCCAACCAGTACAGGGAAGATAGTCTTCTCAATGAGACAAGCAGCTACCGCTTGGCCTACACGACCGGTTGCTCCCAATATCCATACGTCGTTTGTTACGCGACTTTGTGACATACTACTCTCCTACATTTGTTCCTAAGCGTAACCGCTTCATTTTCTGATAGGTGTAACATGTTGTTGCAAAGGCATCACCTTGTTACAATAGAGAGTGTAGTTGAAACACGTACAGAGGGCAAGCATCAAAGAGCACCTTTTGTTACATATGCAACACGGAGGCAAACATGTCGCATGAAGTAGGGACCGACCTGCGCATTAGGCGCACCCACAAATTCTTGCAAGAAGCGACAATCGAACTGATTGCAGAGAAAGGGTTCGACGCCATCACGGTAGGCGATATTGCCGAACGTGCAATGATCAACCGGGCCACGTTCTATCGCCATTATCAGGATAAATACGATTTGGTTGCTAAGATTTTTGAGGAAACTGCCAATCAACTGGTGGAGAATATGAAACCCATCCGCAAAGACGTGGAGCACGATGCTACAACGAACCCACCAGAGATCTGGATACAGTTCTTTGAGCATGTCGCTGAGCATGCCCTGCTGTACCGAGCGATGCTGGGAAAAAACGGGAGTTCATGGTTTGCAGCCAGAATGAGTGAGTACATTGCAAAGCTCATGCTCGATCAGGAAAGACTGTGGAAACAACAAATGGAACCTAGGAAACAACTCGATCGGGACATGCCTCAAGAACTGCCTGTCACGCAACTTTCGCATGTGCTGATTGGCACTATTATCTGGTGGCTAGAAAGCGAAAAGAGCTATACTCCCAGGCAAATAGCAACGTGGTTTCACCGCTTTGTGTTTTATGGATACCTCTTTGCCCTCGGGTACGAGGTCCCTTTAATAAAGAAATAAGGACAAACGGGGGCCACTTCTGATGGTAAGAACAGTGGTTGTACCATCTTTCATGAAGGAGACCTGACAAGCGCATTGATTATTACACGTTTGGCGTTATTCTTCTTAGGAAAGCATTTTTCTCAATACTCCAACATGCTGTTGGAGAAACTACTAGGAGATTCCCGCCAGATGAGAAGTCGATGCGGTATGAGAGGAGGAGCACGGAATTGCTTGGTAGTAACATGCTTCATAAGAGGAAAAGGGCATGGATACACTTCTCTTAGACTTGATAGTGAGCATCATTCTCTACATTATAGTGACTGCGGTGAACGCAGTCTGTTTTCTCTTTGGCTACTCTCTTCTGCGTCTCTTGCACATTCCACTTGATTGGGTGATGTGGAGCATTGCAGGATATGTTGCTCTTGCTAGTTGCCTTTTTGCTGTCTCAGTCCTAACTGGTCAAGTGAGTGCTGATTCAAGTTCCGCCACTGCTATTGGCACCCTGGGGCTTCTTGTCTCGTTCCATGCCGCTAATCAGTGGGCGGCACGACACGTGTACCTGATCCTGAAAAAAGGACCGCCCGCTTTTGTCACGCCTCATGTAAGAGCGATTTTGCTCTTTCTACGCAAGCACCACTGGCTGCTTGGCTCCCTAACACTTCTCACTGCGCTCAGTCATATGCTCTTTTATCTCCCTTCACTGCTTGATCGGCAACTGACCAAGGTTGTAACCGGCTTTGCTGCTCTTGGCGTTCTTCTGCTCCTGGTTGCACTAGGGTTGTGGATGGTAACACACCAAAGACTGTACAAAAGGCCAATTCCTCTTGCAATCAGAAGGACACATGCCTTGCTCAGCATCCTTTTCCTGTTTAGTCTAGCTCTTCATATTTGACCACAACACCTCTAGTGTGAGTCGCTTTTCATATAGTCTAAGAATACAAAAACTTTATTCGATCTGTTGTTCATAGCTGACTTAGAATAGACTCGTTTCGGCGTAGTACGGTCGTCATCGGTGTATAATTCTCGTATTGGAAGCTTTCTCGAAGCAAAAGGAGATAATTTATGAGTGAACAGAAACGAATAGCCGCAAACAGCCCTGCCAATTCTCGCTGGCTTCTTCTCGCATTAGGATTCGTTGACGCTCATCAGGTTCAGGGGTTCACTCTTGAACCCGATGAACGCGAGTTTCGAATTGTCGTAGCGAGCTTTATGGATGCGGTGTCTCAATGCTGGGCGACCCTTGCGGCTTAAGCAAGTATAACAAAGTGTACACGAACATGCATTGCTCAAGGAGAAAGAAATGGATACGATGCAGCAGAATACCCTTACGTTTGAACGCGATGTTGCTATTCCCATGCGAGATGGTCTGGAACTACGTGGCAACGTCTATCGTCCCTCGGCACCAGGAATCTACCCCGTGCTCATGACCGTTGGTCCCTACGGCAAAGACATTCACTTCAATGACTTCAATCCAACAGCATATGCCCAAATTGCCGAGCACGGCCCTCATCTCAATTGGGAGACACCCAATCCCGATTGGTGGGTTGCCCAAGGGTATGTGGTGATCCGAGTCGATCAACGTGGCATTGGGGCATCGCCAGGATTTCTGGACCTGTTCTCGCGACAGGAAGCAGAGGATTTTTTTGATGCCATCGAATGGGCAGGGGTACAACCGTGGAGCAACGGCAAGGTGGGATTGAACGGGGTCTCCTACTACGCCATCTCCCAATGGCGAGCGGCTGCCCTCCAGCCTCCTCACCTTGCCGCGATTCTGCCATGGGAAGGGATGATCGATCTGTATCGTGACGGGGCTAGACATGGAGGCATCTTTAGCAATGGGTTTTTCGTCAATTGGTATAAGCGTCAAGTAGCCGGTATTCAACATGGATATGATGGAAGCCTTTCTGAGGAGCAGCGAGCAGCACAACGTGCAGAGTTAATCTCTGATTTGAGGGAACACACTTTAGATGATGACTACTATCACTCGCGCTTGCCCGATCTTCGTCAAATCACGGTTCCCGTACTCTCCGTTGGAAATTGGGGGAATGTAGGGTTGCATTTGCGTGGGAACATCGAAGGCTTTCTTGATGTCTCCTCTCCCCATAAGTGGTTAAGCATATGGGTTGGTAGTCATTATGCTCCCTTTTACACTGAAGAAGCTCTTACCTTGCAGAAACGTTTCTTTGACTATTGGCTCAAAGGAGAGGAAACGGGCTGGATGGGGCAACCTCCTGTGCAACTTGCCATTCGTAAAGGAAACGAGGTGGTGTGGCGCGATGAGCAGGAATGGCCGCTCGCCCGAACCCAATGGACGCGGTACTATCTGGATGCCGCCACGAGTAGCATCAGCACCCAGCATCCACAGCAGGAAGCCAATGTGGACTATGCAGCCCCTGATGGCGATGTCACCTTTATGACCGCTCCCTTTACACAGGACACGGAAGTCACAGGACCGCTCGCCCTGCACTTATGGGTCTCCACTACAACGCGTGACATGGACTTGTTTGTGACACTACATAATCTGGATGTCGAGGGCAACGAGGTGTTCGGCATTGGAGCGCGCAATGATCCTGTTCCTGTCACGGCAGGCTGGTTGCGAGTCTCTCACCGCAAACTAGATGCCTCGCGCTCAATGGACGCCCGTCCCTATCATACTCACGATGAGGTGCAACTGCTGACTCCGGGGCAGATTGTGCCTGTGGATATCGAGATATGGCCGACGAGTATGGTGTTTGCCACAGGGCACCGCTTGGCAATCACTATTGGAGCACATGACAGCGGAGGATGGGAAAGTTTCGTTCATGATGATCCAGAGGATCGTCAACTGACAGCTCAAGCAGGAACACATACTGTTCATACAGGAGAGGGATATCCTTCGTACTTGCTCTTGCCGATTATTCCGGTTGGATGAAAAGCAACAAAGGTGGTGACTAGAAAGGACTTGCATCTGTTTTATCATCGTGCTCTCGCTTTTAGCTTGACTCCACTTCATACTAATGTTACAGTAAAACAGGACAATTGTTAACATACTACGGAACAAGCATGATGAAAATACAAGAACCGCTGAGCGCAACTGTCGAAGAATATCTTGAGAGCATCTATAACATGAGTATGGAGGGGGAGGTCGTGATTGGGGCACGGCTGGCGCAGAAATTTGGAGTTGCGCCGCCGACCGTGACCGAAATGTTGAAGCGTTTGGTGCGTGATGGCTATATTGAGATGGATCAGAAGCGTTTGGTGACGCTGACGGAGGTTGGCAATACGGCAGCTGAGGCGGTGTTGCGTCGACATCGTTTGACCGAGCGCTTTCTTGTCGATATGCTTAATATGCCATGGCATCAGGTGCACGAAGAGGCATGCCGCCTGGAACACTTCATTTCTGGTGCAGTTGAGGAGCGTGTCATTACCACGCTCAACAATCCCACAACCTGTCCGCATGGCAATCCCATCCCTGGTTCCGTTGATGCGCGCAACTATCTCAAAAATCACAACGCGCTCCGATTATCTACAATCTCTGCTGGCGAAACTGTAACGCTCCTGTGCATTTCCGAGGTAGTTGAGGATGAGGAGGCACTAATCCGTTATTTTGAGGAAAAGGGCCTGATGCCGGAGATGCAGTTGACCGTGTTGAACCAGAGTGAAACTGATACCGAAGAGCATCCAGAAAATGTGTTGTTACGTGTGGGTGAACGAGAGGTATCAATCAGCCCTGCTGCGGCTGCGAAATTATGGGTGACGAAATAATACATGTACCTTTTCACTTTGGCTGCTAATCGTCAGGTTGCTACGCTGCTGCTTATGCTCAGCAATCCAACTGGCATGCGGCAATTCCAGCAGCTTGATCCACAGCGCGTTGTTCCAGGCTTTCCAGCAATTGGTGGCATACGTGAAGGTGATGTCAACGAATTCTCTCCATGTGGATATTCTCTGTGGGTGCAAAAAAAGGTTCCTACACCCTTCCGAGTGCAGGAACCTCTTCTACTGCGTTCGCTTTAGATCTTTGGCTCGTTTTCAGGATTGACATACTCAGGATAGGCGCTTGAGAATGGAGCACTTGTTACTGAGGGGTCGACGCTGTTCGAACTGGTTGTGCTTGTTGTTGAACCGCTGTTAGCCTTTGCCGAAGCTGCTGTCTGCTTGGTGGTGTCGGCGATGTCCTGACCGGTCTGTTTGGCGGTCGTAGCGGCATTCTGAGCTATATCGGTCAGATTGCTGGCCGAATTCTTCATAGTAGATGTGGCCTGCTGTGCAATGTCTGACAGGTTGCTAGCTGAATTCTTGAGCGTGCCAGCGGCCTGCTGTGCGTAGCCCTTCAGGTTGTTCGCGCCCTGTGATACAGTGTTTGAGACCTGCTGGGTGTACTGGCTGATTTGCTCATTTTGAGGGAGTGAGCCGCTTAACTCGGAAAAGCGCTGAGCAAGCATCTTGCGAAACTCTTCGCCGCGCATAGGAGCCACAAGTAGACCAATACCAGCACCGACAAGTATACCTTTTAAGAAGTTGTTCATCCTTAAAAATCTCCTTTGTTGTTTATAAAACCTACGCCATAACATAATGCGTAGCATATTTTATTATAGATTACGCATAGGTATCTATAGTAGACACGAATTGCGGAAGGAAGAAGTTTCAGAATGCACCAAAAGAGCAATCAGTGCACGCTCGAAGCATGCGCCGATCGCTCTTTTAATGAATACTTGTAGATGTTTAGTATGCTTATTCTGGTAGATGAGTTCTTTTGAGCAACATATCAATTGTTGATTGTTTAACGCGGTACGCCTGTCTCTTGGCGCGATGTGGAAGCGTTACTGCTTCTAACGCACCGCTCTTAATCCAGCGACGTACGGTGGTGTCATCTACACGGAGACGACGGGCCACTTCCCGGACGGTCAATAATTCGTCATGTTTTTCTTCAGACATAGTCTTTTTTTCTCCTGCATACTTTTCTTGTTCGAGGGTGTTACTGTGACGAGCCATAAACATATTCTCCTTGAGATAGAAATGATGGATGTAACGCTATTGCAGAACTCCGTACTATACATCTCGACACAAAACGCTGTAAAATACAGCAAGAACGGAACGCATTTTCCAAAGAGGCAAAAAATCTCTTCTATGTGTAGAAAGGGCGTCCATGACCACCAGACAGATCGTTGTTAGCGACCTTCATCTCGCTGATGGAACCTCAATCTTAGATTGTTTTGGCACCAGACAGCAGTCGGCCTTTGAGGGCTTGCTACTTGCCACAGCGTCGCAACAGTCCTCCCTTGGAGAAGCCGATGAGGTGGAACTCATCATTAACGGCGATTGTTTCGACTTCTTAGTCACAACTCCGTATAATTCTAATAAAACAACTGATGTTGCAATCGCACTACAAAAGATAGAACGCATTCTTGCCGCTCATCGCCCCTTTATCGCGGCGCTCCGTCGCTTTCTTGCACACCCGGGACGGCGCATTACCTTTCTCACTGGCAACCACGATATTGAGCTATGCTTTGCCGAGGTACGTAAGCGTATCACTACGGCGATCACAGAGGACGCTGTGGCAGGCGCTGACGAACGCATCTACTTCTGTCCAACACGCTTTTACCAGCCAGTGCCAACGGTACATATCGAGCATGGCAACAACTACGACTTCTGGAACCATGCTGGCTTCTGGGATGAGCAAGGGCAACCCCTAGAACGCGATTCTCAAACATTGGTCCTTCCAGTAGGCTCGCGCTATTTTCGCGCTGCTGCTCATGCTATTAGCACACAACACCCTTATTTTGATCATTTTGACCCTCCTGTGAATAGTACACGCCAGATAGCACTTCTTTGCCTATTAGACGCTGATTTACTCATAAAAATAGCATCCGATACAATGGAATTGCTTTCATCGCCACGCGAACCTTTGGTCAACCTCTCCTTGGAAGATAAACGTGATCCCGTCAAGCTTTTCGATGCAGCCATCCAAGACTTTGCCGCATTCCAAACAGATATGGTTGCACAAAAGCACGATTGGACACCTTCTGCTAGCGAGGATCCGTCGATTTCGCAGGACGATATAACTGCATATCTGGAGGCTCGTGCTGCCCTCTCGTTGCCGACCCGCGAAGAGGCCGTGGCAGCCTTGTGCGCGCCTGCCCCCTATACAATGGGCAAGGAGGTGGCTGCGGGAATGCATGCAATCCTCGAAAAATATCCCTCTTTGCGCTATGCTATAGCAGGACATACGCATGAGAGGCGTGCTGAACAAATGCCTTCCACGACTACTCAGGAGCAAATTTATTTCAACACGGGCAGCTGGACGACACATCTCAGCCTGCCGGAGCAGGAAGAGGTGACGCCCGAACTGGTCTCGTGGTTGTGCAAACCCGATTGGAATGCTGTGCCACTGCGCGACATTACACAGTTTCTTTTTGTAATGGTTACATCCCAGAATGATGCACCTGCTACAGCACACTTATGCTATTGGGAAGGTGGCATCGATGGTAGTTACCGCATTGTGCTACCAACGTAAGAATAGTAATAAATAAAAACAAAAGTTCAAGAGAATGAGATACACCTATGAAACGTAAGAAATTAGTGCTGTTCGATGGGCATGCGATGGTGCATCGCGCCTTCCATGCCGTCCCAGAAGACCTCTCAACTAGTGCAGGTGAACCAGTCAACGCGACGTTTGGCTTTACGTCAATGTTGATGAAGGCATTGTCCGAAGAGAAGCCTGAGTATATTGCCATGACGTTTGATCGTCCCACACCAACCTTCCGCCACCTGGAATATACGTCCTATAAGGCGCAGCGACCGTCGATGCCAGACACCATGCGTCCGCAGTTTGGACGTATTCGTGAAGTGGTGCAGGCATTTGGTATTCCAATCTACGAGAAGGATGGCTTTGAGGCCGATGACGTACTGGGAACGCTTTCTGTACAGGCAACACAACTCGGCGTAGATACGATCATCTACACAGGCGATATGGATACGCTGCAGCTCGTCAACGACAGCGTGATGGTCAAAGTCGCGAAACGCGGCATCTCCGAAGTAACCGAGTATACCGTGCCAGAGGTTGAGGCGCGGTATGGCTTTACCCCAAAGAAGCTTCCCGATTTTAAAGGTTTAGTTGGTGACAAATCCGATAACATTCCGGGGGTTCCTGGCATTGGTGAGAAGACTGCTAGCCGCTTGATAAACGAGTATGGCGATCTCGAAGGCATCTTGGAACATACAGCCGCCCTCAAAGCAAAGGAACAAAAGCTGCTAACAGAGTGGGCAGAGCAGGCACGGCAGAGCAAACATCTTGCTACCATCGTGCTCGACGTACCTGTACAACTTGACCTCGAGGCATGCAAGCTAGAGCATATCAATAGTGAACGAGTGCTTGCCGTTTTTCGCGAACTTGGCTTTCGTTCGCTCGTCGAAAAGGTCCTGGCACTCTTTAAGCAATTGGGTGTGGGAACTCCTGCCTCTGCCGATGAGGTGCTACCACAGGCGAGTGCAACAGGTGATACAAGCGAGAAGGCATTATCGGCATTCGATAGCGAGTCCCAAAGGAGTATGAAGGCGACGCAACCTCGGGACCTCTCGACCCTTGCACAAGATGAAGACTTGCTCTATGCACCCCCCGTTGGGGTCGTCCCGATCCTTGCACCACCAGCGCCGCCTGATGGAGCTGCTGCTGGTACGACACCTTTCCTGACAACTGCACATGGTTCGGCGAATGGTTCAACGCCAGAAACTTCAGAGGCAGAAGACGATGATTTTGCCCAGCTTAGCCTGTTCGAACTGCCCCAGACGGAGCATACAGAGGTCGTGCGTAAACTGCGTCTACCTACGCCCACCTCGACGCCATCAGTTCCCTTGTTCCTGGATGATGCATCCGTACAAAAAACGAGCACGCTGATAGTTGATAGCGAGGATGCGCTTCGTGTGCTGGTGCGAAGTATCTATGACGCGGGTCTGGTTGCGCTAGATACGGAGACTTCGTCCGAGAATCCCCATCAAGCGGGGTTGGTCGGCATCTCGCTCTCAATGGCGGCAGGTGAGGCATACTATATTCCTGTTGGACACCTGCGCACACCAGATGGTCAGGAGCCAGGAACACAGTTACCGCTTGACACTGTACTGGACAAACTTCGGCCTGTATTGCAGGATGCTACGATTAAGAAATATATGCACAACGCGAAGTTCGATATGGAGATGTTCGCGCGAAATACTATCGAAGTGCGGGGCCTAACGTTTGACTCGATGGTTGGGGCCTATCTCGCAGAACCGGGAAGACGCGGTGTTGGGTTAAAGGAGCAGGTTTTCCAACGTCTTGGTCCAGTTATGACGCCTATTACCGACCTGATAGGAACGGGCAGCAAAATGATCAGCATCGCACAAGCGCCCATTCGTAAGACGGCGGACTATGCTGGTGCCGATGCTGATATGACGCTTCGCTTGGTGGAGCCAATCGTTGCAGATTTGCAGCGCCACTCCTTAATGGACCTCTACAACAACATCGAACTGCCGCTGATTCCTGTCTTGATGCAGATGGAGCGTTATGGTGTTGCGCTGGATGCGGCTTTCTTGCGTGACCTTTCTGTGCGACTTGATGAGCAGCTCCGTTCGCTTGAGCAAACCATCTACGACTCTGTAGGACACTCCTTCAATATTAACTCACCAAAGCAGCTGGGCGATATCCTGTTTAACGAGTTAAAACTGCCATCGGGTAAGAAAAATAAAACGGGCTATTCGGTAAGCGTCGACGTGATCGAGGGTTTGCAGGGCAAGCACCCGATGATCGACTCGTTATTAGAGTATCGTCAACTGAACAAACTTAAGTCCACCTATGTGGATGGTCTCCTGACGCTGATGGACCCTGTGACGGGACGCGTGTATACCTCTTTTAATCAAACCATTGCATCGAGCGGGCGCCTATCGTCGAGCAATCCAAACCTGCAAAATATTCCGGTACGCACGCAAGTTGGGCGACAAATCCGGCGGGCCTTTATCGCTGATCCTAGCTACACGTTGCTGACCGCTGACTATTCGCAGTTTGAACTGCGCATCCTCGCTCACATCACGCACGAGCCGCGTCTGGTTGAGGCGTTCACCCACGACGAGGACATCCATACGATCACAGCGGCAACCTTGTTTAGTGTGCCGGTTGAGCAGGTGACAAAGGACCAGCGGCGCCTCGCTAAGACGGTTGTCTATGCGGTCTTGTATGGACAATCCGCCTTTGGCCTGTCACAGGTGACGGGAATGAACAATAGCGAGGCCGCGAACTTTATCCGGCGCTATCACGAGATTTTCCCAAATATCAAGGGCTACGTTGATGGTACACTCAATCAGGCGCGCAAGCAGGGCTATGTCAATACGCTCTACGGGCGAAAGCGCTTCTTCCCCGATATGCATGCCCTGTCACACGTTGAGCGGCAAGCGCTTGAGCGTGAGGCAATCAACATGCCCATTCAAGGAACCAACGCTGACCTCATCAAGATTGCTATGATCAATCTGCATGCCGACCTGCGTGAGAAGCGTATGAAGACGCGAATGATCCTGCAGGTGCACGATGAACTGGTCTTCGAGGTGCCGGTGGAGGAACTCGATCGCGCCAAAGGGCTGATTAAGGAGCGCATGGAGGGTGTTGCAACACTCGATGTGCCGATCAAGGTCGAGATGAAGGTTGGCAAGAACTGGTACGAAGCTGAACCGATGGAGTAGGAAAACGCTCCTTTGACAAACAAAGCTTCGTTGATAAGGACCACGATAGATGCTAAAATGAAGCAATTGTGGTCCTTATTATGTGGAAGAAACGAGCGGGTGCGTAAAGGAGAGTCTATTTCAATGCAACTATCTCATCTTATCAATAATCTACCTCCATATCATTTTGCTGATGCTAAGCGTAAGATTGCGGAACGAAGGGCGGCGGGCGTTGATGTTATTAGCCTCTCTATGGGCGACCCTGACTTGCCAGCACCTCAGGTCGTTGTAGACCGGTTGTGTGCGGCGATGCAGGACCCGGAGAATCATCGCTATCCCGAATACCGGGGTATGTATGCTCTGCATGAAGCGATTGCGACATGGTTTGAGGGTCGCTTTGGTGTGAGGCTTACACCTGAACGCGATATTCTGCCTTTGTTAGGCTCCAAAGAAGGATTGGCATACGTGGCATCGTCGGTGCTCAATCCGGGGGATATCTCGCTGATTCCCGATCCCTATTATCCCGTCTATATCACGGCAAGTACCACGATTGGTGCTCAACCCTATATGTTGCCGTTGATCGAGTCCAATGGCTTTCTCCCTGACCTCGATGCAATCCCCGAGGAAGTAGTTGCGAAGGCGCGAGTACTCTGGCTCAATTATCCCAACAATCCAACGGCAGCGTGTGCCGACCTCAGTTTTTTCCAGCGCGTCGTAGACTTTGCGCACCGTCACACTATTATAGTGATCCACGATATGGCGTATGCCGAAGTGTATTTTGAGGATTTCCGACCCAATAGTATCCTGCAGGTGCCGGGTGCCAGCGAAGTCGCTGTCGAACTGCACTCGTTGAGCAAAACCTACAATATGGCAGGCTTCCGTCTGGGCATGCTCGTTGGCAATCCTGACATCGTAGACGCTGTTGGGCGTTTGAAAAGCAATATTGATAGTGGCATTTTTCGTCCAGTGCAGTACGCCGCTATCGAAGCTTTGGGACTGCCAGCGTCGTGGTTAGAGCAACGCAACCATATCTACAAACACCGGCGGGATCTGCTTGTCGAGGGGTGCAACGCGCTGGGCATGCGTACACAAACGCCAAAGGCGGGTCTCTACATCTGGGCGGGTGTCCCAGAGGGTGTGACCTCGCGCGATTTTGCGAACTGGCTTTTTGACGAGACAGGTGTCTTTGTCACGCCAGGAACAAATTTTGGCTCGGCTGGCGAAGGATACCTGCGCATCTCGATGACCGCGCCTGACGAACGGATTGAGACAGCGCTGGCGCGAATGAAGGCCGCGATAGAGAAATGACGCGGCAACAAAGGATAGAAGAATATGATTGTGCAAGATGAGACCGAGACAGCGCAACAACGTTCGGCTGACGCATGGCATCTTCGGGTTGGGCGTGAAATATGTGCCGATGTAACCGCGAGCCTTGACACCGAGTGGCTTGTCACCAATGGTATTGGCGGGTATGCATCCGGTTCTATCGCGGGTGCTACAACACGCAGCTATCATGGCCTGTTAGTGGCCTCCCTGCATCCGCCTGTTGAGCGTACCGTGATGGTGACGAAGGTCGACGAAGAGATTGTTTTACCTGATGGGCGTACGTTTTCATTAGGCGTCAACGAATATCAGGGTGGAGTAATCGATCCACACGGCAATGTGCATTTAGAAACTGTGGCACTCGAAGGCGACATCGTGTGTTTTACCTATCGTCTGACCGAGACTCTTACACTAGAGAAGCGGGTCTGGATGGAGTATGGACAAAATACTACCTATGTGCAATACATGCTCCGTGGCATGCTTGATAGTGGGCAAGAGAACGCGCCTGTCACCCTGACATTGATTCCCTTCTGTCTGTGTCGGGACTATCACGCGACGACAAGTGGCATTGGCGACTGGCACTTTGCTGTAGACAGCACAGAGGGACGCTATCAAATACGCGCTTTCGAAGGGGCAACTCCCTATCAACTTGTCGTAGGACCAGAGGCAACCTTTATGGATACAGGTGTCTGGTACTGGCGTGTGGAGCACCGCCGCGAAAGGGAGCGCGGACTCGTGGATCAGGAGGATGTCTATCAGCCCGGTATGTTCGATATAGCCCTGACCGCTGGGGGGCGCGCAACACTTGTAATTAGTGCCGAGCCAAAGCTGGCGGAGGAGTTTGGCACAGCGCAGCACGAAAATGCGGTTGCACAGGCTATGCTACGGCACCAGCGCCGCATTCGACAACTCCTCTCAACCGCAAATAACTTTATTGACGACCTACAACTTCATGATTCTGTGCGTGCCCGGCTTGTGATGGCCGCCGATCAGTTTATCGTAACGCGTCCAGATTATGCGCATCTTGCCGCAAACCAGTCTCTAAAATTCACGCCGGACCGTAAAACGATTCTCGCTGGCTATCCATGGTTTACTGACTGGGGGCGCGATAGTATGATTGCCCTACCGGGTCTACTGCTCGCCACCGGAAGATTGAGTGAGGCGCGTGCCCTCCTCAAGGCGTTTGTATCCTTTGCCCACAATGGCCTCATTCCCAATCGTTTTCCCGACAATGGGGAGACGCCAGAGTACAACACAGCAGATGCTACGCTGTGGCTCTTCCATGCGCTGGACCGCTATTTGACGACAACGCATGATTGGACATTGCTTAAAGAACTCTTTCCAGCATTACAAATTATGGTTGATTGGCATATACGGGGAACAGACTTTGGTATTGGTGTGGACGCTGCCGATGGCTTGCTACATGCGGGCGCACCTGGATTGCAATTGACGTGGATGGATGCGAGGGTCAATGGTGTCGTGATTACTCCGCGAAATGGGAAGCCGGTTGAGATAAACGCGCTCTGGTATAGTGCTTTGACTTCGATGGAGTCATGGGCTGTACAGCTTTCGATAGATGCAACACACTATAGCCAGTTGCGCACACAGGTCCGGCAAAACTTTATAACGCGTTTCTGGAATGATGAGGCAGGCTACCTATACGATGTGGTTGATGTCGATGGGGTAAGCGGTCAGAACGATTCCTCGTTGCGACCAAATCAGTTGTTCGCCGCATCTTTGACACACGACTTGCTGTCAGAGGAACAGGTGACGAGTATGTTCCAGCACGTCACGGATGCCCTACTGACGCCACTTGGACTGCGTTCACTCAGTCCGGACAATCCAGTGTATCGTAAGCATTTTAATGGCCCACCTGCTGAGCGCGATAGCGCATATCATCAAGGGACCGTTTGGACGTGGCTCATTGGGGCATATGTTGATGTGTACCTGCGTATACATACTGATAAAAGAGAGGTACAATCGTTGCTGCACCCTCTGGTTGAGCAGTTGTGGAGTAGCTGTTTAGGCACGTTGAGCGAAGTTGCAGAGCCGGAGGCTCCCTATACCCCTGGAGGATGCTATGCACAGGCATGGAGCGTTGCGGAACTGTTGCGCTGCTGGCTCCTCGCTGTGGAATAAGAGCAATGGGACAAAAGTCCCGTTTCATCTCCATTTCATAAAAATATTCTACACTCAGAGAAGGTATTGTGGGAAACATGAGAAAGAGTAGATATGCGCATTCTTATTGTTGAGGACGATCCTCGTTTAGGGCCAAGTTTGAAGAAAGGTTTAGAAAGAAGCCATTACGCTGTCGATCTGGTGACAGATGGTGAGGATGCCGTACTGATGACGCGTGCGACGGAATACGATCTTGTCATCCTGGATATTCTCCTGCCGACCCTTGATGGCTTTGGCGTGTGTCAACAGGTACGCAGTCAGGGAGGTACAATGCCAATTCTTCTCTTGACTGCGCTTGGCGAGATTGAGCATCGCGTCAAGGGGTTGGATCTTGGGGCTGACGACTATCTTGTAAAGCCCTTTGCTTTTACTGAGCTAGAGGCGAGAGTCCGTGCACTACTGAGGCGCGGTACGCAGGTCAAACCTTCTATCCTGCAATTTATGGATATCACGCTTAATCCCAGTACACATGAGGTAAGACGGGGTGAGCGCGAACTCTCCCTATGCAATAAAGAATATGCCCTGCTCGAACTGTTTATGCGCCATCCGCATCAGGTATTAAGCCGTTCAATGATCGCGGAACATGTTTGGAATGGTGATGCTGAGCACCTTTCCAATGTCATTGATGTGTATATTCGTTATCTGAGGCGGAAGTTATGTCATTCGAATGAGCCAGATGTGATTTGTACAGTTCGTGGTTCGGGCTACCAATTGAAGGAACCAGTGCCCGCATGAGATGGGTGTTTCAAACCGCAGGAATTCGCGTACAACTTACGTTGTGGTACACGCTTGTGTCCGCCTTTCTGATTCTAGTATTCAGCGTGACTCTGTATACTATTCTGCATAGTATGCTCATTTCTAGCTTTGACACGACGCTGCAGATGCGAGCACAACAGGTGGCGGAAGGCATCTCGATACATCAGAATGGAGTAAGTGTCAGCAATATTGTGAGCGAGTTACCCGAGTTAAATGCAACCGCGGCATTGCTTGATCCTCAAGATGTACATAATGGTAAGGCTAGTGACGAGGATCGTGTACCAGTTTATAGCAACAAAAATATACTTATTCGTGTTTTTGACACACAAGGCAAGACGCTGTTCTGCTATCCTTCATCCTGTAGCATCCCTTTCTCTTCTGTAAGCATCTCCCAACCATTACATGGTAAGCCATGGAATGGCACCATTACCAACGCTAGTGGGCAGCAAATTCGTCTTTATAGCACAATGCTTGTGGGCAATAAAGCCATCTGGGGGGTAATACAGGTTGGTCAGCCGCTCGTAACGGTAAACCAGAGCATGCAAAATATACTTCTTGTGCTGTTGTTATGTACTGCACTGGCCCTCTT
The DNA here is from genome assembly GCA_964242555.1 of uncultured Ktedonobacteraceae bacterium. Lineage (GTDB taxonomy): Bacteria > Chloroflexota > Ktedonobacteria > Ktedonobacterales > Ktedonobacteraceae > JBBQVS01. Next base: position 19,842 of record CAXTCR010000028.1, read on the forward strand.
GTTCAGTGCGTATGGTAGCTACATGCTTGCGGGTCGTGCTTTCAAGCCTATACGTCGCTTGACGAACATTGCACATGAAATAGGTGCGAAAGACCTGCATCAGCGTGTGCCGGTTCCTGTGGCAAATGATGAGGTGCGAGAACTTGCCTTGATCTTTAATCAAATGATAGAACGCTTGGAACATGCCTTTGCATTGCAGAAGCGTTTTGTTGCAGATGCATCGCATGAGTTGCGTACACCAGTTTCGGTCATTCGCAGTATGACGGATGTTGCGCTTTCCGAGTCTTCGGAGCCGGAAGAGTATGTGGAGGTGCTGAGGGAGATTAACGTAGAGTCCGAACGCCTTAGTAAACTGATCAATGATCTGCTTGTGTTAGCGCGAGCCGATGAGGGCCGGGTGCAGTTTGATGCTGATGCGGTACAACTCGATCTGCTTGTCCTGGATGTCGTAGAGAGCATGGAGGTTCTAGCTACCGAGCGTTCCATTACGCTCAGTGTGGGTGAACTTCAGCCCGCAACCATTCTTGGTGACGCTGCACGCCTAATCCAGATTATCATGAGCCTCGTTGATAATGCGCTAACCTATACAAACGCTGGCGGTTCCGTTACGTTATCTGTAAAAAATACGAGGACACAGGCTTTAATCATTGTTCGTGATACTGGTATAGGGATTGCTCCTAAAGATCAAGCGCACATCTTCGAACGCTTCTACCGTGCTGATCCCGCACGTTCACGCGCAGAAGGCGGGTCTGGTCTGGGCCTCTCAATTGTTGATTGGGCGGTTCGTGTGCACAATGGAAGTGTTAGTGTCGAAAGTCAACCGGGGCATGGTTCGACATTTACTGTGCTACTTCCTTTACATGACGCGTAGTACAATTGCGCTTGCATTCCCTTCGCCACCACTTTTGCTTACCGTTCCAATTAATTCGCGTGCAAGTGCTGCAACATCACTACTCTGTGCTATTGCCGCTTCTAGCTGCTTGTCGCGCATCTTGTTCCACAGACCATCGGTGCACAATACAATGATATCCCCTTGCTCAACCTGTTGATGAAACGTATCGACTTGTACTGCATAGGTATTGCCTAGATAGCGATAGTGCTGGTTTCGTTTGGAGGTTTTATATACTTCGTCGGGCTGCAACAGTCCAGCAATAACCAAGTCTCCCGCGAGGGTATGATCGGCGGTGAGGCAACGTAAGCCTGTGTTTGAGTTGAAGTGATATGCTCTACTATCTCCAACATGCGCTAGATAGAGCTGATGATCGTGTAATAGGGCTGCTGTCATCGTGCTTCCCATAGCAGTTTCATAATCTGCATTGCAGTGGTAGATAACCCGATTAGCTTGACGTACACCCTCATGCAGCCATTGCATCAGAATTGTCGCTTGTGGCCGTGCTGGTTGCGTGATTCGTGTATTTCCTTGTGAGGCTGAAGCATTTGGGGGTAGTGTCTGTGATTGTACTCGTCCTGTTGTGGCAAGCAAGGGCAAGACTGTGTCGGCAAGCGTCTCTATGCCTAGACGACTGGCTTCACGCCCTTTGACATGAAACGGCTTTGAAGGACTTGTGTTGTCTGTTTGTGTGTCTTGTTTGCCGCGTAGACCGTCCGCAACGGCAAATAGACCGAAAGAATGCGGTGGTGGTGCAAGGTTGATGCCTAATCCCTGCGCAATCAGCAACATATCTTCGTTCTCAACAGCACTGTGCCCGGTGTCGCTGCAATAGCCTACTTCACATGCCTCCATTTGTAGCTGCGATGTTTCTTCTAAATTATGCCCACAGAAGCGGCAAAAGTGTGAAGTACTCCGGTTCTCCAGCCCACACTTGGGACATGGACTCTCGACGGTAAGCACGCGCACTAATACGTTCGCGTTGTCCGAGGCAGGTGCCCCAGTGTTTGGTATGGTGGTATCAGATGCTATCCCGACTTCAAGCGCGTCGTTTAGCGCATCAGCGAAGGCGCGTGCTGATGGGAAACGCCTACGAGGGTCTGTTTCTATGGCACGTAACACCACAGAATCTATCGCTTTTGGAAGCCAAGTATTCAGAGTGCTTGGTGGCGGTAATTCGGGGGCATGACTACGGACTACTGCTTGAAAGGGCAGTAAACCCGTAAGAAATTGATAGGCTACGACACCCATTGAGTAGATATCGCTGGATGGCTCTGCCTTGCCCTGCTCCTGTTCAGGCGCGATATAGTGTTCTGTTCCCAGCGACCAACCACGCTGTGTAAGCGGCTTGTCGTGCTGCATTGCTCTCGCAATACCGAAATCTGTTACAACAAGTCGTCCATCATCCTGGTGTAACAACAGGTTCGATGGCTTGATATCGCGATGCACAATTTGTAGGGGATGAGCGTGAATTGCATCGAGCGCATCCGCTAGATCGTTTAGATATTGGCGCGCCTGTGTAATTGGTAGGGGATGCTCGCCCTTGAGTAGCGCTTTAATGGTTCCACCTGTGATCAGTGGCATGACTAGATAGAGGATATCACCATCACTGCCAAAGTTTGTGACGGGCACAATATTTTTATGGTGTAGCTGGTGCGCGTAGCGCGCCTCGCGCCGGAAACGCTCTACGGCTGTTTCCTCGTCCATCTGCTGATAAGGTATTGATAACACCTTGAGCGCGACCTGCATTATCTCAAACGTGTCACTTGCGCGGTAGACTGCGCCCATGCCTCCAATGCCGATCAGTGTTTCAATCCTATACCTCCCGGCAACAATGGCCTCTGGTAAGAAACAGCGACAGGTAGGATGGGTGCATTGTGTACTGCCATCAGGATAGGTTCTGCGGCAACGTGGATTCAAGCACTGCAACATATGGACTTCTCCCGATCTCTATGACAATTAAATCTGTTGCAAGTCTGCTACGGTACGCTCGTTTTGCACATTGCCTGTGTTCAGGGTAGTCTTAGGCTCGAGCAGGAGCACATGCACCTCTTCATACGCGACAGGGAGATGCTCGACGCCTCTAGGAATTATGACAAACTCGCCTTCATCTAGCCAGATATCGCGGTCACGGAATTTGATAAGCAAGTGTCCCTTGACCACAAGAAACAGTTCATCTTCGTGGTCATGGTGATGCCAGACAAACTCGCCCTTGAGTTTTACGAGCTTAACCTGACTGTCATTGAGTTCGCCGACGATCTTGGGACTCCAATAATCTCCAAATAAGCCTAATTTATGAGAGATATTAACCTTTTCCAAGTGTACCTCCTAAACTTCGAATGTCATATTCAGAGTAGGTATGAGCAGAGTTTGCCCCTATAAGTGTGTACATTTTGGGGCATATGTATCGTTAAGTGTATCCCCAAAAAGGATTATACAACAGGAAGTATTTTCTATATGCCTGTTTTAGGTGTACAGTTTAAAGGAGAAAGTCGGAATGGTCGAGGATACTACATTGGCAAGAATACGAAAAGCAGCGGAGAGCTTGTATATGCTCTATCACTACTTTTCGTATAGTCGCAAGGCTACGCAGCTTGATTATTGCTCTAACTGACCGCATGTTCGCCAAGTGCTTCAGCCTGCATGAGTTCCTTATGGATTGACTCCTGATCGAAGCGGAAATAGGAACGAGGTGGCAAAATGCCCCAGGTGTTTGAGGAATGCGCGTCATCGGGGAAGGTGCGTGGCTGATGGTTGACAGGCAAGCGTTCCAGATCGGCGAACAATTCCACAAACAGTTCCTCCTCGGGCATACGGAAGTAGCTGAAGAGGTTGCGAGCAATGCCGTGGCGTCCTGGCCCCCAGACAATGGGGCGTTGATTTTGCGCGAGGTGATCGAGGGCGACGCGTAGCTCACCCCAGTCTACAAGCTCAAAGGCGAGGTGATGGATGTGCGAGTAGCCCTTCTCTACAAAGGCAAGCACGTGATGATCGGCGTTGACATGCAGCCAACTGCCCTCGGTACCTAGTGCATCGGTTAGTTTGAAACCGAGTACATCCACATACCATTGGGCAGCACGAGTGTTGTTGGTGGTGAGGTAGTTGACATGCCCGAATTTACGAGGGTGAAAGCCGGGAAGTGTATTGGAATATAAGACTTCTGCGGGAACAGGCGATGACGGTGGCTGATAGGCTAACGCTACGACTGTGTTACCGTCAATATCATGGAAGCTCAGCGCGGTACCCCGCCGGGGTACCTCGATCTCTTCGGCCTCGACACCATGATTGCTCAAGCGGGAATACATCGTAGATACAGAAACGTCAGGCGCTAACTCATATGCCACGTACTTTAGTCCGGGCTTCTGGTTCGACTGTTCCAGAACGAGCGCGTAGTCTTCATGGGTACAGCGTAAGAGGGCGCATCCCTGCTCAATTTCTGCAGTAAGACCAAGCACATGTGACCAGCGCCGTTGGGCCTCGTTTAGATCGGCCACTGTTAGGGTAGCATGGTGTATCGCCGCGAAGGTTTCAGAGTACATTCTTTCCTCCTGTTATATGTAGTACATATCAAGCGTTGTGAACCATTCGTTCAGCCTCATCTTCTGGAATGGCGAGGGCCACATGGAGCGTGTTAGCTGTTATCATTGGGCGTGTGCCTACATCTTCCAGGTCGCGGTCGAGTTCGACGACGGTGTTTTCCAGGCGTCCTATACCCTCCACTTCGACAGCGATGACATCGCCGATTTCGACTGGTCGAGAGTTCGCGGGGGTGCCTGTTAGCAGCACATCGCCAGGTTCAAGCGTGATGAGACGCGAGAGGTCAGCGATTTGATACGCGAAGGAGAAGAGTAAATCATTCCCTGTTGTACCTTCCTGTACAAGTTTTCCATTCACGTAGGTACGAATTGTCAGAGCATTGGGGTCTACGTCGTTTGCATCGACGAGCACGGGACCGAGTGGGCAAAAGCCGTCTTGTCC
>CAXTCR010000029.1:0-9135 GCA_964242555.1 uncultured Ktedonobacteraceae bacterium
TAAAACTCCGGTCTGGTCTAGCCTGTTGAGCATGACTACCACTAAAGGGTCTGCCAGTGGGACGAGCTGGACGAGTGTCACGGTCGTCAAATCTATCATCTCTGGTAGATCGTGGGCTGGAGGAGTCGCGGTCGTCAAACCGTCTATTGCTTGGACGTTTGGTATAGGAAGGACGATCCCTGTAATCCTGGTCCTCGAAACGAGGACGACGAGCGTCGCGATCTTCGAATTGTTCGTAGTCGCCTTGGAAACGTTCATTGCCCTCGCTGTAGCGACGATTGAAATTACGCTCTTGACCACGATCATTGAAGCGTTGTTCGTCGGAGCGTCGATAGGGACGGTCATTGTCACCGAAGTTGTTGCGGGAATTGCCTCGATCCTGGAATTGTGGGCGGTCAGCAGGACCTCTACGGTTTGGACCCTCAAACGAGTTGCGGCGATTGTCAGGGCGCTGATCGCCAAAGTTGCGGCGCTCTTGTCCATAGGGAGCGCGTGCTGGACGGTAGTCGTTGCTGCGTCCTGAAGGTCTATCAAAATCTCTTGGCATGTCGTCGCGGCGATTCCGATTATCGCGGAAGTTGCCGGAGCGGTTTTCGCGGAAGTTCTCCTGATCGCGGAAGTTGCCGGAACGGTTTTCGCGGAAGTTCTCCTGATCGCGATAGTTTTCAGAACGATTGGCGCGGAAGTTCTCCTGACGGTTATTGTTATACGGACGGCTACTGTTGCGTCCATTTTGTCCGGAGGAGTAGCCTTGATTGTTGGAAGAATTGTTCCAACTGTTATTGCGCTGGCCCTGAGGTCTGGCCTGTCCGCCACCAGTACGCGGACGATAATCTGCATGCTGTTGTTGCGCGCCCGATTCCCAGGCGCGGTCAACGGCTGCGCGGTTTAAGCGAGTTCGGGCAGGACGCGGAGAGCGCTCATCTCGGTTCCGGTTGGGGGATGAATTGCGAAACGAGGATGTATCTCGTCTCGGCTTGTTGAAATCTCTGGTCATAAATCCTTTCACGGGTGTTAAGCCGTATGGAGGTATTGGTATTCAATCTGTGTTCAAAATGTTGGGCATGTCATGGTGTCATGCTTCCTCCGCCTAGTTGCATTGGCACTAGTATTCTGACGCCCTTTTCTGGTACTTGAGGTAGGATGTAAGGCCCATCACTTACAATAGTATACCACACGGCACAATGCTCCAAAGGCGGGATGTGGGAGTGTGGGGTACGAGAGTACGGGGTACGAGAGTACGGGGCGTGATGAAGCAGACCCGTACCATTGGGTGATCAGGTTGATGGGGTTGGGGTGGGAACGGGCGGTACTTGTCCGTTGAGCAGGGGAACGGCGGTGTAGCTGCTTTGCGCACTACCGAACATTGCAACGGATTTTTTCGCGATTTCGTCCGGGAGCAAGGGCCTCAGGGTTACAGTATAGTAGGCGTCACCTTCATTAAATAGGCCCTGTCGCAAGGAGCTTTGCTGTTGTGCTGGCAGGGCATTGCTAATTGCCTGTGTCTGTGCCCCATTTAACAGAATCACATTATGTGGAATGAGGTATTTGAGACACCCTGTTTCCAAGTTGTGGCTTGTCTCATCGGGTGGCAAGAGGCCGCATTCGTAGGCTGAAGCCTGCGCAAGGGTAAAATCTGTGACGGGCCATGTGAGTCCCGTAGTGGGACCAAAGGTTTGATGTACAAGTAAGGCAACATTATTGCTCGTATAAGGGCTGGTGGATCCTTTCAGCGTTTCGTTAATCGATGTAAGAATAGAGTTCAGACGATGATATTCATCCATATCCTGCGAACTCTCCTGCTGGTTGCCGAACGAGCCGTACATGAACTCCTGACTCTTTCCGTTAAGCGTTATTTCCAGGAAGGTCGCGTTTTGGTCCTGGATGTCGGAGAATTGTTGACGCTTAAAATTGAGCAGTCCGTAGGTATCGGTAATCGTGTGCAGGAGGTTCTGGAACGTTCCATCGTCGAGTTTACCCTGCCTATTCGCTCCCAGTATGTATGTTCCATCGCCATAAAGACTAATACTGGGGGCAAACTGTAACGCACCATAAATACCACCACCGTAGAATGTACGCAGCACAACATCCTGTGGGCTATTGCTATATGTGACTTGCTGCGACGTACTGCCAGCACTGGAGACCGAACTGGTGCTACCGGCTGTACTTTGCGACGTGCTGCTACTGCCACACGCACTTAAGAGGAGTGCAAGCAGGGTCCACACGTACAGGATGGCGTATTTACGGAAGTGTGATGCGGTCATTGTGCGTTCTTTGTTACCTTTATGTGTACAGGATATGTTTCAATGAACCTGAAACGTTGTCGATTGCAACGAGGGTGTACTAGAATTAGACCCTATGAGTACTGTTTTGACCATCTTGTGAAGATGATTGACGGTGCCGAGGGTGTACTAGAATTAGACCCCTACGGATACCATCACCATACATTGTATACGAGAAAGTGCAAGATGTATAGACTTCGGGTTGCGCCCGTACTATAGAGCTATGGGGTTTTGACCGGCGAAGCGGTAGCCGATCATTTTGTAAACGAGTTTCGCGGCAAGAAAATCGGCGCGGGTCTGGCCGGGCATGGGGCAGAGTTCTACCACGTCCATGCCGACGACGGTAGTACGGGCGCAGATTTCGCGGAAGAGGTCGAGGACCTGATACCAGTGTAGACCGCCCGGCTCTGGTGTGCCAACAGCTGGCATTTCACCTGGATCAAAGGCGTCGAGATCGATTGTGACGTAGGTGTGCTGGCTCAGGCGCTGCCACGGAATGGTGGCGGTGCCCCTGGCAAGTTGATAGGCCCAGACAATACCTACGTTGGGCTTGGTCTTAAGAAATTCTGCTTCTTCGGGGCTGAAACTGCGGATGCCGATTTCTAGCAGGGGAATGCCCATATCAACAACACGACGCTCGATAGAGGCGTGTGAAAGGGGCGTGCCTTCGTATTCGTCGCGCAAGTCGCCGTGCGCGTCGATGTGTACGACGGTCAGGTCGGGATACTGTTCGTGAACGGCGGCAATGACTGGCGCGGAGAGCGAGTGTTCGCCACCGAGGGTAAGGGGTAGTTGTCTACGCTGCAATACATCACGTGCGGCGTCGCCGGTAGCGCGAAGTGCTTGTGCATGATCCATGTTCTGATAGTTGAGGGCGGGATGCGTATAGACTCCAACCTCGATGGGGCAGAAGTCGAGTTCCTCGTCGTAAAGTTCCATCTGGCTGGATGCATCGAGAATCGCCTGTGGCCCATGCTCAGTGCCTTTCATATAGCAGACGCTATACTCAAGCGGGGCCGGGATAATCGTTACGCGTGCCGTGTTCGGGTCACAATACGGTGCATCGGGCGCGCCAAACTGGGTCACATGCGACTCTGTCATGGTTACAAACTCCTGGGCACAGTGTGCCTGATCTTTATTGCCTTTAACCTGCCTCCACGGTCACGGCTTCGGTCTTTACTGAAGACGTTGCATGTCGGGCCTCGCGTGCTGCTATTGCCTCAGCATAGCGAACAGGGTCGGGCGTATCGGGACGCAGCGAACGATTACCACGTACGACGAAATGGGCCTCTACATCATCCGTTTTGAAGACTTCTTTCGCGAAGGCGATGGCATCTTCCTGGCTGAATTCTTTGCACGAGCAGATGTCGATATCTACTTCGCCGTATTCAGGCCATGCATGGAGGCTGATGTGGCTCTGCGCGATCACTACAAAACCGGATAGGCCGGCATCCAATGGATTGGACGTTTCGATGTCGTACAGGTGGACTGGACTGACCTTCTCCATATCGACACGGGCAGGATATTCGTCCAGGACACGGTGGAGCAGTGGCGCATCGCTCAATGTCTCTCGATCACAATGATACAACTCTAACATCAAATGGACAAGCATGTATTGTTTCTCCTTGCTTTTTTTGATTGGGAGAACCCCTGTGATACAGGAAGGAATGGACGCTCACGAAGGGACTACCCTATTACAGATGGGGCGTTCATCCAATTTTGCATTGGGGTTTCCAAAGACGTTTTTATGCATGGGCCTAATGTTGCACACAAGTCGATATTATACATTAGGTTGTCAAGCTAATGCAAAGCAAGGATGCTTTATTGTATCTAATGCTGAATAAGATTGCATCTAAATGTTATGTTATTGTCTACCTAATAATGAGTAGGTATGGGATTGATGGCATCTGAGGCTGGTTTATCGCCTATATTGAGATCAAAGAAGTATAGGCGATAAATCGGCCTTGGACGCCGTGAACGTGGTCCCTACGAAAGGGGTTGCATCAACCTTGCTGGTGTCTTATGAAAGAGGTTGAGGTTTAGGGACGGGCGAGTTTACCCGTTTCGTAGGCTTCTTTTAACTCTTGTATGAGTGCTTCGCGTTTGGTGTAGAGGCTACGGCGTTGGCGCGGTTTGGCTTTGCTGACGGCATAGGCTGTGAGCAAGGGAAGCGCGATAGTTGAGTCCCCGTAGACAACGACGGTGCCGCCGAGCTGGTCCGGTTTGATTTTGCCCCAGGAAACAGCTTCAGAGGGTGTGGCACCGGAGAGGCCGCCCCAGTGTGGTGCGTCGGCGGTAACTTGAATAAAGTAGTCGTGCCCGCCCTTTTGAATGCCAAGGACCTCCCAGAGCTGGGGTTGGGTTTGCAAGTAGAAGTTTTTCGGGCTACCGCCGCCGAGGATAATGACGCCGTTGCGCGTGGCGTTATGGACAATCGCGGTTGTCTCGTTCACGTCGGCCATCGGGTCAAGTGTGAGTTTGCTACCCTCTAGCCAACTGCGTGCGACGTTCATACCAATCGAGGAGTCGCCGGGGGAGGAGGTATAAATAGGTATGCCCCATGCTGCTGCCTGCGCAAGGATGGAATACTCCGGCTTTACGCCTAATTGGAGCAACTGGTTGCCGAGATGGTAATGCAGTTCTGAGGTCGAGATTGGCTTGTCAGGAAGGCTCTTGAGCGCCTCACGTACGAAGGCGTCGGTGTCGAGCAGGACCTCGTCTTTAAATAGGATGTCGTAGATGCGAATCACGCCCTCTTCTTGTAGTTTGGTATCATCCAAACGGAAGTCACCCCTGTGCAGCGACATGGCAAGTGCATGATGCATGTCGTGATAGAGGTTCGCACCGGTACTGATGATAAAGTCGACGAAGCCATTTTCCATGAGTGTGAGCACGCAGCCACCGAGACCGGCTGGAGTTAGTGCACCTGCCATTGTGAGACCGATGGTTACGTCGTTTTGAGGGTCGAGCATCTCACCAGCGTATAGACGTGCGGCCTCGTTTAAACGAGCGGAATTGTACGCCTGGAATTGCTCGTCGATTAGCTCGGCGACGGTCATATCAGGTCGCACACGCTTGGGCAGGATTTGTGAGCCACGGAGGTAGTCGCTCTGGTGCTTGTCGTCTGCATGCTGGTGATGGCCGTCGTGTGCGTGTTCGTTGTGCTGGTGTTCGTGATGATGGTCGGGTCTATGGGGCATTGTGATTGGTGTCCTTTCTGTTCTGTTTATCACAAAGCTGATATCGCAGTAGTATATAACATATGAGCAAGTGGGATGTGGATGATTACTGTCATCATAAGGAGATATGACTAAGTGTTTAAGGTAGGAATCGATTGAGCCAGCCCAGCTTGAGGATGAAGGTGAAGGGCATCCAGAGGAGCCAGGGGAGGAGCCACAGGACGGCAGCTTTTGAGTAGCGCGAATAGGTCCAGGCGGTTGCGTAGGCGAGCATGAGACCTGTGCCGTCGATGATTTGCGTCATCTGGACGCTTTGTGAGAGCCAAAAGGTGAACCCTTGAAGGAGTGAGACGGTAAAGAGGAGGATGGGTTCCTGTACACGTGCTTCTTTGCGACGACGCCAAACAAGCCATGTGGCAACGCCCATGCAGGGATAGATGACCAGCCAGATAAGCCAGAAGGGAGCGGAGGACGAGGCTCCGGGGAAGTTGTATGCCTTTAATGCGCCTCTGCCCCCTTTCAGACGCGTGCGAACGAATGCAACTCCGGCGACTCCCATGCCTAGAGCGAATACGCCTGCGGCAAAGACGAGAGCTATCCACCAGGAGGAGGAATTGTGTGAGGGTGTAGCAGGCGATTTGAAGCTTTTCATTATAGGTTTCCTTTCTGTGTAATAGGGATTTAGCGAGAAGGCTCGTGTGTGGTTTGTTGTGGCGCAGCAGTTTTGCCGAGCCGCATAAGAACATCAAGGAGATAGTGTTGTTCGGATGGAGCGAGTTCGGAGAAGAAGTGTTGCGCAGTTGCCTCGTCAATTGCTTTTGCTCGCCGAATCGTTTCGGAGCCTTCGGGGGTGATATGTACGAGGTGGGCACGACGGTCTTGCGGATGAGGTTGACGCTTCACGCGTCCTTGCTCCTCCAGAAGGTTCAATAGTTCGACCATTGTGGTCTTATCGATGCTCAACTGATTGACTAGATGCGCTTGCACTTGTGGTCCGCAAGCTTCTAGTGTGAGAAGAATAGCTAGATGTTGGCCTGTGATACCGAGAGGGGCCAGAGCAGGACCGTAGAACTGTTGAACTAAATTAGCAACACGGCCCAAGATAAAGCCAGTGAAGCTTGTAAGATGATCTGGAATAGGTTGTAGCTCGAACATAAATAAAACCTTCTATGCTATTGTTTCTTTGAGAAACGTTTCTCAAAGAAACAATAGCATAGAAGGTTTTATTTTGTCAAGTTTTATGGAGAGAACTTATGCTTGCTGCAAGTTATGATGATGGGTCAGGTACTCGTACAAGGCGCTAAAGTCAACGTCGTCATATCCAGCAGTCATACCAGTTGCTTTAGGCCGTTTTGGTAAAAAGATAGGTCTATGGAGATAGAAGATTGTGTGTGTGTGCATGTCTTACCGCAATAAGTTGAGCGCCCTCGATAAGACGTACTTCCAGCGATGAGCGAAGTATAATACCTAGAGCGAACTCTACGTCAAGGGAGTTACTGGCAGAATTTTTTGTAGAATGGATGAACAATGACACAACCAGAACAGTCGTTTAGGCATACAGAGACACACTTTTATAAACTCGCGCTCGATTCTGTAATTAGGGAGCGGTATCCGAATTGTAGTGTGCTGGTTATTTATGCACATGATCTTGTAAATGGGCCGAGCGACGAGTGGAGCACGGCGCTTTTACGGGAAGCGGAAGGGTTGCAGAGAGAACGGTTGTCGCTGGGTACATTGACCGAGCAGCCCGTTATTGCGGCGTGGCGTGAGGTGTACAGGAGTTTTGGTGCGAAGCCGAAGAAGTATCCGAGTTCGGTAGAGGCGCTGTTGACGCGTGTGCTGAGGGGGCAGGATCTTCCTCCGATTAACAAACTCGTTGATGTGTACAATGCGATCAGTGTGAAACACACGTTGCCGGTTGGGGGAGAGAATTGGGAGAAGTTGAGTAGTGATCTGGTTTTGAAGGTTGCGACGGGGTCAGAGCCTTTTGCGACGATACAGGAGGGTGAGCAGGGTGTGTCGTATCCAGAGCCGGGAGAGGTTGTCTGGGCCGATAGCGCGGGAGTGTCGTGCCGGCGGTGGAATTGGCGACAGGGGTATCGGACGCGCCTGACGGAGGAGACGCGGCATGCATATTTTGTGCTGGAACGTATGGCACCATATTCAATAGAGTCTCTGAAGGCTGCGGGGAATGAGTTGATGGAGTTGCTCAAGCAGGCATCACCACAATGCACGCTTAGCACTGTGCTATTGGGAGAGGGTGGGGAATAGCCAGCAAAGAACAACGTATGTCGAAAATGTACTTTGGGAAACTGACACCCTAAAGAGGCAAGCCCTACTATAAACAACCGTTCGTTTATAGTAGGGCTTGCCTCTTTGTCTTAGCCCAACGCCTCTTCCGTAATCATCCAGAGGAAAGGAATGAACATCAAGAAAGTTAAGCAGGCACACACGGCGAATGTCCATCTGAGTCCCAACTCTTGCGCAATCCTCTGAAGAGTTGGCCAATGGCGGCTAGACCGTTGCCTATGTATTCTCTCAAGCAAGGGTTAGGGAACGTAGTACCTCATCGACGGGGGTAGGGTTCGTTCCGCTCGCACGCTTCACTGTGTCGGTGGGTGTTGTCGGCACACTGTGAGCAACCCAACTTGCAAATCCAATCGCAAAGTTCGCCACTTCCTGTGGCACGCCCTTTGTCAGAACCTGAGCAATAATTTCCTGTTCTGGCAACATTTTGAAGTCTACTGACTGACCAGAAAGGCTAGAGTAGCGGTGTATCAGGTCTGTAAAGCTCAGTGCCTCGGGACCTGTGACATCAACGGGTCCAATGTCTGTGATATTGCCTACTAACGCGCCAGCCGCTGCCCGTGCGCAATCTTCACGCGTGACCCAACTGTGTTTAGCAGAACCCTCTGGAATGAGCACCTGTCCATTGACCTGCATAAGAGGAATGAAATCCTTGTGCAACTCGGAGTAAAAGTTATTGCGGAGCGCCGTCCACTCCAGATGAGAGGCGGCAAGGGCAGCTTCTGTTTGTCCATGTTCGCTGAGGATTGGATGGGCGGCATTTGGATCGGCATATGGAGACGAGGTATAAACGATATGCTTCACACCGGCTTTTACTGCTGCATCTATAGCTGCTTTATGTTGCACGACTCGTTGACCGATGGTGTCAGTGCTGATGATGAGCAGTTGGTTGACGCCAGTAAATGCTGCTGTTAGGGTTGCAGGATCGGTGAAATCTGCATGACGTACTACGACCCCTTGAGCGGCAAGATCTGCCATTTGGTCGGGCTTACGTGTAGTAGCGATGATCTGATTTGCTGGAACGTAGGTAAGAAGGTGTTTGAGAACAAGTCGACCTAGATGACCGTTCGCACCTGTAATTGCATACATTGGAAGTATCCTTTCGTTGTGAGCACGGGGTGTGACGAATCTGCCCCGTACCGTGTAGAGATGAGCGGAAGACGATTGACATTGTGACTTCCAATAGTTACTATAAGAGAGTATCGCTTTTTATTCAAGTATGCACTTAAAAGTGCAATACTTACCTAAAGGTGAGTGAGGAGTGTTAGAAGTCTTCTTCGCTCATTGCTTAAGGTTGTCGTTTTGGTAGAATAACAGAACGGACGCCCACAAGGGGAACGTCCCTACTATACACGCTCCGTGTATAG
>CAXTCR010000029.1:9145-24578 GCA_964242555.1 uncultured Ktedonobacteraceae bacterium
ATAGTAGGGACGTTCCCCTTGTGGGCGTCCGTTTTCCAAAGAAGATCGTTACACCATCATTTCGTGAACATACATAATCGGTTCCTACTCGACCATTGATCTCCTAATCTCGATGACCTGGTCGCGCAGTTGGGCGGCTTTCTCGAAATCGAGTCCCTTGGCGGCGTTGCGCATCTGTGACTCGAGGTCTTTGATGAGGCGTACTGCTTCATCCTTTGGAATGCCAGCGATAGCGACGGAGGCTGATTTGCCGTCGGCACTGGCACCATCGGCACCACTCATGGCCTGGATGCGCTCAGCGAGGGAGCGAATCTCCTTCTTGATGCCACGCGGTGTGATGTGATGATCCTCGTTAAAATTCGTCTGGATGCGACGACGACGATTAGTCTCGTCGATGGCGCGCCGCATGGACTTGGTGATGTTGTCGGCGTACATAGTGACGCTGCCCTCGACGTGACGAGCGGCGCGACCGATCATCTGAATCAGCGAACCCTCTGAGCGCAGGAAGCCCTCTTTGTCGGCGTCGAGAATGGCGACGAGCGAGACCTCTGGCAGGTCAAGACCTTCGCGCAAGAGGTTGATGCCGACCACGACATCGTAGACGCCCAGACGCAGGTCGCGCAGGATTTCGACGCGCTCAATGGTGTCGATTTCAGAGTGCAGGTAATGCACCTTAATGCTCAACTCTTGCATATAGTCGGCAAGGTCCTCGGCCATTTTCTTGGTCAGGGTTGTGACCAGCGCACGTTGACCACGACTGACGCGCTCACGAATTTGTGCCAATAGGTCGTCGATCTGGCCCTTTGTGGGCTTGATGGTGATCTCCGGGTCGATAAGGCCGGTTGGACGAATCACCTGTTCGACAATGGCCTGACTGTGCTCATATTCGTAGGGGCCAGGTGTTGCCGAGACGTACAGGGCCTGATTGACGTGGCGCTCGAACTCGTTGAAGGTCAATGGACGGTTGTCCAGGGCCGAGGGCAAGCGGAAACCGTAATCCACGAGGACTTGCTTGCGCGAGCGATCGCCAGCGAACATGCCGCGCACCTGTGGCAGGGCAACGTGCGATTCGTCGACGACGAGCAGGTAGTCTTCGGGCAGGTAGTCGAGCAAGGTCCATGGCTGTTCACCCGCGCCACGACCCGCGAGGTGACGCGAATAGTTTTCGACGCCGGAGCAGAAGCCAGTTTCGCGCAACATCTCAATGTCGAAGTTAGTGCGTTGCTTCAAACGGGCGGCTTCGAGCAATTTGCCTTCGGCCTGAAGCTCTTTGAGACGCTCCTCAAGCTCGTTTTCAATAAGCGTAACCGAGTGATTGAGACGTTCCTGTGTCGTCACCCAGTGCTTTGCGGGATAGATATCGAGGCGTTGGCGTTTGCCCAGGACCTCGCCGGTCAAGGGATCGATCTCGGTCATGCGCTCAATCTCGTCGCCGAAGAACTCGACGCGTACGGCGACATCTTCATAAGCGGGAAAGATTTCGAGCACATCGCCGCGCACGCGGTAGCGACCACGAACGAAGTTGGCATCGTTGCGCTCGTATTGTATCTCGTTTAAGTGGCGCAGTATCTTATCACGGCGGCGCTCATCGCCGACTTTAAGGGTCAGGACAACCTCGCCGTACTCCTCTGGACTACCCAGGCCGTAGATGCAGGAGACGGAAGCAACGATCAGCACATCTTTGCGCTCGAAGAGGCTGCGGGTGGCGGAGAGACGCAGCTTTTCGATCTCTTCGTTGAGCATGCTTTCTTTCTCGACATAGGTATCTGAGCGCGCGATATAGGCCTCTGGCTGATAATAGTCATAGTATGAGACAAAGTATTCAACGGCATTATTGGGGAAGAACTCTTTGTATTCGCTGTAGAGTTGGGCGGCAAGCGTCTTGTTGGGTGCGAGCACAATCGTTGGCTTCTGCACCTCTTCGATCACCTTTGCCACAGTATAGGTTTTGCCACTACCGGTAACGCCCAGTAATGTTTGATG
Organism: uncultured Ktedonobacteraceae bacterium; assembly: GCA_964242555.1. Classification (GTDB taxonomy): domain Bacteria; phylum Chloroflexota; class Ktedonobacteria; order Ktedonobacterales; family Ktedonobacteraceae; genus JBBQVS01. Next base: position 11,129 of record CAXTCR010000029.1, read on the forward strand.
TTTGTAGCCTGCACGAATGCCTTCGGCAAGTTGTCTGATGGCTTCTGGCTGGTCGCCGGTTGGTTGAAATGGGGACTCTACCTTAAATTCTGGCATGGTCTCGCAATCCTTGATGTGAGTAGAAAATTTTTTCTAAAGTATCCTTTATATTATACCATTTTTTGGTGGCAATTTATTCCCTTGAAGCGTTTTGTTATGTGGACCGTGATATAAGAGATGATTACCATATGAGGGTATAGGAGGATTTTTTAATGTCTTCATTATATACAATAATGCGCTCGGGTAGTGGGAGGGCAGTGGCTGTTATGGTGGGGTTACTCTTGTTACTTGCACCTCTAGCGGGATGTGCCAATGGGAGTGGGACGAAGCCAGAGCTATTTACGACGCTGAATTTAGGGATACCGGCGGAGGCGCTTAATTCGCCCGTTACAGGGCAGTTTGATGGGAACAAGGTGCTGCATGTGCGGGTTACGTTTAGGATTGATCCTAACGCGTTACAGAAGATGCAGGATCAGAAGATAGAGCCGGGAAAGAAGTCGAATCTGGAGAATGCGGCCAATAAGATTGGTATTGACGATACAACGTATCAGAAGATTAAGAATTTTTTCAATCCCTCGGGTGTTGCACTAAAGTTGAGCAAGCTACGTACAAACCTCGCAATTGATGCAAAGGCAAGTACGATTGGCAAGGTGCTGCAAACAACGTTTGTGACGCATAGTTATCGTGGCACCACGTTTTATGCACCAAAGACGGCGCCGAAAGTGCCGACCTTCCTGGCAAACTCGATTGAAGTAATTACGGGACTTGATAATTATAGTACGAAGCCGCAACATGCATTTACGATGCAGTTTAACCAGCCAGCGCAGAAGGCGCAGGCGACTCAGAATTGCCAGCCACAGAATAATACGATATTGCCAAGAGATGTGGCGGGTGCGTATGGATATGACCAATTGTGGGGGCAGGGTTTGAATGGTGAGAATATGACGGTCAATCTGGTGGAGATTGACGGGTCGTATAAGACAGATGTGGATAACTATCTTTCGTGTCTACAAGGATACAAGGGGAAAGTTTCTATCATCAATGTTGATGGCAAGCCACAGACTGCACTAGGTGAGTCGACATTGGATATTCAGATGGTTGCAGGTCTAGCGCGTGCCGCGACTATCAAGGTGTACCAGACGGATGGGGATTCAGCGGACGACGTGTGGACGAATGTGAATGATATGTTGCAGCAGATCGCGGACGACAATGTCAATAATGCGAACAGTGGAAGTGTTGTGAGCGTGAGTCTGGGAGCGGCTGAACAGGAGATATCGACCAACGATTGGCGCGCTATTGACAGCAGTTTGCAACAGTTGACGCGTGCTGAGCATATGACGGTGTTTGTGGCAAGTGGTGATTGTGGAGCGTTTACGACCAGGCAGTATGGTGATTTATCGGTAAGTTTTCCGGCGAGCGACCCATATGCAACGGCGGTTGGGGGAACTATTCTGCAGATTAATAACAATCGTGCAAGGGCAAATGAGATTGTATGGTCGGACGGCTCAAATCAGTCTAAATGTACCAATCAGTGGGGAAGTGGTGGGGGCAATAGTACACTCTTTGGGCGTCCATCCTACCAGAGTGCTCCTGGTGTACAGAACAGCTATTCGCGAAGTGCGCGGCAGGTGCCTGATGTTTCTGCGGTCGCGTATGCTCTCGCTGTATACTTCAAGGGGCGTTGGGGTGCGGTAGGTGGTACGAGTGCGGCGGCACCGATCTGGGCGGCGGGTCAAGTGCTGGTTAACGAGGGGATGATGCAGAAGGTGCAGAAGTTCAACTACGGCACGCAAATATACTACCTTGCAGCTAATCGGGCGAATGGTGGGCAGCCGTACTTTGATGTGACGAGGGGGAATAATTTGTACTTCCCGGCAACCGCTGGTTGGGACTACTCGACGGGGTTAGGAACGCCAAATTTGCCGAGTTTTTATCAGGTGATCAGCGGCATTTAGCGATGCATCCAACAGTTTGCGCCCCTTCATATGCAATAGCGATGGAGGGGCGCAAACTGTTGGACATATCATGCGCGAAGTGTGATCTTCTACATACATCAAGCCGCGCACTTGTGTTAAAGTAGAGGCAAGCAAACGTTCTTTCTAACAAAGAAAGCGCAATGATCGAAGGAGGATTGATGACGACCCAACCCCCATCGCGCCTTTGTCCAACCTGTGGTGTGCCCGTAGCAAGCGAACAGCGTTTTTGCTCCAATTGTGGCTCTTTGATAAGCGAGGAAGCGAATAAACCAACCGCTCTAAGTGGTGAGAGTTCCCAATTGACAAGTATGGAGACTGTTGCAAACACACCTACGCCGCCACCCCCGCCACATTACGACGGCTCTCCATATCCACCGTATGGGAGCGAAGGACGCTATACTCCGCCACCGCCGCCGTATCAAGGACAGGTAGTAGGACAAGTTCCACCTGCTCCTCCTAGTTACGCTACGCCGCAACGTGGAAGCTCTGGTCGTGTATGGCGTCGTATAGGCTGTATTGCTGGTATTGTGTTGCTTTTAGTTCTCGGTATTTGTGGTACAGGGGGATATTTTCTCTATAGGGGAGCTACAACGGTAGTGAATGATGCCCAACAAACTGCGACTGCAACTGGTGGCTATGCTAGTAGTGGAAATACTGATAATGGTACGACAACCGGTACAGCAACAACCGGCTCGATAAAGACGACGCCAGTAGGCTCTACGATTACCTACGCGAGCAATGATGTAACCATTGTGAATGTGCAACAAGCATTGAGCTTTGTTGATGATACATATTCAAAGCTCCAGTCCTCGGGTACAGCTCGTCTGAACTTTAAGGAGCAGAATAATGCGTCAAACTCTGCGAGCTACCTTTATAGTGACATTGCTCGGCTGATTTTACCAGATGGTAGTCAAGCAGCGCCACTTAATGCACAAAATAATATTTCGCCAGATGCGTCGGTATCGCGCACAAACTGGTTGGATTTTGCCGTACCTACAACGGCAGATGCAGCAAAACTAACGCTCGTATTAGGAACCTCTAATGACGCTCAAATGAGGATACCTTTGACTGGAAGCGCAGATTTGACAACGTACAAGCCAAAGACGGTGAAGCCGAACAAGACGCTGCAACATGAAGGGTTAAATTGGACAGTGACGGATGCAACAGCGAGTTTGAGTAGTAACGCTACTCAGGCGAAAAAAGGTATGATGTACGTCACGCTTACCCTCAAGGTCGACAATCCATCGCAGACAGATGTTTCAGAGGTCTGGACCGACTTTATGCGGTTGAAAACGGGTGATACGACGAGTTCACCTGAGGGGGCTAGTACTTTTCCCACGACCTTTCCCGCTGGCTCGTCGGGGAAGACGGGAAGTGTTGCTTTTCTTGTGCCACAGGGGAGCACTTCGTTCACATTTATCCTACTGGCTAACTCTTCAGGGACGGCACCTCAAACTACAACAGATTTTCAAATTCAATAAAGTAAATAAGGAGCCGTAACCCATCCATTGCTACACTTAGCAGTTGATGGGTTACGGCTCCTTATTTATTTTGTCCTTTAGAAAGAATTTCTAATTTGCCAACGTCGTGTGAAACATTCACTGCGAGGATGCGGCCATCACTGAGACAAAGAGGATTGGTCGCATTGGTTTTAGGAAAGGTTATGCTCTTCCCATGTATCACATGTGCGGTAAGGGTGCCACCATCGCTATACACGAGGGCGTTGCTATCGGATGCCCAACTCCAGCCTTGCAAGGTGTGTTGGGGCTTTATTGTGAACACTTCCTGGTGCGTTCCGATGTTGAGCGTATGTAACGAGATCGGTGTCTGCGCAAGTATTTGCTCATACGTGAGGTAGTGGCCATTGGGCGAGAAGGCGACATTGCCAATAGCGGTGTTACTGGGCAAAGGCAAGGCATGGACGTTATGCGTATTCATGTCCATGATATAGATCGAATGGCCTGGTAAACTTAGTTGTTGTGGAGAGAGTGTTCCGGCTGGGACTGTGATCAGGGTAAGCTCTTTGCCGTCAGGGGACCAGACCATGCGTTGCACAAGTGATGAGATTGGAAGTGTCGCGATAAGACCGGCAGGATGACCTTTAAGGGGTGGAGTACTCCACAATTTAGTTGTACCATTCTCCTGCGTCGCATAGACGATTTGATCGGGAGATGTCGGCGACCAGCTAGAAGCGAGCGCGGAATGACCCAGCGTACTCATATAGTGACCGGTATGTACAAGGGCAAGAAGAGGCACAGTGGCTCCATTTGGATAGATGGTTGTCACCAAAGCCGAACCATCAGGTGCCCAAGTCACGTCGCGGGCGTAGCGCATGGCGAGCTTGTTGCTACTAACTGGATTGTTTATATCCGTGGTGTACATCACGCCTTGTTCTTGTGAGCGCTGGTAGACGATATGATGTTGTGTGGGATCGAGCGAGACGAGTTGTCCGCCGTGTGCGAGTGTGTCGGGAGTATCCAATGCACTCGTAAGGACATAGCTTGTAGTATTTGTCAGGGAAGTTTGAGAAGGGATTGATAAGAATAAATATGAGGCAAATGCGAGAATGACAACGAGTGATGCGGCAAACACGAGAGCGGGCGCAGAAAAGAAGCCGTGTTTAGAGCGTGTTCTGACGCGGCGCATAACGCGTTCGCGTTGTCCAGCAGTGAACTGCACTTGAGAAGCCTTATGTTGTAGTACATTAGCGATATGTGTCTCAAGCATGGTCTCAACATCCGTTTCCTGCTTTTGAATGTGAAACTCAGACTGGGAATCCCTCCCATCATGTCCATTCATCACGCCCCTCCCCGGTGCATGCTGATGTGTGGGCTGACACTTTTGTGTGTACGCGACGCGTTTTTAGTTCCTTCTAACTCTACTTGTAGAGCGCGTCGAGTTTTTTCCAATGCTGCCTGGAGCCGCTTACGAAGCGTATTTTCAGCGACACCCAGCATTGTGGCAATCTCAGGCATAGTCATACGATGATAGTAGAACAGGACCAGGACAACGCGTTGGTTGAGGGGGAGTTGGGCGATAGCCTGTTCGACATCAAGGCGGTCTTCCAAACCGCCGCGTGCAAAATCGGCGCTTTGAATCGAGTCAGCGATAGAGGTCTGACTGAATTGTTCGCGGAGCAGAGCGGCTTTTCTAGCCCATTGTCGTTTCAAACTAATAGACTGATTGACCACGATTTTGAGCAACCAAGCGCGTAGGAAGGACGGCTCACGGAGTTTGGTCATGTTCTTCCACGCGAGGAGCAGTGAGTCCTGTACAACATCTTTCGCGGCCTCCTCATCTTGCAAGAGCAAATAGGCAGTGCGGAGGAGCAAGTTACCGTAGTGGTCTGTGATATGTGCGAAAGCACTTTCATCACCGCTGAGACAACGTGCTACTAGCTCTGCCTGCCAATGCCTATCGCTATTATCGGCGCCAGCACCATCGTGCGTAGTTTGCTGATCTTGACTCGAAGGAAGTAACTCGGCGTCGAGTACTCCATCTTCTGGTATTTCTTGTGACACGTCCCGTTCCTCTCATTGGACAAATAAAGGAAGTGCTGAGAGTATATTGACCGGTATAGACGGTTGTTGCTATGTCACGATGGTATTCTTGCCAGACTTCTATTGTTCAGATGGTGAGTTTTTAGAAAATGGGTAATAAATTTTACTACTTTCCATAAAAGTAGGCGTCTTTATAATAAGAACATCATCGATGTATGTTTATATTACACTTTAACCAGTGCTATAGCAAGAGAAGTAGCACTATAATCATCTTCTTCTCCTCGTCTACGTTCATTTTCATGAGTGTATAGGCCAACACACTCTAGAAAAGTACAATAGGAGAACAGGATGTCCTTTTCTAATTATAGAAGGAGTTTATGGGATAATGCGCGAAAAATTTTCTTTAGCGATGTTGCTGCATCGAGGCACATTACTGCTTAGCGTCCTTTCGCTACTTGCGTGTATGGCGCTACAATTCACGCCGGCGTCAGCTGCTCCAGCGGATGATATGGCCTATGTACGTGTGGTGCATGCCGCCCCGGGTGCGGGAACTGTTGACGTATTTGTCGATGGCAAGGCACTCCTACCAAATTTTGCCTTTGGCACGGTAACTGGTTATGTAGCGGTACCAGCGGGTGCGCACACGATTCAGGTTGCGCCTGCGGGTAAGGGAATTGGTGCCTCTGTGATTACGCAGACGGTAACAGTTAGCGGTGGTGTTCCATACACGGTCGCGGCACTTGGTACGGCGGCGAGTGGCTTCTCGTTAGAGGCTTTTGGGGACAACAACCTTGTATCGAACAACATGGCGAAGGTTCGTGTCTATCACCTATCACCTGATGCGGGTCCAGTCAATGTTGCGGCTGGTGGCAATACGGTCATCAGTGACTTGACCTATCAGAACGCGAGTGGGTATCTCTCGGTGCCCGGTGGTGCATACACATTTAATGTGACGGCAACTCAGGCTGGTGCGACTGTACCGGTTTCGGCAACCCTCACTGGTGGAATGGTGTACAGCGTATTCGCGGTTGGTCTGCTCAAGGGAACACCAGCGTTAGCCTTTAAGCTTGGCGCAGTTGCAGGTGTACCGGGCATGCCGGGAACGGGAAGTGATCCACGTCCTGTGACGCATACTGGTAGCAATCCATTGTTGCCGTGGTTCTTTGGTGCGTTAGCGGTGATGCTGCTTGGTTCTAGTGTAGTGGCGCGTCGTTATGCGCTTGCTCGCCAGAAGTAAGTAAGGAGATGGAGGGAGAGTGCTCGAAATATAGCACTCTTCCTTCATCTTTTGCGTATATATATAGGTAGTGGTGGTGCATGTGGGAAGGAATATGACCTGGACAATTATTTTGTAGAGATAATGGATGCGATCGACGCGGCTCCTACATGTATTTGGGTAAAAAAAGACGTAAGGATGTTTTGAGTATGCGGCTGCTGGGAAAATTTTCACTCTATTCACTAGTACTCATCCTTTTTTTAATTACGGGTTGTGGGACATCGTTACAGGCATCGACGACACCTGCGAAGACGCCTTCTGTGGGACAGAAGGAAAGTCCGACGCCCACAAAGGCGATACCGACGATATATGTCTCACCTATTGTCACGGTTAGTGCCTCGGTTCCTGCGCGTTTGATGATTCCGAGCATCGGAGTCAATGCACCGGTTGAGAATGTACAGATACAGGGGAATGGAGATCTGGGCACGCCACAGCAAAATCCGTGGGAGGGTGTTGGCTGGTATAGCAATGGGCCGCGCCCAGGCGAGGCTGGAAGTGCGGTTATGGATGGGCACCTGGATCGTCCTGGTGGATACCCTGCGGTATTCTGGTATCTGAACAAGGTGCAGGTAGGTGACATCATTATGGTGGTGGACGCCAGTGGAAAGACATTGCGCTTCCGTGCGACGCGTACGGCGGCATATCCACCACAGGAGGCGCCAGTACAGCAGATATTTGGAGATACGGGGGGAACGTATCTCAACCTGATTACCTGTGCAGGGACATGGATACCCAGTCAGCATCAGACGACATTACGCCTTGTGGTGTACTCAACGCTGATTCAATAATCGTATTCGAGACAACCTGTCTCGAATACGATTATTCGAGTAGATAGCTGCCGATCAGTTGACGGCGGAGTATGGCAAGTTCTTCATCCTCAGTGGACGTTTTCTCCGGTTCTGATTTGGTGGGTGTCCAGACGGAGAGCGGGCTGGTAGCGGCTGAAGCGAATTCGTCAATCAGCACTTCTTCAAGAAACGTTGGGCCTGTTGTACCTTCGGCGACCTCTTCATGCTCTTGTAGTAGGTCGACGGTAATGCGCGGTGTTTGAGGAACGTTCATGACGAGTTCTTCAGTCTGTTCCTGAGCAATGTCATGAGATGGTGTGACAGGCTCTGCTTGTGGTTCTGGCTCGACTGCTATTGGGATAGTTGTTGACGTAGGTATGGCCTCGACAGCTGGCGTTTGAGCGGGTGCTGCATCATCTTTCGCGAGCGAGAAGCGGCGCCCATCGATTACTACGAAGACGCCATAGCCATCGCGTAGTTCAGCGAGTTGACGACGTAGTTCGCGATTCTCTTCTTCCATTTGTTCCATCAGTTGTTGTTGTTTGAGCAGTTCCTGCGCGATAAAATCGAAACTACTTCCACCCATTGCAAATCACTCCTTTAGCATGCGTTGCGTTCTTTCTACATTGAACGCTGGTTACACCTCTGTCCGTCTCTACTCTAACTTCAGTAACCGATGACAACGGAATGTCGCCAACTCTTTGTATAGAGACGTGCTGATGCAAACCGAGTAACAATAGTTGTGTTTTCCACAGAGAGAACTGTATAAAGATACTTTGGAATATTGTTCCCCACAATGTTCAAGATATAGAGTTCCAAATGGCACTTTTCTGAAATAAACCCTCACTTTTCTGAAACTTGCGGATAAGGGTATGAAGTTTGCAAAATTTACTGTTCATCTGTAACATAAAGGCGATACGTATTACAGATAGGTAAACAGTAAATTTGCATTGTACAATGTGAGGGGAAGCGTGCAATGGTGCAGCTTTCTATGTAGTTCACTTTAGTATAAACGTCAATAAACGATGGTGGTGCTGACCAGTGTCTTGGTGACAGGTTTGGTACACACTATGTGACGGGATGGAGCCTTATGCAACAACAAGCGAAGACACGCATTTCTCGTGGAAAATTTAATGGTATAAATGCTGTTGCGAACGAAAAGGGTGTAATTGCCGCGGCAGCAATGGATCAGCGTGGTTCTCTGCAGAAGTCTATTGCGAAAGCAAGAGGAAGTGATGCAACGCCTGATGATTTGAGTCAGTTTAAGATTCAGGTGACGGAGGTGCTGACGCGCTACGCCACGGCTATCTTGCTTGATCCCGAGTATGGCCTTGAGGCGGCCAAGCATCGAGAGCAGGGAACGGGTCTCTTCTTAGCCTATGAGAAGACGGGATACGATGCGAACGAGAAGGGGCGTTTTCCCGATCTGCTCGACAACTGGTCGGTTGAAAGACTGGTCGAGGCGGGAGCGAGTGTGATCAAAGTATTGATGTACTATGATCCAGACGACAAGCAGGAGATCAATACGCGGAAAGAGGCATTTATTGAGCGTGTTGGTGCGGAATGTCGCGCCTTTGATATCCCGTTTTTCCTGGAGGTGCTTGCTTATAGTGATGAAATAGGCGATGAGAAGAGTTTTGAGTTCGCAAAGGTCAAGCCGCAGAAGGTGAAGAAGTATATGCACACCTTCTCGCAACCGCGTTACGGAGTGGACATGCTCAAAGTTGAGGTGCCAGTCAACATGGCGTATGTGGAGGGGTCGAAGGCGAACACCGATGGCAAGATTGCATATAACCAGGAAGAGGCCAAGCAAGCGTTTAAGGATGCGGCCTCTGCTACATCGATTCCGTTCATTTATCTGAGTGCGGGCGTGAGCAACGAGATCTTTCTTGAGACGTTGGAGCTTGCGGCGCAGGCGGATACGCCTTTTGCGGGTGTGCTATGTGGGCGTGCTACATGGCAGGATGGCATCAAGGCATACGCGAAGGATGGCGCGCAGGGGTTGCGAGGTTGGCTTGAGGATCAGGGCGTGAAGAATATTCAGAGCCTGAACCAAGTGCTGGCGAAGGGTGCGAAGCCATGGTGGGATTTTTATGGTGGTAAGGATGCGATTGAGGTTATAGGGGCAGAAAAATAACCAAAACAAAAAATACAGCGGATGCAATAAATGCATTTATTGCATCCGCTGTATTTTTTGTTTTGACAGTATCAAAAGTATGGAATACGTAATTCTACCTATCTTTCTAATCGCCGTGCTCTGCTAAGAAAAATGCTTCCTGTTGTAGCGTTATGAGAGACACACTACTGCTTGTCGGCTTGTGTCTCATTTTGACGAACAACAAAGACGGCGATTATGCCACTAAGGATGGCGAAGATTGCGCAGGCGACGAGGGCATATTGGAAGCCGCCAACGAGTGAGGCTTTCAAAGATGTGCCCTGTGTTTGTTGTAAGGCACCTGTGCCAATTGCTGATACGACTGCAACAACTGCTAGTACAAGGCCGGAGCCTATTTGTTGGGTAGTACTGAACACACCAGTGGCGAGACCTTGTTCGCGGTCGCTGACGCCTGCTGTGGCTGCTATCGCCATTGCGGTAAACGAGGGACCCATGCCAAGGGCTACGACAAGGGTGCCAGGAAACAGCACTGCCCAATAGCTGCTGTTTACGGAAATGAGTGCAAGGAGCAGGTAGCCCAGTGCAGTCACAAACATACCGACGATGAGGATGCGTTTTACGCCGAAGCGTGGAACAAAGCGTGCAACCAGATTAGAGTCGATAAAGAATATTAAGGCCATGGGAAGGAAGGCGAAACCAGTTGTGGTAGGTGCGTATCCTAAGACCTTTTCCATATAGAGGGTGACGATGAAGATTGACGCGCCTAGCGCGCCGGGTGCGAAGAAGCCAATCAAGTTTGCGCCGGTCAGGGTGCGTAAACGAAAGATGCCGAGGCGGACAAGGGGAACTTCCACACGGGTTTCGATAAAAACAAATGCTGCGAGTAGGACAACGGCGGTGCCCAACAGGAAGAGTATCTGAAGCGATCCCCACCCAACTACATTGCCTTCCCCAAGCGCGTAGACGAGCGCAATAAGTCCAAGAGTGATAGTGACAGCACCAAACACATCGATCTGGCGCCGACCTTGCTCCCTGACCGTTTCCTTTAGAAGGATAGGCGTGAGAATAATGGCGGCTAGCGCAACTGGTGCATTGACAAAGAGTACCCAACGCCAGCCTACACTGGCTGTAAGGATGCCACCAAGCAGGGCGCCAACGGCGAAACCTGAGGAAGCCACTGCTCCTACAACGCCCAATGCTCTATTGCGGGCGGGACCTTCGTGGAAGGTGGTGGTGATAAGCGAGAAGGAGGTTGGCGAGATAATCGCGGCACCCAGACCTTGTACGCCGCGAGCAATGATAAGCCAGAGAGCGGATTGTGCGATGCCACCCATAAATGAGGCAAAGGCAAAGAGAAATAGTCCGATCAGGAAGAGGCGACGACGACCAAAGAGATCGCCCATTCGTCCGCCGAGGAGAAGGAAGCCACCACTAGTGAGGGAGTAGCCGGTGATGATCCACTGTAGGTTTTGAGTGGTGAAGCCAAGTTCGCGCTGCATCGCGGGCAGGGCTACGTTGACGATTGAGAAATCGAGCACGACCATGAACTGCGCAGTGCAGAGTAAGAGTAGGACAAACCAGGAGTGTTTGTCGAGTATTTGTTCGCCTTTGAGAGTGTTATTGGGAATGACGACTTCTGGTGTGTTTGTGTCGCGGGTAGAGGTGTTCATGAATGATTGCTACTTCCTGTATATATGTTGCATCTCACAGATGCGATAAAATAGATTCTTACAGATAGAAAATGAAGGGACCACAATTCGTATTGCTCTCGTCACCATTGACCAGCGCGGCGAGGGCGTAGTGAATTATGGCCCCTACAGAATTTTCTTCTTTATTAATGAGGGCGTGATGAATAATTGCCCATACTTACTGCAACAAGAAGTAGATTCGTTTTCATTCCCCTTTTTGGGTGTAATGAATGATAGTTCCTATGAGAATGTGACAGGGCTAGGACGTAATAGGTTAAAGCCCCAATGGGAATGTCACGGTTTTGAAGGCTTCGATATCCCATTTAGCAGTGTGTGCGCCCGCTTAATAAGTGCTTTCAAGAAAATCGAGCAGGACGGCTTTAGAATTGTCGTGTTGGCGTAGACCGTCGTACTTTTAGGAGGGCCATCGAACCTGTTGGTCCGGCGTTCCAGAATGCTTCTATAGGTTGTAAAGGAGCATTGGTCAGTCCTTCGGGTTCGGGTGCAGTGTAGTATCTTTGTTATCTCGTTCCCTTGACCTGTCGAATTACGAGCGTGCCTAACGCGATATAAATGACCGTGAGGACGAAAAGCGAGGTGTAGCCAAGATGGTTAGGGAGCGTTTGCAAGATTTGCAGGATGACTCCGCCGACAGTGATGCCAACGACCTGGGGCAGAATGCCGACGGCGGACCAGATGCCCATGAATTTGCCTGCTTCGTCAGTTGGTGGTAGGACATCGGTGGTCAGCGCCCAGTCGACGCTGGTGTAAGCACCATAGCCGACGCCAAAGAAGGCGCCTGCGAGCAGCGCGGCATACTGGTTCTGGAAGAGAATAAAGATGAGACAGACGACAGCCATCATAATACCTGATAGGTAGACGAGGCTTTTACGACCCCAGCGATCGGAGGCCCAGCCAGCGAGAAGCGAAGTTGGCAGCGCAAGCAAGAGTAGCACGGGTTGAAAGAGCACGCCATTGAACTGGGCGCCAGAGAAGGGGGTACCAAGCAGAATAGTTTTCACGCCTTTGCCGCCCAGTACGTCGTCGAAATAGTAGAGTAGGAAGTAGTAGACACTCCATATGCCCATCATGACGAGGAAGCGGGCGAGCAGAACCCAGGAGATGTCGGGATACTGTGAAGGCTTAAAGAGGAAGCGTTTAAAGAAGGAGACGATATTCAACCTTACATGTTGTTCTGGTGGCAATGGAGTTTCTTTCACCGTCAGAACAGTATAGACGACAAAGACGATCTGTACGATGGCGATCAATAGGAATATCTGTACGACAGCGTTTTTGTAGACGGGTAGAGGCATATTGCCGCCAAGAATGATGCCTGCCACAACCGAGCCGAGAATGGTTCCGAGGAGATTGAAGAGGCCATTAAAGCCGGAGGAGAGACCGCGCTGTTTCTGCGGAACATTGTCGGCGATGATCGCGCTCCACGGAGAGTTCGCAAGATTATTGCTGAACTGCAAGAGGAGGAAGAGTACCGCGAAGGTGAAGAGGAGTGCACCACCTGAGAACCAGGAGGGCGAGAAGGCGAAGAGGACGAGTACGATAACATTTAGAACCGTACCCCAGATCATAAACGGGCGTCGGCGGCCCATGTGAAATGTCGCGTAGTCCGAAATTGCGCCTACGAGGGGATTTACGACAAAGGCAACTAGTGTGCCTGCGTTGACGACAAGCGCGAGATTGATATCCTTGTGTGTAGGATCGAGGAAGGTGGCCACCATGCTGGGAATGACAACGGCTAACAGGGCTTGCCAGTGGAATTGGTTCGCGATCCAGAAGACATTCAGGTTCACATGATCGAAGATGGACAGCCGTCGCTGCTCTGCGGGAATCCGTGTGCCTACACTGATGTCAGGCCTATCAGTCATCTCCATAAAATATTGATCCTCCAAAAATAGCGGAACAAATATGTGTATCTGCCAATCGAGATATAGAATAATAGTAACAGATGAGAAGTAATTATAGCAAGCGATACAAAACACGCGCGTTTGCCACATAAACGCGCGTGTTTTGTATCGCTTGCTATTCTTCTATTGAGGCAAGTGTTGCATC
>CAXTCR010000030.1:0-24127 GCA_964242555.1 uncultured Ktedonobacteraceae bacterium
GCATTCGGGCAATGATACAGGCAGCGGGCGCCCTGGTCCCCATTCAAGCCTTACGTTAACGCTTATGGGGAGCAGGGTGCCTGCAAGGGAAGCACCCCTACCATATACGAATGCACGTCCAGTTGCGAGTGTCTTTGCACAAAGAAAGGTTTTGTTTCATGAATTCACGAACTCGCTTGGGTTTGAGTATTGGTATTCCTGTCCTTTTGATTATTGCTGTTGTTGGTGCGTTTCTCTTGCAGCAGCAGCGTAGTAATGTAACATCGACGGTGAAGGGGTCACAGAAGCTGACGAAGATGCAGTTGGCGTTGGATTGGACGCCGAATACCAACCATACTGGTATTTACGTGGCGTTGAAGAATGGGTGGTACAGGGAGCAAGGCATTGATTTGACGTTGTTGCCGTATTCGAGCAATGTATCGCCTGATGTGCTGGTAAGTAGTGGCAAGGCGGATGTGGGCATTAGTTCGACCGAGTCTATCGTGGCGGATGCGGCGGTGAAGCAGCCTGTGGTATCTATCGCGGCGATTATCCAGCACAATACCTCGGTGCTTGTCACGCTGAAGAGTTCGGGCATTACACGTCCAGGTCAACTGGATGGCAAAACGTATGGTGGTTTTGGCGCGCCTTATGAGGGTGCAGTCGTTGGCGAGATTATCAAGCATGATGGCGGACAGGGCAAGTTCAAGAATGTCACGCTCAATGTGGATGCGATGCAGGCATTGCAATCGAAGCGCATCGATTTCGCCTGGGTTTTCGAAGGGTGGGAAGTACTTGAGGCGCAGCGTCAGGGCATGCAACTGAATATCTTTCCTATTACGGACTACGGGGTGGCGGATTATTATACACCAAATATTATCAGTAGTCCCACTACGATTCAGCAGAAGCCGGACCTGTTGCGCCGATTCATGAGCGCGACACAGAGGGGCTATGAGTATGCACGCATGCACCCGCAAGAGGCGGCACAGGATTTAATCGATCAGGCGCCAAAGGGGACTTTTCCTGATACAGGTTTAGTGCAGGCGAGCCAGCAGTACCTCAGTTCGCGCTATGTGGATACTGGGCGTAAGTGGGGGATGCAGGATGCGTCCGCGTGGCATGGCTATCCAGAATTTATTCTCAGTTCAGGCGGGGTACAGGATGCATCAGGAAAGACCGTGACGAGTTTGGACTTGGATTCTATGTATACCAATAAGTTTTTGTCATAGGTATACGTTGTCCCTATCTTTTTAGTGCTTGCAATAGGTGGTAATTAAGCACGGACGCCTACAAGAGGCTGCCCTACTATGCATACCCTGTTATAGTAGGGCAGCCTCTTGTAGGCGTCCGTCAAGTTGATCTAGCTCATCACCTCAACGACAAATTCGCCTGGAGCACGCACATAGAATGTCCATGCATGTGAGCGTTGTGGCGGATCAGCCTCAAAACCGTCGTCTATCATGCGTTGATATATCTCGTTGACGCGCTCATCGCTCTCCTGACCAAAACCAATATGAAACGTTTGGGGATAGGCAACCGCACTGGATTTCATCAGAGTGAGTGCCAACCCATCATCGTCGAGAAGTAAAGTGAGTCCCTTGTTGCCGCCCTGATTGTGCAATCCGAAATACTTTTCGAGAAACTGTGCTGCTGCTGAAACATCGGTAACGGTTAGATTAATATGACTTAGTTTCATAATGAGTTCTCCTTAATGTTTGCTTTTATCAGGAGTGTAGCATAGAATTCTTGACATTCTGTGTCATGTATTTCTTTTCTACCACAGCATACAACCCGCTTTCTCATCTATCGTATAAGATAATAACAATAAGAAATATTCAATGCTGATAGATATATCCGGGAGGCATGTTCGGTATGAGTAATAATTGGGATCCACAGGACCCGCTATTTAAGCAGGGACAGCCCAATAGGGAAGAGATAGATAAGCGTTTGGAAGAGATCAGGAAAGCATTTACACAGAGCGCGAACGAGGCACAGCAGCGTATCCGGCGAGTTGTGGATAAGGCCAGCGATTACTGGCAGCAGGCGCAGGGCGCGCCCTCTCCACGACAGGCGACGAATATGGACGAGCAACGTATTCGGCAGCTTGCCAATTTGTGGAGCAACGAAAACTGGCGTGTGGCGAAGGACCTCGGCAACTACATGGACATCGTCTCTTGGCACAATGACGAGGTGTGGGAGGTCACGGTACAGACACGGTGGGAGACACGATCAATGGAGTCCGTTACGGAGCCATATACGGGACGCTCCGCGAGCAATAAGATGCAGCCAATTCTGCCTGTATGGGACTATGAGTTGCCGGAGGTGACGAGCCTCAAGGCGCCCGCGAGCAGGACCAAACTAGAGGGTTTGGAAGAAGTCGCGGCTTGTATGACCTGCAATGGAACGGGTCGAGCACTATGCGCTTCGTGTAATGGACGGGGTTGGATTGTGTGCCCTGAATGTAAGGGGCGTACCAAGAAGAAATGCAACACTTGTCGTGGTCGTGGCTATGTTGCGGACTGGACGGTGGGTGAGAAGAAGCCGTTCTTCCAGAAGCAGGCGGAGAATGTCGCAAACTCGGTAGGCGAGCGCGTGTCGGACGTGTTTGAGACCATTCGCCAGCAAGGTGTGCCTATACCAAATCCCGTTGATGCTGACCCTGCCAGCAAAGGACCCACGGTACCTTGCCCGGATTGTGTTAATGGTGAGGTTGATTGTACCTGTGGCAATGGTAAGCGCGTTTGTGCAACGTGCGAGGGCACAAAGATGTCGCTGTGTGCCAACTGTGGAGGAACAGGTAAGATCGTGCGTCATCGTGAGATTGCGCGTCGTTTTGATCTGCATGTACAAACGCGTATCGTGGGCGAGAGCGTTATTCCACAACAGCAATTGCTGGACGCGGGCGGCGAACTTGTGTATAACGCAGAGGTCGACGATTCCTTTGTGGCCAACGTCGCGCCTAATGGTGTGCCGATGGATGTCTGGAATACTGCTGTCGCGCTGGTCAATGCTGAGCGTCAAGAGAAGCCGCGCGGCACTACAAAGCCACTGCAACCGAATGATGTTACAAAGTCCGACTCGCGTGCGACGTTACAGGTGATCGAACTTGTGCGCATTCCTTACACACGCGTCAACTATCGTTATGGCAACCAGGACTACGTCTTCTGTGCCTACGATGCCGAGGGGCGCGAGAAATTCTATGCGGACCGTTATCCTGCGCGCTGGGAGCGTATCGAGCGACTAGTCAAGGCGATCTCGAACGATCTGCTCACGCCAACGAATCCAACTCAGCCGCCGCCAACTAATTCGACCTACAGTGGTGGTTATCGCGTACCGGTCGAGGTGCCACCTTACAATATCACCGAAGAGGATGGCGAGGATACAATAGAGAAGCCATAAAGCACATAAAAAACGCATGGGCGATACGTCCATGCGTTTTTTATGTGCTTTATGGCTTCTCGCCCCAAACAGTAAGCAGAATAGCGAGACTACTGAAATCCTCGGCCTGCAATTCTTCCAACACCTGAGCATGCATATCTGCGTACGCTTCTGGTGTAATCACCTTTGTGCCGACGAGTAGTGATTGCACAAGTTGGAGCGCAAACTTTATGTCCTCAACCCCTTCTTCATGTGCTTCCATATCGAAAGAGTAGTCAATCATATGTGCCTTGCTTTGAATATTTTGTAGACCAGCCCCTTTAAGCAATGGACGCAGCATAGGAAGCATGCCAGCAGTGTGTCCAGTAGGAGAAAAGCTGCGGCCTGCTCTAAACTGTGCTTCGTTCAGTAGGGCCATAAAGCGTTCAAGCCCGGGCTTATTTGTAAAGCCATATTCCCCCTCGGTAAGGCGAAGAATGCCTCCGGAACGGAGTATGCGCTTACACTCATTCAAATAAGAGGGCCATTGAGAGGTTGGCACGAAGCCAACGACGGTACGCATGTTGATAAGATCAAAATACGCATCGGGAAAATTCAAAGGTTTCAGGGCATCCATGACGATAAAGTTTGCGTTGTCCAACTTACGTACCTGTGCATGTGCCTTTGCATAATTGATGGTGTTCTTGCTGATGTCGATGCCGGTCACTTCGATGTGAGGATATTGTTGCGCTACCTCGTTGACCCAGCCACCAGGACCGCAACCAACGTCCAGGATGCGCCTCACACCTGTAAGTTCGGAGTCTTCTTGCTCTGAAAAAACGCCGCCCATCCCTTTTGTCATTACCCTATCCTGATCGAGGAGGCGTGCCATCTCTAACGCGCTCTCCGCGTCGATTAAATACGTGTTCTCAGCCTGCCCTGTGACATCATTTGTTGCTGTCATAAAGGAAATTTCTCCTGCTATAGCTTGTTATGCTGTCCATATGGAATACACAACAATTCTTCCTCTAAATCGTGCAATACCTTTACCTCGGCTTCCTGCCGCGAGAGCAATTTGCTGCCATGCATTTCTCGCATATATTGTGTCACACGTTGCTGAAAGTGGCGCAAGTACGCCTGTTGCACTGTATAAGGAGGCATGACGCCTAGAGCAATTTGTTCAAGCTTAAAAAACTCATTGTGTTCGAAACTCAAAACGAGCAGATTGGCGTAGCTTTTGATCAGGTCTTGTAGTGTTTGCACAAAATAGTCTTGTAAGGGACTGGAGAGGTAGAGGCAGCCCGCCACACGGTCCGCCATTTGAAGTGGGCAAGCCAGTGCACTCTGCTCAAACTCGACAGCGTGGGTGGGGAAAAGCGTCTTCTTTTCTGTACTATTATGTATGACGACGGCATGACCTTCTGTTACCGCGTACCCCTGTGGCGACTCTATTGCGAGAAAGCCGAGCCGATTATGTAGGTGTGTATGCCACGGCGAGGTCCCACGCCCTATTTCTTCGCGCAAACTTCGTATAATACCGTCGGTATGCGGTGGGGAACAGACACTTATGCTTACAGCGAGGCCAGCTGGTATGGGGTCGAGATGACTGATCATTTGCTGAATGATGGTGATGCGGATGGATGAGGAGCGTAGCCGTGGAGGATTGGAGGTATATGCATGTAACACACGTTCGTAAAACACTGACGGAATTTCCTGTGCTACCTCCTCTATCGTCGCCTCCTCCGTCAGGAACTCTGGGAACTCTTCGGGAATTAGCTCGGTCAGCTGGGTACGGTACGAAGGTAGAGCTTGTACAAGGCGATGCAGGCTCTCGATACGAGGGTTAGATTTGTTTGTTGCCCAGCGTGTCAAGGTCACGTTATTGATGCCAATCATACGGGCGATGCGCGCCCGCTCATGAGGATCGCTAACAATCTTGCCCAAAAGCGTGCGCCACGCTTGTGACTCTTCTGCTTTACTCATGCCAGCCATACCGCCCACTCTATGGATATTTTGCTCATTGGTCCAAGGGATATCTTGGAATTTTGTTACGTATCGAGGTACCCATGTATAACATACTGTACTCTTTCCCCCTCGTCAATAAAATATTTGTGAAATATGAATGGATTTTATAGATGCCTCCCTTTACAGCGGCACGTATTCAATAGGTGTAGTGCAAGTAGACTCCTAAGAGTTTCGCACTAGCCCAAAGATCTCATGTCCTTATCACGGACTCGTACTGCTCTTTAATGCGTTGCTCAAAGTCTCGCCAGTATTGTACGTCTTGCGGACGGTAGATGTTTGGATTATTTTGCGCCGCCTGTTTGTCCTCTAGCAAGCTGTGGCCCACGAGTTGGAGTTTGAGTGGATACCATTGTCTCGTGCCGTCTGCTTCATAGGATGCGGAACGCTCCAAGAGATGCTGCCGCTCGCTCTCGGTAAAGCCTACCTGCATGCTTTTGGCCTGCGTAAAGGCGTCGGCGTCCTTTTGATTGAAGGGTTTGAGGGTTAGTGTGTAGAAGATGTTGAGGAAGGGGTTAGTGCGCGAACGTTCGCCCAGAATGTGCGCGACGACATCAATGAGCGGTGTGCGGGTGACGGTGATGAGGACGAGTCCCTTCGTGGCAATAGTGCGTAGGATCGTGAAAAAGTTGAGGTCAAATTCTTTATTGTCCCCAAAGCCTTCAAACCCGTCGATACAGAGCACGGGGCGTATCTCTTGCTGCTTGTACAGCTTTGTGACTTCGTTGCCCAGCGTTTTTAAATCGACTTTTACCGGTGACGGTGTCGTGGGAACAACATCGAGGACTTCTAAGGCTTTTGTGGTGAAACCGGAGATCGTGTGGCACTCTGGACTTGCAGCGTCGAGATACCCAATGCGGTAGTTCGGGCCGAGCATTGTATCATGGGGTGCAGTGAGCATCAGGTAGTTCAGCAACCATGTTTTACCAATGTGTTGTTCGCCTACGATCGCTGTAGAACTGCCGATACGGGTGCGATTAATGAGCGTGGTGCGAGCGAGTGCGCGTCCGTAGAATTCGTTCGGATTGAGAAGGGGAGTGTTAAAGGGGAAGGCAAGATCGGGAGAACGTGCTGGTTGGACTGAGGGCGTATTGTTTGCTGTAGAGACAGGATTGGTCAACGGAGTATCTGACATGGCTGCATTTTGAGAAGAGGAAGTGATTTGTCCTGTTGGAGGAGTATTCTGGCTTGTAGTTGTCGTGATCGTTGGTGGATTTGGCGAAGAGATGTTTCGTGTTGGTGAGGATGTAATGCTTGTTGGGAGTGCTATTGGGTTGCTTGCCCGAATATCAAGGTTCTCCTGCCCATTCGAAGCTGGATGCGGAACGAGCCATGCGATGAGTGCGAGGATTAGGCCAATTGGGCCAAAGACAAACACCATACCATTAAATACATATTCATTGGTAGTGATGATGCCGAAGCTCAGAGCCACAATGCACAGGGATATGCCAAGCAGCAGAAATGCAAGCCTCCATCCCTGAAAATGCTTGCGTTGTCTATTCGTGGGTGTCGTCATACAGTGTCTCTTCTAGACTCTCTCATGCGAATACGGTAGTGTAGATATACTAATAGTACCACTACAACCCCTTCTCGACAAGCAATACATTGCTGTGCTATCAATCCTGATGCGTTCTGTAAAGTCGCTTAGCGTGCCGCCCATTCCCAAAGGCCAAACGAGACTTTTTTAGCTAATGGATGGCCTGATTGTGTCAGGATGATGCCAACCTCGGCACGGTGGTAGGACTCGTGCGAGATGAGGTAGCTTATTGTTTGCCTCCATTGTAGAACACGCGATGAAACTGTACAGTAGGCAAGGCGCGTATAAGAAGTGAGATGCGTACTCCAAAAGGAGAAGCATTGAGGCTACTCATAATAGGTGTAGAGAACTATATAGAGTAGTCCTATGAAGGAGAATAATTATGCTTGCATCATTATTAGTTCTCGCTGACGGCATTACTATTAAATTGGGGAACAACGTTTTTACCATCGGTGTCGATCTTATCTTTTATCTCATCATTGCAGCAATCATCGGCTATGTTGCGGAACGTGTTGTGCGCTCCACCGTGCCTTTCGGTATTATTGGCTCAATCATTGTGGCACTTATCGGTATCTGGCTCATGACGCGGGTCATTGTTATCAATGGATTGCCTGATATTACTGTGCTAGGTGTGCCTTTAGTAAGAGCATTGATTGGGGCGATACTCCTCGTACTGGTTTGGCGGTTGATTACCTACAGAGGGGCTAGAAGACGCATTTAACACAGGACAAAAAATGGAGGTGACGACGGTCGTCACCTCCATTTTTTGCCCTATATTTACTCTTTTAGCAGCAGTTTGAGGTCAGTTGTCACCTGATTGGGATCGAAGTTGTTGCCCCCAAAGTAGCTTCGTTCGCGTCCCTGTTTGTCGATGATGTAGATCGCAAGCGTATGGTCGACGGACTGCTGCTGACCCTGTGCGTAGACGTTGTACGCGGTCCATACAGGCGTTAACTCGTTTTCTGTACCTATCAGGTAGTGCCAGTACTCCTGCATACTGTGTTGCAAGGTGAATTTTTGCGCGGCCTGCTGGGTGTCGCCTTTAGGGTCAGTGCTAATGGCAACCACTCCTACCTTGGAGGCATCACTCCCAAGCGTAACCATCGAAGAGTGTAAGCGCTCTGCCGTAAGTGGGCACTGGTCGGGACAATGTGTGTAGAGGAAGGTAAGCACAACGGGCCGGCCTTTGAATTGTGAGAGAGAGACCTTTTTCCCATTTTGGTCGGTCAAGGTAAAGTCTGGTGCTGGTGTCCCACCAAGGTCGCTTCCCTGTAAGGTCGATGAGCCTGCCGACGCAGTGCTGCCGGAGAGCAGTCCTTTATTATTTTGTATGACTGTGACAATCACAACAACGAGTATTGCGAGTGTGATAACCGAGAGCCGTGAGGCGAGACGCCAATTCATGATGTTGTTGTGCCTGACTTCCTTAGATTAGAAATGAAGAACTCTATCAATCACCATGACCGCGAAGATAACGGCGAGATAGCAGTTAGAATACCAGAAGATTGTACGTGCCCAATTTTTCGACTGATCAATCACAAGCTTTACCGCCATGTACAGCAGGATACCGCCAAGGATGACAGAGCAGACCAGATAGAAGTAACCCATTGTACCCGTCAGGAACAAGACTAATGTGACTGCCAAGAGCAACAGTGAATAGAGCAGAATCTGCTTGCGTGTCTCGCGTTCGCCCATCATCACGGGCAACATCGGCACGTTGGCTTTCTCGTAGTCTTTTTGAATAAGGAGAG
The DNA here is from genome assembly GCA_964242555.1 of uncultured Ktedonobacteraceae bacterium. Lineage (GTDB taxonomy): Bacteria > Chloroflexota > Ktedonobacteria > Ktedonobacterales > Ktedonobacteraceae > JBBQVS01. The sequence continues at coordinate 8,647 of CAXTCR010000030.1, forward strand.
AGAGCGCCCAGAAGTGTGGTGGTGTCCAGTAAAAAATGATGGCGAAGAGCCAGAGGGCTGGCATGCTCAACGAGTTTGTCACAGCGGCCCAGCCGACCAGTACGGGAACAGCACCGGCGGCGCCACCAATAACAATATTTTGTGCTGTTGTACGTTTTAGACCAAGCGTATACACAAATACATAGAAGAGAATTGCGGAAAGGGCCAGTACTGCGCTTAACAAGTTCACCAGAAAATAGAGAACTACAAATGAGCCAATTCCAAGCACAATGCCGAAAATTAACGCGTGTGTTGGCTTTACCTTGCCTGACGGAAGCGAACGTCTCTGGGTACGTCCCATTAGCTGGTCGATATCGCGATCAATATAGCAATTAATACAGTTGGCGCTGCCAGCTGCCATCGCGCCACCAAGCAATGTGGCAAGCAGCAGACCAAGTGAAGGAAAAGCACCTTTGGCGATAGTCATAGCCGCTGCCGTCGTTCCGAGTAAGAGTACCGTGACGTGCGGTTTGATAAGGTTAATATAGCTAGAGATTGTTTGGCGAATTGGGCCGGCTTCCTGCTTTCGCGGCTTGTGTGGTGCCGCGACTACATCTTCCGTACCATGTAGAACCTTCATACGAGTCCCCTTTGATACATAATTCGACACATTGTATTGTCGTCTTATCACCTGTTGTCGTACTTGCAGGGTTAGAGAATGACCTTACAAATTCCTGAACACCGCTGTAGATGTTACAATGATAGAGTCCCCATCGCAGTGAAGCACGCTAGTTGATTGTGGAGCAGCTATGAGCAAACTTACCTCTATGACGGAGGCTATTGAACGCTATGTACCGGATGGTGCCTCTATCGCGCTTGGTTTAGCGCTTGAACCATTGATTCCCTATGCGGCGGGCTTTGAGCTTATTCGGCAGCGGCGTCGGGATTTGACACTGATCGGTCCGATCTCTGATGTGCTGTTTGACCTGTTAATAGGTGCTGGTTGTGTGTCGAAGATTACGGCGGCATGGTTGGGCAATGTGAGCGAGGGATTGGGACATTGTTATCGACGGGCGACCGAGAAGGCTATTCCACATGCTATTACGGTGGAGGATCACAGCAATTTCACTATCGGTCTGGCGTTGCTTGCGGCGGGCCTGGGTGCTCCCTATATACCGACGCGCTCTCTATTGGGTGGTGATATTGCGCGTCAGAACCCGAATTTTCGCCAAGATGTATCGCCTTTTGATCAATCGCCCGTTCTGCTCGTGCCTGCGTTACGGCCTGATGTTACGATACTGCATGTGCAGCGCAGCGATGAGGAAGGCAATGTTCACCAGTGGGGCAACCTTGGTGTGTGCGAAGAGGCTATGTTGGCGGCACGGGACGTTATTGTGATTGCAGAAGAGATTGTGCCAAAAGAGGTGATTGTCAGCGACCCGAACCGCGTGCTCGGGCCATCGTTCAAGGTGCGAGCTGTGGTACATGAGCCATTTGGGGCGCATCCGTCTATGGTGCAGGGCTACTATAATCGCGATCATGCGTTTTTTCACGAATACCACGAACGGACGCGTACGGTAGAGGGATTTGGAGAATGGCTGACTGCATGGGTGCAAGAGGCTCCGACGCGTGCTGACTATCTTGCGAAGTTAGGTGAGGAGCGGGTACGGGGTCTAGTTATCAGAGAACATCGTTATGCCGCGCCTGTCGATTATGGATATTAAGAGCGTGCATGGAGGGAGGGCAAGATGGTACAAAGGACAGAATACACTCCACGCGAATTGATGGTTGTGTGCGCCGCACGGCAGATACAGGAAAACGAGCGGGTCTTCGTTGGAATGCGCTTGCCTCTGCTGGCCTTTGCGCTGGCGAAACGTACGCATGCCCCAAACTGTGTTGGGCTGTTTGAGACAGGTATTATGCGCGATACTCCTTCGGAGGAATTGCTGTACACAATGGGTGATCTGCCCAATATCGCTGGCGCGTTGTGGACGACGCGCACGGTAAACCTGCTGGGCCTGATGGCGGCGGGCGAGGTGCAGCTTGGCTTTATCGGGGGAGCCGAGATTGATCGCTATGGCAACCTCAATACATCGACGATTGGTGCTGATTGGCAGCATCCCAAGGTGCGGCTCCCCGGTAGCGGTGGTGGGGCCGATATCGCCTCGCTTTCACAGCGCCTCGCCATCATTATGCCGCACGATAAGCATAGATTGCGCGAACACGTCGATTTTGTAACGAGTCCGGGATACGGGTATCCTGATGGGTCCGGACCAGCAGGCGTAGAGTGGCGCAAACGTGTAGGTTTACCGCGCGGTGGTCCATCTGCCCTGATTACTACGCTCGCCGTTTTCACATTTGACTCTACCAATGGCGAAGCGCTATTGCACTCCTACCATCCCGGCACCTCTACAGAGCAGGTTCAGGAACAGACGGGCTGGTTGCTGCGTCTTGCCCCTGATTGTGCCGAGACGGTGCCACCTAGTGAGGAAGAGTTGCGCGTGATCCGAGAGTGTGATCCTCTTGGAGTGTGGACGAAGTAATACTGGGCCTTCTGTGACATGGTTCACATTCAAAGTGTGGCATATCCAACAGCGAAAAAACGGGTCAAGGCAGTATACTGATTTCAGCAGTTGCATAGAGACGCACATATAGTTACTGCCTTTACAATATTCCCGTTTAGGAAAGTAATAGTAGCTCTTACATTTTATGCAATGCACTACTTTGAATGTTTCAATGTTTATGGAGGTCCATCTATGCTCTCAACGCAAAGAGGCGTGCGCATTTCCTTTCTCCCAATAACACAAGTGGTAGCGCTGTTGTGCGTGATCATGTTACTCGCGGGTTGTGGAGGGGAGGATTCAACGACGCAGAAGCCTACGCCTACGGCTCCCAACTTGCAATTTTCTCTGCTTGATCTACACTTACCGCAAAAGGCATACGATGCCCCAGTTACGGGTAAGGTTGCAGACAGTCAGGTATTACATGTCAGTGTCTCTTTCAAACTTAATCAAGCTGTCGCAGATAAGATGAAGCATCTCAAGCCGGGTGATACCAAAGACGCGCAAGACCTGCAGAGTCAGCTAGGTATTAGTGATGCCGAATATCAGCGTATCAAGGCGTACTTTGGCGTTGAGGATGCAAAACTGAACCTGGGCAAACTGCATACGTACCTTACCATTGATGCAAAGGCAAGTTCATTTGCGCGTCTCCTGCAAACAAAATTTGTCATGCACACGCTTGATGGGCGCAGTTATTACACACCAGATGCGAACATGCCGCCGAAACTGCCAGCACAGATCGCAAGCCAGATTCTCGCAGTCAATGGACTGGACAGCTATACTCCACCGATCAAAGTAAAAAGCACATCCGCGCTTTCACGTGCAACCTCTACAGCCTCTACCCGTAAGGCGACTGATCTTTGCACTCCCGAACGGGGCTATACAACCCAGCAGATCGCGCATGCATATGGTTATGATAGTTTATGGAATGCCGGTTTTCATGGTGAGCATATGACCGTCTATCTTGTCGAGATTGATGGTATTCCCGGTGGCTCATTAAATCCCGATTTACAAGCCTTCTTTAGCTGTGTAGGCTACAAGGGAACATTTAAACTCATCAATACAGGTGCACCTGCCATTGCTCCTGGACCTGGACAGCCAAGCGAGTCACTCCTGGATGTCGATATGATTGCAGGCATGGCACCGGCAGTCAATATTGTTGACTACGAGGTTCCCACGCCAAGCTTCCAGAACATGAATGATGCCCTGCAGCAAATTGTAAACGCAGCGGCAAGCAATCCTAACTCTGCTGGCGTTGTAAGTCTCAGTCTTGGTGCATCGGAGGCAAACTTGAACCAATCAGTCTTTGATGCAATGGATAGCACGTTCCAACAACTCCTCTTAAAAAATATCACCACCTTTGCTTCGAGTGGCGACTGTGGCGCGTTTGATGCAGGCGATAACAATTATGGAAACCTCTCGGTTAACTTTCCTGCAAGTGATCCATCAGTTGTCGCTGTTGGTGGCACGATGCTGCATGTTGATGGCAATGGAAATCGTAGGAGTGAGGAGGTATGGACGGATGGTGGAAAAGACCGTACGACCTGCAACAATAGTTGGGGCAGTGGCGGTGGTGTGAGCACCTACTTCAAACGTCCTTCTTGGCAACAGGGACCTGGTACCGATAATCAATATTCCACTGGTTATCGTCAAGTGCCCGATGTCTCGGCTGTCGCATGGGCTGTCAATGAATTCAACCAGTTGCAGTGGATGCCCACAGGTGGAACGAGTGCAGCTTGTCCCATCTGGGCCGCGGGTATGGTGTTAGCAAATCAGGCAATTATGCAAAAAACGTCGAAAGGCAACAATGGTGGTGTCTTCTTCTACGCGCCTGATACCTTCTATACAGCGTGGACACAGGCGGATTCACGTCAGCCATTCTACAATGTCACGCGAGGAAATAATCTCTATTATTCTGCCAGTACTGGGTGGAACTATCCTACTGGCATAGGCACGCCAAACCTCGTTGATTTCACGAACACGCTGTACAGCATGTCGCAGTCGCAGTCACAGTCGTCATGAGATAATCAACAATAGTCACTATAAGCAAGACACCTGCTCCCTTCAGCATTTCCCAGACGCATTCGGAAAATGCTGAAGGGAGCAGGCTTGTCTCTACATGTCTACGCTGTCGATAGCTGTGGTGATATACTACGAATATCTATTTGTGGTCCATATTTACAACGGAGTACAAGGAGCATAACCAGTTATGGCAGAGTATCAATATATTCTTGTGGAGCGTCAGGAGCGTGTCGGTGTGGTCACGTTGAACCGTCCAAAAGAGTTGAACGCGCTGAGCACCGGGCTGGTCAAGGAACTGGCGGACGCATTGGAGGAGTTTGATCGGGACGACGCGATTCGCTGTATCGTCATCACAGGTGCCGGTGACAAGGCATTCGCGGCTGGTGCTGATATCAAGGAGATGTCCAACAAGTCGCCGATAGATATGATGGTTGGTGGTTTTGACGAATGGAGCCGCATCCGTCGCATTCATACGCCCCTTATTGCAGCTGTTGGCGGTTACGCGCTTGGTGGTGGGTGTGAACTGGCGATGCATTGTGATATGATCGTTGCTTCAGAAAATGCGCGTTTTGGTCAACCAGAAATTCTGATTGGTGTCATTCCTGGCGCAGGTGGCACACAGCGACTTGCACGGACACTTGGCAAATATCGCACAATGGAAATGGCCCTAACTGGCGTGCAGATCAGTGCCCAAGAGATGTTCGAGCATAATCTTGTGAACCGGGTGGTGCCAAAGGGTGAGCATCTCAACGAGGCGCTCAAACTGGCTCAGAAGGTTGCGGAACAAGCTCCGGTTGCGGTCCGACTGGCAAAAGATGCAGTGCTGGCGGCCTTTGAGACACCTTTAGAAGAGGGGCTGGCGATTGAACGCAAAAACTTCTTCCTATTGTTTGCTACAGAGGATATGCGTGAAGGCATGCGAGCCTTCATCGAGAAGCGCAAACCAGACTTTCAGGGAAGGTAGGAGCTATTTATGGAAGACGCGGTTATCCTTTCTGCCGTGCGTACCCCTATTGGGCGCTACGCAGGGAGCCTCAAAGATGTGCGACCTGACGATCTTGCCGCACTTGTAGTCGGCGAGGCTGTTCGGCGTGCGAATATTGACCCTAGTAGTGTGGAGGATGTTATTCTTGGATGCGCGAATCAGGCTGGCGAAGATAACCGCAACGTCGCACGTATGGCTCTGCTGCTTGCTGGCTTACCTGTAGAGGTCGCGGGTCAGACCGTCAACCGTCTCTGCGGCTCAGGTCTACAAGCTATCAACAGTGCCGCACAAGCGATCCAAACGGGTTCGGGCGATACCTTTGTCGCAGGCGGCGTAGAGAGTATGACGCGCTCACCCTTTGTGCTGGGCAAAAGCGATACAGCCTTTGGTCGCAACATGAACCTGCAAGACACCACGCTGGGCTGGCGTTTTATCAATCCCAAACTCTCTATCGTGCATCATCCTTATAGTATGGGGGAGACCGCCGAAAATGTCGCGGAACGGTACCATATTGCGCGTGAGGAGCAGGATGAGTACGCCCTGCGTAGTCAGCAAAAAGCAGTTGCGGCCCAGCAATCGGGCCGGTTCGCGGTAGAGATCATGCCTGTCACGCTTCCGAATAAGAAGGGACAGGAGCCTACTAGCGTTGCGCTGGATGAACATCCGCGGGCCGATACCTCGCTCGAAAAGCTTGCGGCCCTTAAACCTGTCTTTCGCAAGGAAGGCGGTACAGTCACGGCAGGTAACTCAGCAGGTATCAACGATGGTGCGGCTGCCCTTGTGCTCATGGCACGCAGTCGGGCGCAACGGTTTGGGCTAAAGCCTCGTGCACGTATTGTTGCATCGGCGGTGGCTGGTGTCAATCCCGCGTATATGGGGCTTGGTCCCATTTACGCAACACGCAAGGTGTTGCAGCGTGCTGGCATGAGCATCTCGGATATGGACCTGATCGAACTCAACGAGGCGTTTGCGTCGCAAACCTTGCAGTGTGCTCGTGAGCTAGAGATCGACATGGAGAAGCTGAACGTTAACGGCGGTGCCATCGCCCTTGGTCATCCTCTAGGATGCAGCGGTGCTCGTATTGTTACGACCCTGTTGCATGAGCTTGAGCGAAGAGATGGACGCTATGGTCTTGCGACGATGTGTATCGGTGTTGGGCAGGGGATCGCGACGATTATTGAGCGGGTATAATTAATTTATAGAGGCTATAATTCAGTACGCCCTCGCACTATATTAGGAATAGCGCGAGGGCGTACTGAATTATAGCCTCTACAGGAATACATATACATAAAAATTGTTAAACAGCAGCATCTGTTCCCACAATTACGTATTCGCGCTATCTTGTCAAAATATATCATTGCGACTCATACAAAATTTTATGTAAAGCAAAATGTAATCCAATATCTAGCAAGGTGACGTAGTATCAAGCAAGAAGTGTAAATCTCAAACAGAACAGGTGTCCATTGCAACGGACTTCCTCGAACGCGTCGTTGAAATCCCTCCCGCAATCTCATTTGCACATTTCCACTTCTTATCCTACGTAGGTATTGCATGCGAGAGTAACGTCGTAGCTTATGGTTGATGTAGCAAGTATTTTAGCTTGTGTATTAGCCGACTTAAAACAGACAGAAGGAATAAATTCTCTTGGATACGCCTAACAAACATTCAAGGCCTACATCCCTCACAAATTCATCACTTGCGAGGCATCGTTCACGAAGAACGCTTCTCAAAGGAGCCGCAGGTGCAGCAGGTATTGCTGTTGCTGGCGCTAGTGCAGGCATTTTAACCGCTAGACCCGCATATGCGAGGGTAGCACGTCCTGATGCCGATACAACAGATCAGCAGAAGCAATTTCAGTACAGATCATCTCAACAAACGGCTGACTCGATTGTAGATATCTTGACCGTTGCTCGCACTGCTGAGCAATTGGCCGTGACATTCTACACAAATGGTGTCGCCAACGCTGATAAATTAGGCATCACCGGCGATAACCTGGCGTACTTAAAGGCAGCTCTTGTTGAGGAGCAGATTCACCAGCAGTTCTTTGCTGCCAACGGAGGAAAATCTCTTGCTGATACCTTCAGTTTTCCACAAGGTCCAGAAACGTTTACCGACTTGAAGACGTTTATTGCGACGCAACAGCAACTAGAGGGTGTCTTTGACTCTGCATTTCTAGCGGCGATCATGGAATTTGCTCAGCTAGGACGACCCGATCTTGCACAGATTGCTGGACAGGTTGCAACTATTGAAGCCGAACATCGCGCTTTAGGTCGTTCTATTGGTGGGCTTGTACCCGCTGATAACTGGGCCTTTACACCTGTGCTGGTAACATCGGTTGGCGCTGCCCCTGCATTAGTGCAGAAAGCAGGCTATCTCAGCCCGGTATCCGGCAACAGCTACACCTATCAGCAGGTAAGCACCTCTGGTGCAGGCGTGGAGCAGGTGAAACCCTTCTCTATGAGTGCTGGCACCGTTGTAGGTAATGGCTAATTCATAGAACCTCTTTCTCTTTATGTGTTCTTTACACAAGAAAAGAACACATAGAGGGAGGAGATACATAGAGGAAAGGAGAGAGGGTATGTCCGCTGTTGTAACGCAGCGCTTTTGTGCTGTATGTGGAGCAACCATCACTACTGATACTCAGCGTTTTTGTTCACACTGCGGTGCGAAAATGGACGTGGATGATGCTACTAGAAGGTTGGAGTACCATCCTAGTCGGAAAGCCTTGGAACAAGACAGCGATGCAACAGTACGATTCTCCTCAGTACAGAGGCGCCAGGCGAAGGCACTGCTAGAGCAAACTGCCCAAGAAGCCATTAAGACTCCATTGCCAGAAGCACCCCCCGAAAAGTTTCGAACAAGCCAGAACGTCGCGAAGAAGTCTGCACGTAGCGTGCTCCTTGTAAAGATGGGATGCAGCGTTGGCCTCATACTTGTTCTTGTTGGAATGCTTTTTGGAGTAATGAACCAGAATAACGACGCAGTCGCACAAAAGCAAGCAAGCCAGAGTAAGACAAAGCTTGACGCGTTAATGCAACATGCACGATCCATCGGAGTGCCTGCTGCAGCTCTACAGCCTATAGTAGTGCAGGAACAAAAAGAGAATAGTTCCTATACGCCCTTCGTTCTCGTTTCTCGTCAGTCTGCTACAAGCTATTATCATCATCTAGCGCAAAGTTATTCTGCACTTTCTTCACGGGTAAACGAAGTCACAACCTCTGTAACGCAGCAATTTCAGGTACAAGCACAGCAGGACATGCAGAATTTTCAAGCAGCTCTCTCTGCAGGTAGTACACAAGGTGTAGGCAAAAACACGTTTTTTGTGGGACAGTTCAGCCAAGATCAGTTCATGCTCTCATCTGCGCGAACTCCAAACGACTATATTGCGATTAGTAAGAGCGTGCATCAATCGCTTCAAGTGCTTAACATCATGAAAAGTACGTATGCTCAGCTAACAGACCTTCATGACACACTAACACGTATGAGTGATGCACACCTCGATGTAACAGCTATGCAGTCGCAGTACGACAACGATGTGCAGCTGTTCAACAGCGCTATGCAAGTCAGCGATTTTCAAAACTTGAACACGCAGATTGACGTACAGTATCAACAGATGGTAGTCACATCAATTCAGGCGTTCCCCTATGCCAGCATCACTAAATTAAACCAGTTACAGTCGCAGATACACCTGTTACAGGTATACGGAGTCAACACACTATCCTATCAAAAGCGACTTGATGCCGATCAATTAGCCGTTGCACAGGCTAAGACGGTAAATGATCAGTTAGGCTTTTTTAAGCAAGTTGACGGAGATATTGCCTCGTTGCATGATGATCTTATCAAGGGCAATGCTCATTATTTGGTAAAGCAGTTTCATCAAGAGGTAGAAGGTTGGGCGAAAGAACATCCGTTTAACGATACATACGACGGTCACACGTACGCGCTTGACAACGGATATATGAATGCAGGGATTGGTGCCCAATTAGACAATGATCTTGCTAGTAGTGATACAACTACAGGATTTGAGGCTGTGATCGCTGAGGCAAACAATACACTCTTCAATCTTCATCTGTTTGAGAAGGACTTCAACGACCAGACGCCATATAATAAGGTGCATGCAACTGATACACAATTATTGAGTCATTATACTCTTTCGAGTAAACAAGTACTTATAGTCTCGCTAGCTGAGCAAGCTATGCGTGTGTATCAGAACGGGACGCTTGTAAACTCGTATTATGTCACTACTGGACGACAGGAGTTGCCATCGTTGCCTGGAGTCTGGTCTGTGCTTGACCGTAGATCACCTGTTATCTTCACGGCAGCGGAACCCAAGAGTTCGCCTTTCTGGTTTCCCGATACTCCCATCAATTATGCTATTCTATATCACTTTGGCGGCTACTTTGTGCACGATGCGCCATGGCGCGCCAACTTTGGTCCTGGTACTCAATTCCCACATCAGGACGCAAGCGGCACGACAGCATTTAACTTTGATGGTAGTCATGGTTGTATTAACCTGCAAGAAAGCGATGCAGGGTGGATCTATAAGCATACAGACTGGAATACATCAATTGTGATTTATTAGGGGGTCAAGAAGGGAGAAAAACGCTCATACTGCCCTAGGGCGATATGAGCGTTTTTCTCCCTTCTTGACTTGTCAATTATACGATCTTGCCATGTATCGCGGAATCATATACCTCTTGAAGCTTTGGCACGGTCTCGTACTGGCCCAACTCGGATGGCTCAATCCAGCGCATCTCGGTGGCTTCCCAGTCGGTTTTGACGGCATCGGGTGTTAGGACTTCAAAGAGGAAGGGATGGATGTACCAGTGGCGGTTGATGGCGGGGTCGATATATTCGACGACGGCGCCGCGCTGTAAGAGGCGTACCTGATCGCGTTGTAGGCCGGTCTCTTCGCGTATCTCGGTGTATGCCTGTTCTTCTGGTGTCACATCCTGTTCGACGAAGCCGCTAACGCCCGCCCAATGGTTCTGGTAGCTACCGACGCGCTGACTACGCCGTACGAGTAGGATTTTATTTGGCGTGATATCCGTGCGATGTAGAAAGTTTGTGACGACATGTGTTGGACGTGATGCTGGTTGTTGTATTGACATGCGATTGCTCCTCTATCAAAAGTATGAGTTCAAATCTTTCTTGCGCCAAATAGAAAAAAGGCATTTCCTTGCTACACTCCAGGTAAGAAATAAAGATTATTCATTTTGCCGATAGAACACAGGCCGCTATTTACGCCTTGCAACAGCGTTTAGTGCCGCTGAATGACGCATTATAGAATTCCCCTTGTGCTACAAAAAGTTTACCTTTCTAAAATGTTCTGCAAAGGTGACAGCCAAGCACATTTCTTGTATACTCTCTTTGGATACGTACGCTACCTAGAGGGGAAACTTGCTTTCATGCAGACGGAAGAGCCAGTCGACAAGCAAACCGTGCACACAACAGAGAACGACACAGCGCAGACCGGAGAGCCGGTAGTCGAGCCAGTCGTGGAGATGCCGGTGGATGTACTTCCACAGGTAGAAGAAACCGTCAAGCCAACACATGTCGAGGTAGTGCCAGAAGAGGCGACACCGGAGACACAATCATGGCGCGACGTTGTGCACCCATGGTGGAAGGCTCTACTAACTATTCTGCCAATCTTTCTGCTGACCCGTTTGCTTTTTGTGCTCCTCACATATCTGGGTGGTGTGCTTTTTACTGCCGCCGATTTTGCCGCGACCTCTGTATCGTATCACGATTTGCTGGCGAACTTGAATCGCGGTGATGTCTCAAACTATATCACCATTGCGACGAGCGGCTATACACAACCCCAGCAAACGCTCCTATTTCCCCTCTTTCCAGCACTTGTTCGTGCCCTCGCACCACTATTTCGACAGAGCCAGTTGACGGCAGGTTTCTTCCTCGCAAACCTTGCATTCCTTGGTGTATTGACCGTTTTCTATCGACTTGTGGAGAGCGAGACCGACCGCGAGACCGCCAAACGTGCTGTGCTCTATCTGGCGATTTTCCCAACGGCGTTTGTCTTCTTTCTCGCATACAGCGAGTCGCTGTTTCTGCTGCTTACGCTGCTCTCATTCTACAGTATGCGCCGTGGCTTGTGGTGGTTCGCGGGCCTCTTTGGTGCGTTGGCGACATTGACACAGTTCGCGGGAGTTTTCCTATGTGTCGTGTTCTTGTGGGAGTACATACGCCAGATGGGACCACAGATTCGGCGAGCGTGGAAAGAATCTGCGTTTTTCGAGCGCGTTCGTCCTCTGTTACCAGCGTGTGCTGTTGTGCTCATTCCGCTTGCACTGGCACTGTATTTTTTTGCGCTGGGCACGTTCTTTGGAAGTCCACTCGTCTTTCTACGAACACAGGCACAGAACGGTGCAGGAGCTGCGTCCTTCCTGCTAGCACTCAAGGCCCTTGTTGCACAACCACATCTGGGTGTTGGGTCTGCACACGCCTTGCTCGATTTGACGGCTCTGCTTCTGTTCGCGCTTCTCTTGCTCCTTTGCTTTGTGGGTCCTGAACGTTTAGAAAAGAGCCAGTGGTCGTTCGGCGTATTTGGTGTGCTCTTGCTGCTATCAGCCCTTTTGTTTTCCGGCAATGGGGGACAAGATAGCTTGCTCTACGAGCCTCTAGCTCTAATGCCTCGTCTAGTTGTGGGTATTTTCCCTGGATTTATACTCCTTGCGCGTCTCGGTCGACGGGCAGAAATTGGTCTAAGCTATCTCCTGCTTGCCCTGCCAATGCTCGCATTCCTCCTGTTGCAGTTTCTCACAGGCCGTTGGCTTATATGAAGTAATGCCATAACAGAGGACTTGCACTGCTGATGTATACTGTTATGTCATGCTCTATGGGTCATTGTTCCTGCTTGACGAATTGTTAACTGTCCTATATAGTAGGATTGGACCAACTTGTACACATGTACATATCCCAAAAAGCATTATTATAGGAACACTGTATCATTTTCGAGCCTTGTATAGGGCCTATATGTTTTTTTACCATTGGAGGTAAGCCGGCGTGTCAAATACAATCGTCGTAGCCCTCATTGTTACTATTCCACTTGGAGCACTACTAGCAGTTCTCACGGGTTTTTATATTGGTTGGAGTCGCAACAAGGTACGTTTTGAGGAGCGTCTGCGTGTCGAGAAGGAGGCAAGCGAGCGTCAACTACTGGATTTGCAAGCGCAACAGCGCGAGGCATTGCGAGAAGCTCGTGAGGAGAGCGCAAGTTTTCGTACAAGTATTGAGCATGAGAATGCGGAGCGACGTGCCGAATTACAACGGCAGGAGCGACGCATTCAGCAAAAAGAAGAGAATCTCGAACGGAAGCTTGACACACTGGAGCAGCGAGAACGGAAACTGCAAGCCCGGGACCGAATGTTGGAGCAAATGCGCGAAGAGATCGAAGAGATCAAACGGGGGCAGCTTACGGAACTCCAGCGAGTTGCTCAAATGACCGAAGAGCAGGCACAAGAACTCCTCTTGAGCCGCGTCGAGACTCAAGTACGAGGTGAAGCGGCGCGTCGTGTGCGCCTCATTGAGGAGCGTGCGCGTGACGAGGCGGAGTCTCGCGCCCGCGAAATTGTGACGCTTGCTATTCAGCGCTGCGCCTCCGATCAGGTTTCCGAGTCAGTAGTTTCGGTGGTGCAACTGCCCAATGATGAAATGAAGGGACGTATCATTGGACGCGAGGGACGCAATATTCGCGCGCTGGAGGCTGCGACAGGCGTGGACTTGATTATCGACGACACACCGGAGGCGGTTGTGCTCTCGGGGTTTGATCCTGTGCGGCGTGAAGTTGCGCGCTTGGCCCTGACAAAACTTATTCTTGATGGACGCATTCATCCAGCGCGTATCGAGGATGTTGTGGCGAAGGCAAGACAAGAGGTCGACATAATCGTGCGCGAAGAGGGTGAGCGTGCAGCAATGGACGCCAATGTGCCTGGGCTACAGCCGGAGTTACTCAAAATTCTGGGACGCCTGCACTTCCGTACCAGCTATGGACAGAATGTGCTCGCACATTCGGTAGAGGTTTCTATTCTCGCGGCTACTATCGCGAACGAGCTAGGTGCGGACGTGAATGTGTGTAAAACTGCGGCCTTGTTACATGACATGGGCAAGGCAATTGACCAGGAGGTTGAGGGGCCGCATGCGATCGTTGGCGGCGAGGTGGCACGTCGTTTCGGAAAATCGCCGAAGATCATTCATGCAATGGTGGCGCACCACGCCACGGATGCGGAGCCACAAACGATTGAGGCGGCTATCGTGCAGGCTGCTGATGCTATCTCGGCTGCACGTCCAGGCGCGAGGCGTGAGACCATTGACCTGTACATCAAACGCCTCGAAGCTCTGGAAGGCATCGCGAACTCGTTCCCAGGTGTTGAGAAGTCGTTTGCAATTCAGGCTGGTCGTGAAATACGTATCATCGTTCGACCAGAAGAGATCGACGAATTCGCCGCCAACCGGCTCGCCAGTGAGATTGCCCATAAGATCGAGGAGAGCCTCGATTATCCCGGGCAAATCAAGGTGCAGGTTGTGCGCGAGACGCGCTCAGTCGATTACGCCCGCTAAGAATATCTATATGCTCAAACAACCATATCTGATGCGGTCGGATATGGTTGTTTGAGCATATATCATACAGAAAGAGGTTTTTGGTCTATGCCTAATGAAGTTGACTTGCATATGCATTCAACCGCGTCCGACGGCTTATACTCGCCTACCCAGTTGATGCATCATGTAAAGGAGGCTGGGCTACGCGCTGTTGCACTTACCGATCATGATACAACAGATGGCGTCGAGGAGGCTTCCCGGACCGCGCAGGAACTGGATATAGAATTTATTCCTGGTATCGAGATCAATACCGATGTGAGCGGTGGTGAGGTGCATGTCCTGGGCTATTTTCTGCACTACCAGCAACCAGCACTACAACATACACTGAAGACATTGCGCGATGCACGAGTGCGGCGTGGTGAGCGTATGGTCGAATTGCTGAATCAAGAGGGTATACACATTACTTGGGAACGTGTGCGTGAGATTGCACAGGGGACCGTGGGACGACCTCATGTCGCACAGACGCTGGTAGAAGCGGGTTACGCACAAAGTGTAAGCGATGCGTTTGATACATATATTGGCACCGGCAAACCTGCGTATGTGCCGCACTATAAGCTGACGCCCGAGGAGGCTGTGCGACTGATCGTAAGCGCGAATGGTCTCCCTGTGATTGCGCATCCTATCTATCTACCCGGCCTGACCATTCTCCGTTCCTGGTTGCCAGAACTGAAAGCTGCCGGTCTGGTTGGTCTGGAAACGTACTATGGACCATACACGCAACAAGATGAGCAAACACTGTTAGCCCTTGCACAGGAGTTCGATCTCATTCCTACTGGTGGGACGGATTACCACGGTCCAAATATTCATCCTACGCCACTGGGTGGTCGCTATGTGCCTTACGAAGCTGTCGAGCAATTGAAAGTGGAGGCGGCCAAGCGCACAGGGATAACACCACCTGCGTTTACACTCTCGCAAGTCTCATCTAAACAGTAGTATTGTGGCCAAAGAAGCGGTATGTGCTCATTCTACACTTTATACAGAGTGAGCGCATACCGCTTTTCAATCATGACTTAGCCACGACGTAGAATTTCTCTACGGGCTGTATCGCGCCATTTGTTGCCGTCGCCTCCTCCATTAGAGGAGACCGGTTGACGGCGTTGTTGCTCGCTTTCTACATGCTGCTGCATGAGCATGCTCGCGGCGATTGCGGCGACCTGTGCCGGTGCCGGCTCACCTGTATTTTCCTGTTGTCCAACATCCTTCTTGCCCGTCTCCCATTCTTCAGCGATGAAGTCGGTAGACATGTCGCCCGCGATGTAACGAGGGGAGTCCATGAGCCAGCGTGCGAATGGAATAGTCGTACGCACGCCAACGATGCGGT
>CAXTCR010000031.1:0-24050 GCA_964242555.1 uncultured Ktedonobacteraceae bacterium
GGACAGCTGGTAACAGCTGGAGCTAAGCGGCACTAATGACCGAACGGCTTCTTTCTCCTGTATAGAGAAGAGGAGTCGAGATGTATCTTCACTCAGGACTGAGAGCGCATGTGTTCTCTGCTTTGACGTTGGTACGAACGAGCACGCAAACGACAGGGCGGTCGGCAAAATTGAGGTAGACGGTTCTTTTCAGAAAATGCGAAGCACAAAAACAAGAGGGTATCGCAACTTTACATTTAGTTGCGATACCCTCTTGTTTTTGTGCTTTTAGAGATAAGAAGTTGGTGATAGGAAGAATGTCCGGGGATGATCTTGTAAGTGATATTTAGAGACCTCCTTCGTTAGATACTATACAAGAAATACTTCAAACAACCTCTATATTTCTTGTAAAGCGTCTGCATGCGCAACGATAGTGAGGTGTAACTACATATCTCATTGAGTATCAATCGAGCGCAACGCTGTTTCTTCTGTGTTGGAAAGGGTAGTGACAACGATTTCGTTGTCTAGGGAAGTGGAACATTAACATATGGAACTCCGCAACTTTGAGAGTAACGCACAATTTCGCTCGAAACAAGGGAGAGTTGTACGTCTTACACTCGCATTTAGTGTCATTCTCAGCATAATCATCTTTGGCGCATCGCTTATCTTTTCTCAATCGAAAGCGCATGCTACTGGCATCACTCAAACCGCTACAGCGGCTAATCCTTGGGGGTTAGTTGTCGATGGATCAGGTCATATATGGGTTGCTGAACCCGCCTGCGATGCCTCACCTACGTGTGGAACTCCTCCTCCTGGAGTTATCAGTGAGTATAATCTTGCAGATAACACAAAAGTAAATGATTTTCATACAAATTCGAACTATAATCCAGTTTTTCTCGCGCTGGATAGCCACGGCAATGTTTGGTTTACGGACTCAACGCACAATGCTATCGGGGAACTCATTCCGGGTAGCAATACATGGGCAGAGTATCCACTTGCAACCTCTAACGCAATACCATATGACCTTGTATTTAGTAACGGTAACATATGGTTTACTGAGTTTGGTGCAAGTAAGATTGGTTTTTTCAATACTACCACGCACACCTTTACCGAAAACGCAATTCCTACTACAAACGCAAATCCTTACGGCATCACGGTAGCTTCAAATGGTAGTATTTGGTTCACTGAAAATAATCAAACAAACCCTGGAACGCTTGGAAGTTTTACTCCTACTACGAGTGGAACACTTGCGGCTGGTGCGATTAGTGAGCATGCTATCACACATAAAGGTCCTCACCTGCTCACCTCCGATAGTCATGGTAATATCTGGTTTACTGAGGGCTTCAATGGATATGTTGGTGAGTATACAGCTGGACAGCAAGATGTAGAATATAATGTCGCTGTTGGAATTTGTTCCCAAGGGACTCCTGGTGTGACACCTACTGCTTGCTCAGGAACGCATACTTCAGGCATTGCTGTGGATGGCAACGGTAAGGTTTGGTTCGACGACTCGTTGGTTGGTCGGGTAGGCTACATTGATCCAACCACAGGTACGTATGTGACGAGAAGTTTGATCACTGCTAATGACTTGGCACCTCATCCACACGATGGACTTGTTGTAGATAACAATAACAATGTGTGGGTATCCGAGCAGAATGGCTTTATGCTTGACAAATTGCCTCCTGGATCTGTCTCAGCACCTCCGACCGCAACGCCTACGTCAACTACCACACCTCCGGGACCTGTCGCACAGAAGTGGTATTTTGCTGAGGGACGTGTCGGGAAAGGCTTCCGTGAGTACCTCACCATTGACAATCCTGGTACCGTTGCTTGTAACGTAGACATAACGTACTATTACACGGTTGGCGATAATGCTGGCGCTGCGCAGCAAAGTCGAACTATGTCAAATGTAGTCATAGCGCCTGCAAGTCGTCACACCGAGTCTGTTAATTCCGATCTGCAAGTGCACGATGCTGATAGCACAGCAGATAATGTCGCAAGTGTTGTTTCGATGAACTCAGCTTCGACCTGCTCAGGTGTGATGGTCGAACGACCTATGTACTTCACAAACTATCACGGCATCAGTAGTGGTACAGATGTAACGGGCGCAACTCAGGCTAGTCTTGGTACGAGCTTCACATTTGCTGACGTTGCCTCTGATGCGACGCATATCTCGTATCTCACCATTCTTAATCCGCCAGGAGGTTCGAGTGCAACGGTAACTGCCACATACTATTCTGGTGGTCAAGTGGTTGGTACACAAAATACGGTGGTTCCTGCGGGTGGACGTGGAACACTTGCGCCTGCTGCTATTCACTCACCAGCATTGCCCGCACATTCACTCGCAGTTGTTACCTCAACTGCTCCTGTGATGGTAGAACGACCAACCTACTTCCTGCATGAGAGCAAAGGCGCAACTGGCGCCTATGATGTAGTGGGCGCTCCTGCGGCTGCTAATGATTGGTTTTTTGCTGAAGGCTACACTGGCTCGACAACCCAGGAGTTTTTGACAATCGCCAACCCTGGCGCTACCAATGTCAATGCTACAGTGATCCTGAAATCACAGACAGCAGGTGTAAATAAGAGTTTTGTGGTTGCTGTAAATGCCAAGAGTCAGGTGATCTGGAATGTCAACCAGAACAACAACTTCGGTGGTACTCCCGAAGTCTCCGCAGAAGTAAAAAGTTCTTCGCCTCTAGTTGTGCAGCGTGAGATGTTTTTCACTTATCATCATAGTGTAAGTGGAATGCCTACAATTGTTGCAAGTGGAGGCACAGATGTACTGGGTCTTGTTGGTCCAATCTCAAAGTATTCCTATAGTTTTGCTGAAGGCTATACACATCCAGGATATAACGAGTGGTTGACTCTGCAGAACCCTACCTCCTCGTCCGAAACCATCCTTGTCACAATGACCAATGGCGATGGCCACATTGCTACTGTTCAGGTAAACGTACCTGCGAATGGACGGCAAACGGAGGACATCACGGCTGATGCAGTTAAGTATTTTCATCCGGGTAGCAGTCTCACCGCTAATGCTATCTCAATGACGGTACAAACACTCAATAGCAGCCAGACGTTTATCGCCGAACGACCTGAATACTACAACACTGCAAACATTTCGAGCTTTGTTGTGCAAGGTGGAACAGACATCATCGGCTTTGGTGGCTAGGAGGCCCATCTAAAATCCCGCACCCTCGTAAGCGTTTTCATTCGTTTGAAAACGCTTACGAGGGCGTATGTCTTCTAGGGAGGGGTTGTGCTGCCACAACTGTTACCTCCTGCCGGTTATGAAATAATTGATGGGCTTGTACAACTCCATACGCTCTATGCATAATGCTGAGCGCATCCTTGAGCGTATACAATGGATTGATTGTAGGGGCCGCATGAGGTAGTTTAAACACGCTAAGCACAAATCCCTCTTTTTTTAGACAACGAGAGGCGTAAGCAAGTCCACGGGCTGCATCGCGTGCATCCATCCGCATATCGTTGACGATAGCATCAAATGTTTCTCTGTTTCTTATAGCCTCATCGATATAATCCTCTGCATAGCCGTGGTAGTGTTCCAATCCTTTTCTTTCCTGCAAACGTGGGTCGAGGTTCGCAGGATCAACCGCTATAACCTGCATACCAGCATCAAGCAATAAACGTGTCCAGCCACCAGGTGCCGCTCCTAGATCAAGCACGCGTTGACCAGCATCAAGGGTGATACCAAAGTATTCAAGCGCCTCTAGCAGCTTGAATTCTGCTCTACTGATTTGCTCAGCGATGTGTGCGTAGTGACGCGCCCCTCCTGGCCACGCACTGAGATTTTCTTGTGCTGTTGATATGCCTATATATGCCTGCTGCAACGTGCAAAGGATGGAGATGATGATTTGTGGCTTCTTAATATCCTCGATAGCTCCGGTCTCATCCGTGAATGCCGCCGCCAATTCTTTATTCAAGTATCCACTCGTGAGAGGGCGTGTATCAGAACTCTTCTCCATCTGGACAAAACGTGACTGGACCGCGAAGTGCGTACCCCGTTCCAGCTGAGTAAATCCGGGTAGATCTGCAATTTCTGTGGCAAGCAGTACCAAATCCTGTTCTGTATTTGAGAGATGCACTATTTTGTTTACAGGAGCAAGATGGCGAACAAAGACTAGACGCTCCTTTGCTGCACGCTGTTGGAGTGCATGAGCACTTGTAACACTACAAACTGTAATGCTATCTGTTATCTCTTCAATGATCTTTAGCTGTGCATCAAGTTGTTTTAACTCAGCTAAAGCGGCTTGCATAAATTCTGGGTGAGCGGTAACAATGACTGCGTTTTCGATACTCACGGCTCTTACTACGACCTTCTTTGTACTTTTGTGCATCCCAAAGGAAATGTCACTTATACCGGTGTGCTGACAATCTTTGTTAGAGATGATAACATTCTTGTACAAGCTTTACCACATCACTACTCGTTTTTAGCAAATCGAAACAGGCGCCAACACCAGAAGAGCGACAGTGCAAATGCAATACTAAGCACAGTAAGAAGAACTTTGTGCGAAATGTCCATGTCATTATTGCTTGCAACGGGTGTTACTGGCTGTACAGGTGCAGTAGGAGTAGCAGTTATTCCATTCCCATGGTTGCTAAGCGAACTCCACGAAATTGGCGTGCCATCATCTTGCCTTTGTCCATTATTTGTGCCTGTATCACTACTGGTGCTATCAGTGTTTCCCCCTCTACTACTCCCTGCATGATGAGAGCTTTTCGCTTGTTTTTGGAGCGCACGAGCTGTTGCTGTTGCCTCGACCTTTGCTTTGCGTGATAGTGGTGGTCCTACAGACAGCACGTTGCTGGCATCAATAGTAGGGGTATCCGAAATAAACCAGTTTGAACTGCCATCAGGGATGCGAGCGTAAGATTGGTCTTTGCCTATAAAGGGGACCGTGACTTCGTCAACGACTATGTTGTTAACAAGAAGCCGAAATGTTTGTGTTTTACTATTCCGGGAGTAATAATAGACTTTGGGAAAAATGGTGAGAAAGCTATTAGCGGCAATGCATGCTCCAAATGGTAAATAGTATTGACGAGTATTCGGCCCCCTATCAATACTGACATGCGCCGAGTACAGATCAAAGGACTGGTTTTGTGTGTTATATATTTCCAGCCACATATCATTTGTAGACGAAGAAGTGTTAGCTTCTGAGCAATTCCATACTGAACCTGGTTGGAGCAAGACTTCATTGATTAAGAGGTCGCCTTGTATGGCAGGCGGTTGTACAAGTGGTCCCGGAACAGTTGGTGGAACAGGTGAGGCGCACTCATGCTGATAAACAGCAAACACAGGTGAGGGGATTAGTGCTAGTACAACTAAGAAAAGAATACTTATAGGAGAAAGAAAACGCACATCTTATCTCCTCCCAACATTAATTTAGTCGTTAAATTGACAATCGAATAATACCTGTAATTATTAGTGCTGTCAATAGTTTTATTGGTGTGAAACTATTGCAGCACTTTCAGGAAGAAGTATTATTGAGAGAGGTATTTGAACGGAACAGGGTTTGTGCGAGGAAACCATATGTCTGTAATACGACGTATTGCGTTCAAACTAGTTTCACCTAATGTGAACGCAATGATTGTGCCGATGACGATACCGCAAAGACCACCAAGCGCAATACCTTCAAGAAACATTTTGTTACGAAAAAATGTCATCATTGTCACCTTTTCCTATTGTAGATATACAACTGTTTTAGCCTCACTCCAAAGACGCTCAAGACGATAGTAATCTCGTTCCTTAGGCGCGAAAACATGGATAATAATGTCACCATAATCGAGGAGCATCCACCCCGTATCTGGGCCACCCTCTCGATAGAGCAATCGTGCTCCTTGCTGTTTTAACTCGTCTTGAAGAGCGTCAGCAATAGCTTGAATTTGGCGGGCATTGTTGCCTGAGCATATGACAAAGTAGTCCGCAATCGTCGAGATGTCGCGAATGTCAAGTAAAAGGATGTCAGAGGCTTTTTTGTCAGATGCAATATCTACGGCAGCCTTGGCTAGCTGTGCAGGCTCTAGCTGTATTCCCTCCACGAAAACTCCCTTAATAGCACATCACTTGCCGTGTGCAGGCGTTATCTTGTAAAACCGTTCGGCTTTTACTATTTGTATGCATTATAGCATGAGAACGCAAACATGTTAAGAGGATGCAAGGAAAGAAACATCATTCCTGCATCGTTCCGTATAACTAGCGTATGGCCTTTTCGATGGACCCTAACCACTCTTCCTTAGTCGTATGATGCACTACATCTATTCTATCTATCAATTCCGAACGTAAGTTACCAAG
Source organism: uncultured Ktedonobacteraceae bacterium (assembly GCA_964242555.1). Taxonomy (GTDB): domain Bacteria; phylum Chloroflexota; class Ktedonobacteria; order Ktedonobacterales; family Ktedonobacteraceae; genus JBBQVS01. The sequence continues at coordinate 6,290 of CAXTCR010000031.1, forward strand.
TGTTCCCCAGCCCTCTGCGTCAACGTCGTACTTGTGGATGGTCTCCTCATTGCGCTGGTGAACCCAAACAAATGTATCGTCAGGTAAATCTATATATTTGTCGACAACACCTTTGAGAACCTCACGTACAACATCCTCCACAAAGCGCGGATTTGCATGTGCTTTATTCACAATGTATAATTCGTCGGGACGCTTCAGTAACGCATAATTTTCGGAACTCATCGCATTTTCAACAAGTGCTACCAAGTCTCCAGCCTCAAGATTATGCTTAGTTCCAATAAGTAAGGTTGCCCTTCCACGTTGATTATGTGTCGCTAATGGCGTAACACTCAACATTTTTTCGATGGCATCCTCTTGAAAGCCTTCCTCTTGAAGACGTAAACGCGTAAACGAATGGACCATATCTTGAGCACATGGACATGCAACCATGCCTTCTACCTCAACGCCAAGTAGACGGCGGCTCCCATAACGTGTCGCGACTGCCTGTGCAAGTAGCCCATAAACTTCTTGTGTGCGCCGACCCGAAACTGGCGTCCATTTCTGTAGTGGTAGTGCTGTCCGAATAAGAACTTCCGCCCGTGAAACCACTTGACGCTCCACAATGGCTCGCGCAATGGCTTCGGCGAGCAGCTCGATCTTCGGCCAGTTTGTATTTGCCTTCTCTTCAAGTACTTCTTCAAGTACATCACTAAAACGCGACATATGAACGCCTGCTCGCTTAGTATCCAGGTCGGCATATAAATCAAATGTGGCTTCAGACAAACGTTGAGCGTTTGCTTCGCCGAGCAGCAGCACCTTCTTTACACCGACCACACCCGCACGCCCGAGTCGTACGTGAATAGAGGGAGAACCATTTTGAATATCACGCTCAAGAGGGATACGCAGGTTGGGTGCTAGTAGTTTTACGCCATCATGTGGTACCCTGTCGACTAATTCTTGCGCTGTCTTTCCACTTAAGGGATCAATGACGTTAGGAGAAATTTCAGCGAGTGGTACAAGAACAAATGCACGCTCCTGCATACGAGGATGTGGTATTATCAATGCCTCCTGCTCTACCTGTTGATCGTCATAGAGCAAAATGTCGATATCTATAGGTCGCGGCCCATTGCGAAACGATAGTTGCCGTCCAATAAGCTTCTCTATTGTCTTTGCTTCTCCCAGTAACTCCTCTGGGGATAGATTTGTTTTTCCACAGCAGACCATGTTGAGAAAGCGTGGTTGATCGAGATAGCCTACTGGCTCCGTCTCATAAAGAGAAGAGAGCGTGTGAATTTCTACTTTCTCACGTAGCCGCTGTATTGCAGCTGCAAGATTGCCACGCCGGTCGCCTAGATTTGAGCCAAGAGCGAGGTAGACAATGTGAGTAGGGTTGCTAGTTTGTGGAAACAATGGAGAAACGGAAGTGTCAGAACTCATGAAAACAACCTCTCTAAAAAGATGTCCTAATCCACTTAACTACAACAACCACAAGGGGGAAAATGTTTCCATTAAGGCTTACTTTTGAAAAACCCATACATTGCTAAAAACAGCTTCTGTTCCACCAGCACTATCTCCACCAACAAGAAAACCAATAAAACCGGCGGTATAAGCGTCGTCGGCAAAGCTCGTAACAAGCAATTGCTTATTTATGTAGAAACGAAACGAGTTCCCTGCTGCGACGACAAGAAAAGTATTTGTTTGTCCATACCCGTTTGTAATAGCTGTAGAATAGGTCCAATCGATAAGTATTAACCAGTTAAGAGGATTACTGCCTGTTGCTCTTACGAAGCGATAGTAACCTCGACTACTTATCTCTAAAACGTAGAAATCTTTACTATTGGGTCTCAAGCGAAAGACAATGCCGTAAACGTCGCCGCGCAGTAGTTGTGCTTGAGCAGTAATCACGACATCTGAAAAATAGCCTTGATTGGAGTAGCACCACGCAACAGTGTGTTGAATTTGCGTTGAGTATGCGTAGACGTGATACCCTTGAGGTGAAAAGAAGCACTGGAAACCATCGTCTATCCAACCTCCACCGCGAACCGTCATATCATCGCCGTATAAAACGTTACCAGCATCGATCGAAGAAGTAATGCCGGCAGTCGCACGCACGCGCGCTTGAGCTGCTAAAGTAGCTTGCGTATTTACCGTATTGGTCACAGGTGTTTTGGTAGTCCACTGTGCTGTCGATGTCTGTAGCGTCTGCTTTTGCTTATGTGCTTGAAACGCAATGGGTTGGCGCTCAATGCTCACAAATATTAGCACTATGAGTAATATGAGGCATAATAAGCCTACAAGAGCGGAACGTATATGTGGCGTATGCCAACGAACCTCAACAAGTGACGGCACGGGTGATGGAGCCTGCTTGAGTGGGAAAAGAGGCACCTTTTCATCGGTATCTAGTAACTCTAGTGTTGAAAGAATATGTGTATCACGCGACAACTTAGAGGATGGGTCTAATTGCCCCTCCTCACCCTTTCCGTCTAGCTCATCATCAAAAAGCTTGTTCGCTTGTTCTTGCTGTAGTGCTTTCTTATAGGCAGCTGAAAAAATGCGTGCTTCCTGGTAGCGTTCATTAGGATCTTTCTCCAACGCTTTAAGGATCACGTCCTCAATCGGTTGTGGTATGTCAGGGTTTAGCTGGCGTGGCGATGGCGCTTGACTTTGGATATGTTTGAGAGAAATAGCAACGGGTGACTCAGCAGTGAATGGAACGCGTCCTGTAAGCATCTGATAGAGTACAATACCCAAGGAGTAGATGTCGCTGCGGTAGTCGTGCTCTCCATTGGATTGTTCTGGAGCCATATATTCGGGTGTGCCAATCATCGCTCCTGCATGGGTAAGCGACTCCGCCTCTATTTTAGCCTTCGCAAGACCAAAATCTACAAGGTAAGCATGACCATCCAGACGGAGAAGAATATTCGAAGGTTTCACGTCTCGATGAACTACCCCATGATCGTGTGCGTATTGCAGCGCGGACGCAATCTGATCAAGAAAACTACCGGCCTCCTCTAACGTAAGGCGTTCGCATCGTAATAGGTAGTCGCGCAGTGTGCCCCCTTCGACGTATGGCATAACGAGGTAGTACCAGGGGCGTTGCTCTCCAAAGTCATAGAGCGCGAGGATGTTGTCGTGTGATAATGTACCAACCGCGAGCGCTTCGCGTTCAAAGCGACGAACAAATGGTTCGCTGCTTCCATACAGCACCTTTACCGCGACCTTGCGCCGTACGCGACGATCATATCCAAGATACACCTCTGACATGCCGCCTTGTGCTACGCGCCGCCGAAGCTCATAGCGGCCAAGTGTTGAGCCTTCAATTCCCGTTACCACTACTCCCTCACCTTTCCCACACAACACACGAGAATTTCCGTAGGAACCGCTTCAGCACGTCTTCGTTGGTGATGAATTACCAAAGACGAGAAGGACGTAGTAATTCGGTCCCTACGTGTTTCTATTCTATGTATAAAGACTGTTGATTATACCGCCCAGTAACGTTCCAGGCGAATAGTTTCAACAGGTCTGATATTGTGCGCGTACGTATCTATCACCCTATGCATGGTAGCTACATCGCCAAAATTTGGAACAACTTGTGAGACATACATATCAGCGGCTTCCAAGCGGTAAGGCATCATTTCAGATACCTCAACCAGATTTGGCTCCAGTACCTCTCCTAATTCCTGTATCCTCGCCTCACGCGCGCCCTCTTGTAGCACATATGGGAATTCTTCATAAAGGTATACCGTCGACCCGCGTTGTACCAGTCTATCCGCCGCGGAGGAGACAATCTGATGATCGACATGGCGCCCAATTCCTAATGGGGCATACCAGACGGCATCGGGTAGTCTTTCGGCCAGCGCGACTAAGTCTTGAGCCAACTGGTGGTCAATGGCGAGGTCTGCGTCATTGACGTTCCCCCCTATTAACTGCTCCTTCGTAGTATAATACGCAGGATTACCTCGGTAGAGAGCCTCTGGATAATCAAGCCAGAGATAGTCAACTTGAAGATACTCAAGTGCGGCAGCATCTTCTTTGCGGCGTGTCTCTACAGCCCCTGCAATGCCCTGACTTAAGTTTACTCCCATCTCGCGATGAATTTCTGTTGCAAGAGCACTGGGTTGTGTGCCGGGTTCTGGAAGGCCAGCAAAGATAGTAATGACGAGTGGGCGTAGACCACTACTCAACTGGACACCAAGTGTACCACCACAGGAGAAAACAACATCATCAAAGTGAGGTGATAGAAAGATGTGCCTATGTTTCGTTGTAATATCGTTGATGCTGGAAAGTCGCATCGTCATAATCCTCCATAAGACAAATATTGAGAAAATATGTTGTTCTTGTATCTATAGCATAAGAGTCAGGACTCTATTATGGCAAGCGGACTCCATCAGTCGTCGCATCCAGCAGACCATCCTTCACGAGGCCATCAATAATTTGTTGTAACCATGGCAAATCGGCATCGCTGAAATCTTGCTTTAAATGATGTCCTAGATCGTTTAAGGAAAGACGCTCGGAAGTAGAAGCTGAACTGAGGAGCTTTATAATACGTCCTCGAAAATAACGATTGCTACTGGTGAATGGTACGTTCCGGTAGGGTTGCTTTTTCTCCGCCACTTTGCGTAGTTGACGCAGGACCGTTCCCGAAGGGAAAAGACTATGCTGACTCATTTCAGCATACGCCTCACACGTCTCTTGTAGTGGGCATTGCCCACACCTCGGGTTGTTACTCGTGCATATTGTTGCTCCCAGGTCCATCAACGCCTGGTTCCAGTTGTATGCCTCACCTTCGGGAAGCACATGCTCTGCATGGAGAAGCATTTGTGCATCGTTCAGCTTTGGCTCAGGATGTTCCAGACCAAAGAAGATGCGATGGAGTACGCGCCGAATATTCGTATCAACCGTTGCAACCTGTTTATGATATGCAAAGCACGCAATCGCGCCTGCTGTGTATCGACCAACGCCTTTCAGTCGGAGTAACTCTTCAATCGAGTCGGGAATGCGTCCGTGATATTCCTCGATAACCTGACGCGCAATTGACTGCAAGCGCACTGCCCGCATATTATACCCAAGTGGTACCCACACTGATAGAACGTCGGCGGTGGAAGCGGTAGCGAGCGCTTCTAATGTCGGAAATGCTGCTAGAAATTGATAGTACTTCGGTAGTACCCGGTCAACCTGCGTTTGCTGCAACATGATCTCCGATACAAGAATAGCATACGGATCACTTGTCTCACGCCAGGGGAGAGAGCGTTTCTCAGCATCATACCACTGTAAGAGAGAATGCTGGACGCGCTTAGTGTGTTCGGATTGAGAGGCAGAAGATAAGGAGGGAATGCTCATCTAAGAAGTGCTCGATTTCGTTGGAACAGTCCTTATCGTACCCTCTAGCTCCTCATCGTTAGAGGTCAGGTTGCTTTCCCTTGCCTCATTGCGCTTGCGTGCTAGAAGAGAAAATACTGTATCACCACCTTCTTGCCAGCATTTTGCATCTGGTGCAGGCAAATTTTCGCAGAGAATCCAGTCATCAGCACTTCTCAACACATGCCCTTTAATACACTTGGCGTACATGACGTGATCGTTCAAATCTGCGTCCTCTGGCTTAACATGGGGCGAAGCAATCTTTGGAATAAAAAATCTACACCACGGCACGAGTCTGTACCATCCTTATGTTCAATTTTTACCATCACAGTCAGTCATCCGTAACATCCTCTGACAGTAGCTTGGCCCTAATTATAACGCATTTCCCGTAAGTTGGCTACTAGCAAAGCGCTTCTAAATCGCGTAAAAGCGAATAAGTAGAGCGAATAGCTTGCATGAGTTCGTCAGTATCGCTTCCTACATTGCCCAACGTAGCCGTTATACGCTCGACAAAATTGTCGGGTAAGAGCTTGAACGAGCTTACCTGCTTGACCAAATTTTTCTCACTCAAAAAATACTTTTCGTTCAGTGCGTACAGCACCTGTACCAACATGCTTATTGCTCTTGTTATACAACCCGCTGTAAAGTATATATCGCTCCGTTTGGCCGCCTTTTCCCCATTTTCCACGCTAAATCTTGCTGACCAGAGATTTGGTTCGATAATAGCCTGCTTAAGTGCTTGGGGATAGTTTGCAACCTTTACTTTAAGCCTTGAAAGGATGTCATTCGGGTCGTAGAGTGGTCTACAAATCTGTGTCTCCGCACAATACATGTAGCTGTAGAAGCCATAAGGGGGTTGTTGCAGATAGTCAACTTCGAAAATGCCACGCGTGCAATCGTCCAGTATACGCGACACGAAGTCGATGCTTCGATACAAGAAATCTACTCGTTGTCCTTCAACAGTAAGCCACGCTCCACCATTGACCCAACGTCCCCATTCACCTAAGCCTGTTACAACTGGATTTGCTGTATCATTAAAAGTCGAAGCGATTGAACGTACATGATTGATATCAAGCGGCTGTGCTTCACTGTAGTAAATCGCTATATCTATATCTGAGTCTGGCAAAGCTGTATCAGAGGCATGTGAGCCACCAAGCACAATTGCTTGAGTGCCTTGTACAGATGCAAGTTGTGTTACAACGCTTGCTATACGTGTATCATGTTCCATCTTACTGTGCTCTCTGGCTTATTGCACAACGTATCCACCAGGTTCCGGTTTTAAAGGCGAAAATAACGTACAGTATGGCCCATGCGTCGCGTATAACAGCGTAACTGGCGGCCATCGCAAAGAAAAACATGCATGCAAGTGCTGAGAGTTGTTTCAGGCGCATATTGCGTATATGCCAGCGAAAATTTCCCATCCGGCTATCACGGTAGTAGTAGAGAAGCGTACTTGTCAGTGCGATAAGCACGATTATACCGGTGGTGCCCCAGATGCCAAGCGCAAATGAGAAAAGGGATGTGTCAGTCATGCCAATGCCTCTTTAGCTATCTTATGAAGCACTATATTGAGTAAGTTCTTCCATCAGTATATCATCAGGCCATCCAGTAATGTATCATAGAGAGGAGAACTACGTTAGTGAGGAAAGATGTGTGTTAGCAGAAGAACTTCAAATCATCAACGCGGACGCTCCATCGTGGCAGGCAGTACGCCCTCTTCTTTCAATTGCAACACGACTTGACAACGATGACGCCTATATATGGCATGGTTGGAATAAAGCACAAATAACCGCAATGCTCGACCGGCTACCAACTCACTGTACACTTCTTGCTGCCGTGTGGTCCGATGCCACTGAACAGCAAGGGGAGCGTATCGTGTTTAGCTGTATCTGCGAGATTGTCAATGGTGAGGTGAAAACAGTTCGTACCTTCGAGGCGCTTTCAGACGAGGAACTACCTGATTTGGAACACCTGGAGCCAGGATTTGAGCACGCACTAGAAATTATGCGCGCCGTCAGGCAGACTATTGCTCCCGTTGCGTGGGCGCTTTTTACGGACAAAGGCACATGGGACGAGTGGTTATACACTGGCGATGAGAGTGTAATAGATAAGGGTGCGCTGTTAGCATCATTTGGACAACAGGGACGTTGTGTTTTAATGGGTAGTCAAGCGCAGCAACACGGGTCATAGGAGAAGACATGAGTACGGAACAAAAAACACCACTAATCTGGAATCCAATTTTACGCCAGTATTTAGTGAATGCCCCCCATCGCATGAGTCGCCGCGAAGGGACAAATGCCTGCCCTTTTTGCGCTGATATCACCGAGGGAAAAGTAGGGCCAGAGACACAGGTGTGGTTACATCCCAATGACTTTCCCCCACTTGTTCCTCCGGTTGGCGAGGCATATGTCGTGATTTATAATCGTGACCACAATCGAACCTTTACAAAACTCACTGTTGACGAGGTGTTCGCTGTGACTCGTATGTGGCGCGATCTCTATCATGACCTTACGACTCGCTACCCAGTTGTGATGATTTTCGAAAACAATGGCGAGGCTATTGGACAAACACAACATCATCCTCACGGACAGGCGTACGGCGTTTCCGTTATTCCTCCGATATTGGAGCGCGAAATGGAGACAGTTATCCAGGATGATCTCGCGGGACGAGGTTGCCCATTTTGTCGTGAGAAAAATGAGTTGAGCGACGGCCCGCAACAGGTTGCCTCGAACGAATACTGGCAAGCATTTCTACCACCATACGTGCACTATCCCTACGAAACGCACCTGTATCCACGGCGGCACGTCGCCGATCTTGCCCGGATGCAAGATGACGAGTTACGAGCACTTGCCTCGTTGCTCTTGCAGGTAGTGCATGGCTACAACGCATTGTTTGATGGCGCAATGGCCCCAATGCCATATCTATTGGGCATACACCAGCTTGCCGATGAACGTTTTCACTTACACGTTGAAATTCTCGCTGTTGGACGTGCTCCTGGTAAATTAAAGTTTGCAGCATCATCCGAGTCAATCTGGGGGCTGTGGACAAATGATTCTTCGCCAGAGCAAAAAGCACAGGAATTACGTGAGGCGATAACAAAAGCAAAGGGAGAGCAGCAATTATGACACTTCCTCAACCCGCATTAGCTTCAGCACAACAATTTCCTGTAGTCTTTGCTGATCATAAGGAGTATACAGGACCGCTAGGTGCTGCATGGGCGCCTGGACGCGTCAATATAATTGGCGAACATACCGACTATAACGAGGGCTTTGTACTGCCCTGTGCTGTAGATCGCGTTGCAGCACTAGCAGGCCGCCGCCGAAATGACTCCATAATACGGCTTTGGTCGATGCAATTTGAGGAGTACGCGCAGTTTTCGATTGAGGGATTGCCCGAAACCTTCGAGCAAGAACGGAGCAAATTGCCGAATTGGGCACGCTATATACTCGGAATAACAGCTGAATTAGCCCGTGCCTCTTTGCCACTGAATGGCTTTGATGCCGTACTTAGTGGTGATGTGCCGCTTGGCGGTGGCATGAGTTCGTCAGCCGCGCTTGAGGTTGCTACGGTACAGTACTTTGCCTGGTTGTCTGAGGGGCATTTTACCATCGGCGAACAGGAGGCGATGATGACCCCTATGGACGTTGCCTCGCTCTGCCAACGTGCCGAGCACATCGCGTCTGGTTTGAGAAGTGGTATTCTTGATCAGGCAGCCTCTGGTTTGGGCAAACCCGGGAAAGCAGTCTTGATCGATTGTCGCTCGCTGCACTATCGTTACTTACCATTCGATGACCCTGACATCTCGCTTGTCGTTATCGACACAGGGGTACGGCGCGAACTTGCAAGCTCTGGCTATAACGAACGGCGTCGACAATGCGAAGAGGCTGTAGCTCTACTGCGCGAATTGATTACTACACATGAGCCGAAGGGACAAGTGCAGCAGGTTACTTCCCTGCGGGATATCACTCAGGAGCAATTCGCTCGCTACAAGCAAGATCTGCCCGAGATCTTACAAAAGCGTGCAGGGTATATCATTGCCGAAAACGCTCGCGTCCTACAGGTTGCAGCATTGCTAGAGAAGGGAGACATTGAAGCAATCGGTCCCATCCTCTGGCAGGGTCACGCCGGTTTACGTGACGAGTACGAAGTCAGTTCTAAAGAACTTGATGCGCTGGTAGACATCGTGCACAACGTACCGGGAGTCCTGGGCGGACGTATGATGGGTGGTGGCTTCGGAGGCTGCACCATTAATCTTGTGCACAACTCAGCGATAGATGCACTACAGCAAGCTGTCGAGCAACACTATCCAGAGCGTACTGGTCGGCAGGCAAGTATTGAGATTTGTCATGCAGCAGGTGGGCCAGGAAGTGCTAATCTTGATAGTTGAGAAGCGAGAGTATATTTTGATAAGGATACATATGTATGAAACTGTTTCTCTCCACAGATTTCGAAGGTACAAGTGGTATCGTAGCGTGGGAACAAGTCATTGAGGGCAACCCCGAGTATGAGCAAGGGCGGCGTTTGCTTACGAACGAGGTAAACGCCGTAATTGAGGGGGCGATGGCGGGTGGTGCAACAGAGTTTGTTGTAAATGATTCGCATCATCTCATGCGCAACCTGCACCCTCAAGACCTTGCGGGACGAGCAACACTGATTACAGGTAAGCAAAAGTTCCTTTATATGATGGAAGGCATGGATGACAGCTTTGATGGCGTTTGCTTTGTGAGCTATCACGGTTCAATTGGTGCTGAACGCACGGTCCTTTCACACACATATAGCCCAAGCGCTATCTGGGAGGTTCGTATCAATGACCAAATCGTCGGCGAATCGGGTTTGAATGCACTCGTTGCGGCCCATTATAACGTGCCGATCATTCTGGTCAGTGGTGATGCGGTAACAGCAGAAGAAGCGCAATTTGTGGCTCCCGATGCCGAAAAGGTGGTTGTCAAAGAGTCACGGGGACGTTTTGCCGCATCGCATATACATCCAACCGTTGCCTGTGAGATGTTGCGCGAAGGGGCGACTCTTGCTGTTCGCAATCTATCTACTATGAAACCGCCGCAATTTACGACACCTATCACAGTTGAAGTGACGTTTCTCCTGGCGGATATGGCAGAGGCAGCCCTGTGGATACGAGGCGTCGAGCGAGTTTCTGCCCGTACAGTGAAGATGACGGGCGAAAACGCTTTGGAGCTTTATCAGGTGTTTGTGGCTGTTCTTATGCTGGTACGCTCGTTTGTAGACCGTTAATTCTACGAATGTACAGCAAAGCGGGTGCAATCTCTGAGAGGTCGCACCCGCTTTGCTATTTTATTGGGACTAGTTTGCCCCTATTGGCTCTGTTCGACGGGCTACTTCCTCATCGATGCGAACAAATTGGCTTTGCTCTCGTTCGATGTGCTCGATCATCTCGGCCAGAATGCTCAAACGTTGCTCAATCTCCTGCGCTTGGATGTGTAATGCCTGCAACTCGTCGGATAGCTTGTGGAATTGTCCGTTTGTTACCGGAAAGCGTGACGCGTTTTGCTGCAAGGGAACTGTCTGTTTTGAGAGAACAATCTCCTCTTTTGGAGCAGGAAGTCCCGGTTGAAGTAGTGTGCCTCCGTTCGCAATTTGCGCTGGCTCGTTCCTCTCCAAAGGCTCGTTGTGTACTTGAGTTGTAGGAACCTTTAGAGTGCGTGGCTCACTTCTTGCTAAGAAGAAAACACCAATCATAGCAAGTAGCGCCAACGCGAATAGACCTCCGATAATAAGTGTACTCATGAATACTCCTTTTCCTATATACAATAACAATTATTCAACGAAGGCAACAACGGGGTGAGCGGATTCCTCTTCGGGTTGTCCTGGGCGCTGTGTGCCTTGTACTGTTCCTGGTGTAGGTGGTGCTGGGCGTCGTGACTTGCTCACGAAGAGAACAGCGATAATCGCAAGGAACGCCACAACCAAACTGAAGCGAAAGGCATCTTGAATGGCGAGTATAAATGATTGTCGTTGGACCAAACCACTGATCGTTTGCAGTGCTGCCGACCTAGCAGAAAGAATGTCTCCACCTTTTAGAGTGAACAATGCTTGCAATCGTGGCAATAATTGTCCGAGCTGTGACGATGGTGTTACTTGTTCTGCAAGATGCCCATAATGTATTTTGGTTTGTGTCTGTACAAGTGTTGCAAGGACCGCGATACCTAACGAGCTAGAGACTGCACGAGCAACCGTATTGAGCGATGACGCCTGAGCTAGCTGTCGAGGGGGAATTTCAGACAGACCTGCAACTGTCAGTGGTTGTACACAGAAGCCGAGTGCAAGACCACGAATAATAAGCACAAGCTGTATCCAACCGTACGACGAATAGAGCGAGAGGAAGGAAAGTTGCCACGTCGCATATGCCAGGATTAGTAAGCCAGGAATCATAACTCCTCTTACGCCAATGCGGTCAACGAGTCGTCCACCGACGATGGTTGCAACCATTGCGGCTAATGCTTGTGGAAGCAGAATGAGGCCAGCTTCAAATGCGCTTTGTCCACGAACACTTTGTAGGTAAAGTGGGAAAAGGAACACACCTCCAAACAGGCCAAAGATCACAAACAGGCTTGCAATGATACTGAGCGTAAATGGCCTATTTGTAAACAAGCGAAGATCAAGTAGGGGCCGTCCCTCACGACGCACAATGGCAAGCTCAACAAAGACAAAGATGATCAATGCTAGTGCACCGCCAACAATTGAGCCTATGACCTGTACCGATCCCCAACCATTAGTGCTTGCATCCGAGAGACCGTAGAGTACTAGCGAAAGACCGAGCGCAACGAAGAAAAAGCCAAGGAAATCGAAGCGCTGGTTGACCTGCGCCTGTGTTTCGCGAATAAACACGACTACTAGAATGATGGCAAGAATGCCAATTGGCAGATTGATAAAGAAGATTGCTTGCCAATCGGTGTATGTGACAAGATAGCCTCCAAGTGTTGGTCCAATAGCAGGTGCAAGCAGGGCGGGTACACCAAAGACACCAGATGCTAGACCGCGCTCTTGAGGTGGAAACTCACGGAAAAGCATAGTAATCGAGAGCGGAAACAATGCTGCGCCACCAGCACCCTGTAGAATGCGGAAGAAGATGAGCGCTGGCAAACTCCACGCAAGACCACAAAGAACCGAGCCAAGAGTAAAAGCTGAAAGGGAAATAATATAAAAGCGTTTCGTTCCCAACGTATCGGCGAAGTAGCCTGCTGTCGGTGTGACGACACCCTGCGTAAGGATGTAAGCCGTGAGTACCCATTGAACACTGTGAATGTCGGCGCCAAAGGCGGTTTGTAGACGTGGTATAGCGATATTAACAATTGTCTGGTCCAGGATGCTCATGAACACCCCGAATACCACGACGCTTGCAACCACCCATTTGTACGCCAACCTTCCCTCGCGCCGAACTGCTTGTGCATTACCCTGCATGAGAGACTCCTTCAATATAAGAATAAGGAAAACATGTTACTCTGGTTATAGGTCATTATATTTCTAGCTCATGTCGTTGAACACTTGATGTTGTGTCCCTCGGCACAATCCCATACAGCAAAAGCGAGACGAGTTGTTCGATCGTCTCTTCCCTTGAAAGATGGGCAAATGGTAACAGGTCGTGCAATCCACGTCCTACAGCACGCATATGGAAAGACATGGCAATAATCTGTACAAAGAATGCTGCGTCAATGTGCGTGCTAAAGGCACCTGCTTCTTGCCGTCTTCTCACGTATTCTATAATCGGCTTGCGTCCTCCCACAATTTTATCGGCGAGAAAGTGTGCAACTTCAGGATGCGTATGTAGCAAGAGAATAGGTAAACGTGCAAGATCGCTTTGCACTGTAAGCGAGTCGTAAAACCCACCAGCAATGCGCCGCAGGAAGGTCTCGTCGTCGATAGGGACGCCATCCTGCAAATCTTGCTCAAGACTCTCCATCGCCTCTCGCAGGGCTTGATAGCATTCGTGATGCTGGACTATTGCGCTCAGCAAATCATCCTTACTGCGATAGTGCCAACAGAGGGCACCGCGTGAGATACCAGCCTCGTTCGCAATATCGTCAAGCGTTGCAGCAGAGACGCCCGAGCGTCCAAAAACGCGTAATGCTGCCTCGACTATCCCCTGCCTTACATCCGGTACCGGTTGGTCTCCTAAATAGCCAGCGCGCACTAGCTCGGTCCGTAGTTCCTCTTTGCCACCCACAAAATGATAATAAAAAGCAGGACGCGAGAGATCAGCAACTTTGACAATCTCATCAATCGTAATCTCGTCAAAAGTAGTGTGTTGCGTCAATGAACGGGCCGCTTGTATAAGGCGTTCTTTGCCGCTTACTTTACCCTTTTCGAGACGAACTGCTGTCATAACATCTATCCCTTTTTAGATAGCAGTATGTAACTATACTATACAGTATAGTATCTACTGTTAGTATAGTAAAGTAAGGGAAATAAGTCAAGCATTCTGTGTTTTCGTACTGTCTGCCTGTGCTATAGTTATCTAAAGATCAACAGAGAGCGCTACAAACTAGCGACAAAAGCGGAGGAGCGTGAACTTGCCCATGGCAACTCGATTGGTACGTCCCCCCCAACTACGTCTTCCAACTCGACCTGGAAACCGTCACGCGACGTGGCTCGAACTGTTCTACGATCTAGTGTTCGCGGTTGCTGTAGGAGCCTTAGGAAGTCGACTCAGTACGAATGTCTCACCGCTACACCTTGTACAATTTGTCGCGCTTTTTATTCCAGTCTGGTGGGCGTGGTGTGGACATACAGTGTATGACACACGCTTTGATACCGATGATCTTCTCCAGCGCCTCACAACCTTTGGCATGATGCTAGCTGCGGCAGGGATGGCAATATTTATCCCGGAAGCATTCGAGGGCAGGGCAGCATTTTTCGCCGCATCATTTGTCGTCGCGCGTGCATGTCTCCTACTTCTTTACATTCGGGCACGTCATCATGTTACAGAGGCGCGTAGCATTACAGACTTATACTTAAGAGGTTTTAGCATTGGTGCAGGATTGTGGACCATTTCCATTCTCATACCTCCACCTCTATGTTATGTCTTTTGGGTAGTTGGCCTTGGCGTTGATTTTATAACTCCATGGCTTGGTATGCGTCATGTACTTCGTTCCGCGCCACTTGATACAACACACATCCCAGAGCGCTTTGCTTCGTTTACAATTATTGTGCTGGGCGAGATCGTCTATGTGATTATCACTGGTGTTGCAGCGGATAAGGTCGTTCCACAGTCGTTTATGGCAGTGGTACTGGCGTTCTGTGTCACAGTGTGCATCTGGTGGACGTATTTCACTTTTCTTGACGAAGCTCCATATGAAAATAACCTGGGAACTGGTCAGCCCTATATCTATGCCCATTTACCTGTGTTAATCGGATTGACGATTATTGGGATCGGTCTAGGGCGTGCTGTCGAGGAGGCAACGCATGGGACATTGACCGCTGAAACACGCGGACTGCTCGCCATCGGTCTACTCGTGTGGATTTTTTCTGCAATGGCACTCAAACTTGTTACTATCAGTAAAATGCCTTCGAGTCGCATCCTATTGCGTATTTTCATTGCCGGCAGCACCATTGCAGTCATGATGTTTGGCGCAAGTTTGTCTCCCTTACTGCTCCTGGGTGCGTTGTTCGTCATTTTGGTAACGTATGTCGTTTTCGAAATACGTTATTGGAATGCGTGGTTAAAAACGACACAGGAGCAGCCACCTAGGGATGGGAGACAAGACGCATAAATTGTTACTATGGAGCCTGATGTGGGGGTAACGGAGATGCCGGATCGTGCAGGGGCTGCATCACATCTGGTTCCATTAGCGGTTGCGCGCTTGGTACTGGGTCTGGAACATCCTCTGGTGTAAGGGCTGGAGATGAGTCGGGAAGTGCTTCAGGTGTCGGCTCCTGTTCTGGCGGTATCGGCAGTGGTTGAGCGATGTCTGGTTCTACCGATGGTAATGGATCAGGTCTTGCTGGTGTTTGAAGCAATGTGAACATGTTCTCTACCCTTCTTTCAATTTCTTTTCTCTCATTGTAACATAATTTCTTATGAGCTTATGGGTTTGATGTGTTCCTAGCCTTGTTTACTTGCCTGACGAGCATCAAGTGGTCCTGGTAGGGCACGTTCAGCCTCGTCCTCCAGGCGCTTTTCATTGCGACGCAGAAAGATGAAAAATCCAACAAGAAACACTACCGCTACTACAAGAGCAACAATACCTACAGGTCCTGATAATTGTTGCACTCGATCACCAAGAAAATAGCCGCCTAATCCAAAAATTACCGCCCATGTAATACCACCAAGCGCATTGTACAGCAGAAAACTTGTCCAGTGCATCCTATTGGTACCTGCTAAAAAAGCGGCCCATGCTCTTAGAACAGCGACAAAGCGTCCAAAGAAAACAACCTTATTGCCATGCCTCTGGAAAAGATATTGTCCCAGCTTTAGCTTGCGTTCATCAAGGCGTATGTACCTTCCATAACGTCGTAACAGCCGGTAGCCGCCCTCGCGCCCCACCCAGAAGCCAAGATTGTCTCCAAGTATAGCTCCAAGCGCTGCAGCCGCGATTACAAAGCCGATTGAGAGATGGTGCGTAGTCCCCGCATAGATTGACGCAATAATAAGCATTGTTTCTCCGGGAAACGGAATACCTGTACTTTCAATAGCGACAAAAAGCAGCACTGCGATATATCCATAGGTTGCTAACAGATGGGTGAGAGCAGAAGATGTAAACATAGAAAAAGAATCTTCCTGTATTTTTGTTATGAGTAATTTCACTTTATATTTAATCATACCATGTCGCGTCGAGGCTCACTATGCTTGCAAGTGGGCATTATGGTTCTGAGCCTGAGCCGTAAGCTCAAAGATAACTCGCAGTAGCCATTTTGGGTGTCTCTTATGTCTATCGAGCCGTATTGTGACTATTTAGACGTATCACTCGTATGAAAGTATGTCTCTATAGGGAGGCTTATTTTCTTTTGAGTCTGCTCTTAAAGCTGAGATACTTCACAACACAAACCGACGAGTAGATATGTGATGGATTATGGTAAACGTGCTGAATAAACGTGTGCTTCTGGACATCGGCATTGTCCTGGTAATGGGTTGCCTCTTATACTACGGTGCTTCCTGGCAAATTTTTGCCTGGTATACTGATCCTGCAAAGTACGAGTGTTATGCAACGGCTTTCTGGCATGGCGTAGCAGCAATCAAGACGATACCAGGGTCAAATCTACAGTGTGGCTTTGTCACAGAGCCTCCTGTTGGTATAACTTTTATTACAAATGCAGACGTAATTCATGTATTGAGTAATCACCACTCCCTTGCATGGCTTGTGCCTTTTGTCTCATCACAAGATCCGTCACTACCTCTACATTCGCTTCCACATGAATATCCTCTACTCACTATTATTCCTTTTAGCTTTGGACTTGTGACATCACATCACTGGTATCAAGTGGCTTTCGCTGTAGCAATGGCCTTGCTTGCGGGTGGAGTGTATGTCATGCTGAGTGTGTGGAAGTCTCAGAAAGCCGCAATTGCTTTTGCTCTCTACATCGTGGTTGCGTGCTGGGGAACTGCAGCGGGTCGCTTTGATATTATTCCTGCTGGTTTCACATTAGGAGCATTGTTGCTTGCAGAACGTAAACGCTGGCGTTGGGCATACCTGTTATTAGCAGTGGCAACCATGTTTAAATTTTATCCAATCTTGTTTGTTCCTCCATTTCTTATTACACAGTATAAATCGATACCCCGCTTTTTGCACCAGTGGTGGAAGGGGCTTGATGTATTTGTACTTGTCTGTAGTGTCCTCACCCTAGCCTCGCTGCTCTTAAGTGTCGCAGGAACGCTTGGCCCCTTCGGCTATTTTGGCGATCGTCCAATACAAGTGGAATCAACGGCTGCATCGATTTTATGGATTGGTAGCTTCTTTGGCTTTCCTGTACACTATAATGCAACATTTGGTTCGCTCAATATGCTCAGTCCCCTTTCAGGCGTTGTCTCACCTATTATGACGCTCCTGCTCGTCTCGGGCTTAGCATATGTGTTTTGGTTGCAGTGGCGTGGGAAAATCTCACTTGCTATGTCCCTCGTGCTAACGCTTCTGGTAGTCATCTGCACAGGAAAAGTTTTTAGCCCTCAGTATTTACTGTGGATTGTTCCATTCGTTGCATATGTTACAGAGTGGGATAAACGCTGGCTAGCAGGCTGGACAGGTATTGGCCTACTTACAACATGGATTTATCCATATATGTACAACCAAATAAAGGATTTTCTCAAAATACCCACTATTCCAACATTCAATCCTGCTATCTTCACACGCAATGTCTGTATCGTTGCCTTTCTTATTATCACGCTCTACCACTATACTGTTCGACGCAAAAATGTGACTGTTGACGCAGAAGTTATTCCAGAGCAGGTAGAACA
>CAXTCR010000032.1:0-23858 GCA_964242555.1 uncultured Ktedonobacteraceae bacterium
TCGTTCGCGTGCTTCGCGTCGAAGATTTGCGTACCGTCGTACTCTTTGTACGCGTTGTCTTTGTGCTTGAAGTCCCTCGCGCTGTTGCGCGTTTGCGCGTTGCCGTAGTCCCGTTGCCCGCTACTTTTGCACGTGTGGTCGTGGTGCGACGGCTTGTCGTCTTAGGTACCAGCACATCGTACACCTCTTCCTCACTTCCATTCACCTGCGCTACTTTCTTCCGCGTGGTACGCGTCGGCTTTTTCTCATTTTCCTCCCCCGGCTTGTCCTCGCCTGCCCGTTGAGGCACAATCACCTCGTTGTAGCACACTGGCTCCTGCCCCGGCTTTGGAATCACCATTAGACCACCACAGTTGGGACACGGGTTCGCGACCGGTTGTTCCCACGAGGCAAACGTACAGGTTGGATAGTTGGCACAGCCATAGAAGATGCGCTTCTTCTGCTTCGTCTTACGCTCCACAAGGTCGCCACCACAGACAGGACAGAGCGCCCCCGTCTTATTGACGAACGAGCGCCGATAGCTGCACTCGGGAAAGGTCGAGCAGGAAAGGAAACGTCCAAACCGGCCTGTTCGAATAACGAGCTTGTTGCCACAATCGGGGCATGTCTCATCAGTCTCCTCGACGGGTTTCTGTACGCGGTTCATCTCGGCTTCGGCCTTTTCCATTGTGGCCTTGAAGTCTCCATAGAAGCCATGCAGGAATTCTGTCCACGAGCGGCGTCCCTCTTCGACATCGTCCAGTTTGCGCTCCATGTCCGCTGTGAAACTGGTATCAACGATGTCAGGAAAATGCTTGTTCATCACCTCGTTGACCGTTGTGCCTAACCATGTAGGTACAAAACGCCGTTGCTCCTGGTCGACATAGCCCCTGTCTTGAATGGTACTGATAATCGGCACATACGTGCTCGGACGGCCTATGCCCTGCTCCTCAAGCTCTTTGATCAGGCTCGCCTCGGTGAAGCGTGGCGGTGGTTGCGTGAAATGCTGCTCTGGCTTCAGCTGGTGCAGGTCAAGTTGCTCATTGACCGTCATCACCGGCAGCAGGCGCTCATCTTCCTCACGTGGCCACACCGCGTAGAACCCCTGGAACTTGAGGTTGGAACCGGTGGCGCGGAATACATATTGCTTCGCGACAATATCGGCCCGCACGGTATCAAAGATCGCCGGTGTCATAAAACTTGCCACAAAGCGCCGCCAGACCAGATTGTATAACTTGAACTGATCGGGCGTGAGATATGACTTGACCACCTGTGGTGTCAGCGTTACATCTGTGGGACGAATGGCTTCGTGCGCATCCTGCGTCGTCGCCTTTGCCTTGCCCACTCTTCCTTGACCAACATACGGCGCGCCAAACTCGCTGCCAATATACTCCTTGACCTTCCCCTGCGCCTCGTCAGAGATACGCGTCGAGTCGGTACGCATATAGGTGATTAAGCCTTGATGACCACGTGCTCCAAGCTCAATGCCTTCGTATAATTGCTGCGCCAGACTCATGGTCTTCTTTGGCTTAAAGTACAGTCGCACCGAGGCATCCTGCTGTAACGTGCTCGTTGTGTACGGTAAGTATGGTTGACGCTTTTGCTCACGCTCCTCGTACTTGAGCACGCTGTAGGTAGCACCTTTGAGTTCCGCTAGAATATTGTCTGATTCCTCTTTGGACGAAATCTTGATGCGCCCCTTCTCGGTCTTAACTGACCCGTTTTGGCCCTCTCCCTCACTCGCCTGCTCCTCATTGTTAAAGGTATTGATATCTTTTAGACGCGTAATGAGCGTGGCTTCGAAGGTCTGCTCCTGCTTCTGCTTGCTCAGAAGGGCAGCGATGCTCCAGTATTCCTCTGGCACAAAGGCGTTGATCTCCGCCTCGCGATCACAAATGAGCCGTAGGGCGACCGACTGCACACGTCCGGCACTGGTACCCGATTGAATACGCCGCCACAACAGAGGACTGATTTTGTAGCCTACCAGACGGTCCAGGACACGGCGCGCCTGCTGCGCGTTAAAGAGGTCTTCGTTTATCTCGCGCGGCTTCTTGATCGCCTCCTGTACAGCGCTCTTGGTAATCTCATGAAACACAGCGCGGAGCGGATTTTTTAGATCAAGTGCTTTCTTCAACGACCACGCGATAAACTCGCCTTCACGGTCGGGGTCAGGCGCGAGATAGACTTGATCCGCTTTGGCAGAGGCCGCACGCAGTTCTTCAATGAGTTTATCTTTTTTCTCGATATTTTCGTATGTTGGCGTAAAGTCCTTACGCGTGTTGACGCCGAGACCCTTTTTAGGTAGATCCATGATGTGGCCCATCGAGGCCCGTACTTCAAAGTCGCGTCCAAGAAATTTTTCGATTGTTTTCGCCTTCGCTGGCGACTCTACGATTACAAGCTTTTTTGCCATCAAACCTACCTAATCCTTATATGTGTAGTCTTTATAGTTGGCTCATCTAGTGCTAGCATAGCACACTTTGACAAGAGGTACTCTCACAAGAGATAACCCTAAAGATAGGGCAAAAATTTCTTTTGAAGCATACCATACCATTGCAAGTATTGCATTGTCCCAGTTCTCTTGACCCATCTGTACTGGCATGCTATGCTTCACATATTAAACGAAATTGATGGGCTATTTTTAGAGAGGTATCATGCGCAAATACCAGTCATCCCGTTTGAATGCGCAGGACACGCAAGAACGGAATACGCAAATACATAAAACGGCGTCAAACAATGATCTCGCTGTATCGCCTGCCCAAAAGGACCAGAAACATCGCACTAGCTCATGGCGTGCAGGGACAGCAATCTTCTTAGGAAGAGCGGCGGGTGCAATCAGCCGTCGTATACACGTTGGCGGCGGTACAAGTATCGTCGGAGTCGTGGCACAGCGCGTCTACCCACCGATAGTTGAACATTTGGGGCGACAACTACAGCATGGCAGCATTGTAATCACTGGTACTAATGGCAAAACCACTACCAGCAGTTTCATCACAGCCATCTTACGTGATGCGGGACTACGTGTATGGCAGAATCGCGAAGGTTCTAACCTGATGCGTGGCGTAGCTAGTTCGCTTGTTATGCGTGCCTTGCCAACTGGTCATCTGCGTCGCTCTGGTGAAGCGGTCGCGGTCCTGGAAATCGACGAGGCAGCGTTGCCACAAGTGGTACGCGCAATCTCTCCACGCATTGCCGTCTTCACCAACCTCTTTCGCGATCAGCTTGATCGCTATGGCGAAGTTGACAGTGTGATGACCTACTGGAAACAGGCCGTAGCACTGCTATCACCCGAAACAACGCTCGTCCTTAACGCTGATGATCCCGCGGTTGCCTACCTCGGCACTTCCTTTACTGGTCGCGTTCTATATTATGGTATTGATGATACGTCGCTAGAAAATGGAAAACAGCAAGACACAACGCATCAAGTAATAGATGCCAATATGTGTCCACGCTGCGGCAGTGAATTTGTCTACACCACGCGCTTCTATAGTCATATGGGTCACTATGCTTGTCCATCTTGTGGCTTCGCCCGGCCACAGGTCGATGTACGCGCTACCGAAGTACAGACCGACACGTTTGATCGCTTACGTGTAAGCATCGACGATACGGTTCAAAATGGGCAAAGGGAAATCATTGTCCCGCTTCCCGGCATCTACAACGTCTATAACGCGCTCGCGGCAACGACTGCGGCTCTGGCTACCTCCATACCTTGGGACCCAATCGTAAGCGGCATTAAGCAATCAAAACCGGTGTTTGGTCGTGGTGAACGCATCGAAGCCGAAGGCCGTACTATACGTTTACTGCTGGCGAAAAATCCTACCGGCTTTAACGAAGTATTGCGTACACTCTTTAGTGAGGGTGTCCCACGCCACATTCTCTTCGTTTTAAATAATAACATCGCCGATGGGCGCGATATTTCCTGGATCTGGGATGTCGACTTCGAGCGGTGCGTCGGACATGTCCAAACGCTTGTTGTTGCCGGCACACGTGCACTAGACCTTGCACTACGCCTGAAATACGCTGGGATAGCAGAGGATGCCATGACGATCATTCCACCTGCACCCCTTCGCTTGACCCAGAAGGCTGAGGCACGCCGCCGTGCCCATGCGGGACAAAGCACCACATCGGAGACTGAGGAAGCTCAGTCTCGCTCTGTGTTCGGTTTGAAACAGGCGATCTCGGTGGCATTGCACAAAGTACCAGAGGGTGAAACGCTGTTCATTGTTCCGACGTATACAGGGTTATTGGAAGTTCATCGAGCGTTAGAGCAGCAAGGCTTAGCATCGCGCTATTGGGAGGGGAAACAGGCATAATGCATCATTTAACTGAACCATTGTCCCTAACACTGGGACACCTGTACCCTGACCAGCTCAACCTGTATGGTGATCGCGGCAATATCCTCACCTTTCGTCAACGTTGTCAGCAACGTGGCATCGTACTGCGCGTCGTTGGTTTGGGTATTGGCGACGCCCTCGCCCCAGACGAGTACGACATGCTGTTCATTGGAGGCGGTCAGGATAAAGAGCAGGCACCCGTCGCCCAGGACCTGTACGAAATGAAGGGCATTGGCCTCTGGGCCGCTATCGAGGACGACATGCCTGTGCTCGCCGTCTGTGGCGGCTATCAACTACTTGCACACTACTACAGGCCTGCTGAGGGACCTGATATGCGCGGCCTCGGCGTCTTCGATGCATGGACAATACACAAGGGCGCACATGTACCTCGCTGTGTGGGCGACGTAGCCATTCGTTGGAACGGTATGACACTAGTTGGTTTTGAGAATCATGGTGGTCGCACCTATCTTGGCACAGCGAAACCTCTGGGTAAGGTGCTAAAGGGTAGTGGCAATAATGCGGAAGACGGCACCGAGGGCGCGGTCTATCGTAACGTATTCGGCACATATCTACATGGCTCACTCCTGCCTAAAAATCCACACTTTGCCGATTATCTCGTATCGTTAGCCCTACAACGCAAGTATGGCAATGAGTTTCTTGTCGATAGACAATCTGAACATTATTCTAGTAAAGCTACAAATGGTTCCACTTCGGCCTCTTTGTTAAAGAACAGAGGGGAGAACGGCAGGATACTACAATCGATCAATGACTCGTTAGAGTGGGAGGCACACGCATCCCTACTCGAACAACTGGGTCTTTATACTGAAGCAGTGGAAACACTACGAACAAATAACACGTATTCTAGGCGTACATAATAGTGGTGAAGCTAATGTAGATATTCTGGTAGCGCACATACATTCATTAGCTTCCACAGGCACGGCTTTCATTTTATGAGGTACTGACATGAGTACAGATCGATCATCGGCGCGTTGCTCATTCTGCGGTCGCTATTCCTTTGAAGTCCAGCGCATGATCGCTGGACCAGGGGTGGCTAATATCTGTGATGCATGTCTCCATGTATGTAACGATATCCTTGTGGATCGGACACCGTTTTCCGCACAGGCTCTAGAACTTGCTTCGCGTCCTCCTGTCGTTGTTGCTGCCTCCAGCACACAGGATAAGTTCTCGCCACCAGCACAGGCTCGCGAACCACTGCGCACATTGACGTTAGAAATGGAGCAGAAGCAGTATGATATGACGCTGATCCTACATCAGATTCGCTTCTATCAGGAACACTTCGAGATACGGTATCTCTGGATGCGCCCTCCATTTCCCGTTGGCTTTCCCTTTGTTCCCCGCATCATCTTCTCCCTACGCGATTCAACGGGCACACAGTGGAATGGTGAGCGAGGCGGCCTGCTACTCGCACGTCCAGAGCTATCAAGTGGGCGAAGCATTGCAGTCTATCAAGGTACAGCACGTTTCGCACCATCACCCTCACCTGATGCACGTTCGCTTACTCTGCGTGCCATCGATCCACTTGCTCAATTCGAGGAGGAAGTGGCTCGCCCCTGGCAATTTGATATAACCCTACAAGTGATGTAGTTATAAGAGGAGACGGCCTTGCCTCCACTATTTGTTAAATAGTGGAGGCAAGGCCGTCTCCTCTTATGAAAAAGATTTTATCGATTTATCGACATATGTCATTATCCTTATTCACAAAGGATGAACTTTCTTTCATTTTAACTAGTTACGTATTCATATAATATTCATGTTTTAATGGTACACTACAAGCGGCAATAAGAAACAAATTATTGCGATGTAACTGCGGAAGAAGGATGTGCGGCTATAATGACAAAATTACCAAATAATCTTCATATCACTTATCAACTTCAATATCGTAAATGTGGCAAGGCATCATGCGGCACCTGTCGCGAGGGTCACGGACATGGTCCCTACTGGTATGCATACTGGCGCGAGGGTTCTCGCCTGCGCTCAGGCTATGTCGGAAAAACCAGCCCAAGTGAAACATCTGCCCCTTCACTAGCAGGCACACAGCCTGTAGCTCACCTGCTTGTCCCCGAACAAACTGCTGCTGTGGTTCTCGTCTGAGTACCATGTTCGCTCCTCTTCCCTCTAAAAATGTGATATGATACTTCTATTACATCTTTGGATTCGAGAGGTCGTATGAAATGTCCATTTTGTGGTGGAACTGAGTCGCGTGTCAAGGACTCGCGAGACATCGGCGATGCCATTCACAGGCGGCGTGAATGTGAGCACTGCAAAGGCCGCTTTAGCACCTATGAACGGGTCGAGAAGTTTCATTTGATGGTCATCAAACAGGATCAACGTCGTGAACCGTTTGACCGCCAGAAGCTCTATATTGGCATTCGTAAAGCATGTGAGAAGCGACCATTGCCCGCAGGGGAGATCGAGAACGCGGTCGAAGAAATCGAACAAGAACTTTACCGACTTGGTAAACAAGAGGTGCCGAGCAGTGTCATCGGCGAACTGGTGATGGAGCATCTGCGGCGCATGGATAAGATCGCCTACATCCGTTTCGCCAGCGTCTATCGCTCCTTTGGCGATGTGGAGACCATGTTTGAGGAGATACAAAATCTCCTTAATCGCGAGAAAACAGACTCGGGATCGCATTCATAGTCGTACGCCCTGATGTAGACGTATGACCATACATGTGATCCCGAGTGACTATACTTAGTCTTCTTGGGCAGGCCCCTGCACTTTACGTAGGCGACGACTGAGCGCAGCCAGCATTTTAATCGCGATATCGGGATGCGCCTTGAGAACACTTCGAAACTCCCAGACGGGTAGTAGTAGTGCGGTCACATCATCCACAGCTGTAACCGTCGCCGAGCGCATTTGGTCGTCCAGCAGTGCCATCTCACCAAATACTTCTCCAGCACCCGCAGTGTTGATCTCTTTCTCCGTTCCGTGCGGCGTTCTCTGCGTGATGCTTACTTTGCCGCTCTTTAAGATGTAGAGACCTGAACCACTGTCCCCTTGAGAAAATAAATTTGTACCAGCACTGTAGGTACGCTCATGAGTGCTTTTGGCTAACGTCTGCAGCTCCCTTTTATCCAAAGAAGCAAAAAGGTCTACGCGGGCAAGAGTATCTTCGTTCACGCTACCTCCTTGTATGACAACATCTCAATTAGTCCAACGTGTATAGTATAGAACAGAGTTACCCGTATTTTATCACATCTTTGCTAGCAGGGATAAAAATATCTTTTGACTTTATGGGCCGCACCCACTACAATACGACAGAGACAACAAGTTTCACTCACCCCTGAACATAGGGTAAGGATAGAGTCATGACAACACCTGATGAACAGAAGCAAGAGAAGGATCGCCAGCAAGCGGAAAAACGTTTACAGGCAGGACTAGAGGCATACAACGACGGAAATTTGGAGAAAGCATCTGAGGCGTTTGGTGATGCAGAGATCCGCTTTCGACTCGCTGGCGATATGAAGCGTGCAGGGGACAGTCGTGCCCTGCTCGCCGATGTGCAACGTCAGAATAATCAGCTTGAACAATCAATTAATAGCTATCAGCGCGCCATCAGGCTCTACAAAGATGCGAATAAACCACTGAATGAAGCTCAAAGCACCTTGGAGATGGGGCACGTAGAACGACAACTCGCCCACCTCGACCGCGCGCAAGATGCATACCAGATGGCGCAAAACCTCTATCGCTCACAGCACAACGCACAGGGATTGGGAAATGCGGCCCTCGCCCTCGGCCATATCGCTCTCCAACGAGGCAACGCTGAGTACGCAACAGACTTTTATCAAGAGGCAATGCGCAACTTCCACGAAGCGGGCGACAGCATTCACGAAGCTGATGCCAGCCGCAGCCTTGCAGACCTGCAACGCATGGCGCGCCACTTTGCAGAGGCCGAAGACGGGTATACCCGTGCGCTACAGGTTTACCGGGAGACACGCGATACATTCGGTGCCATCGACGCCCAATTGGGCCTGGCACGTGTCTATCTCGACGAACAGCAGATCGACAAAGCCTCCGGGATCCTATCCGAAGCCTTCAGCACCTCACAGGGTTTGGAATATGAATTGGGACAGGCAGACGCTAACCTCGGCCTCTCAGAGGTGTACTTCCTACAAGGTAGCGTTGAGCAGGCTTTAATCGGCGCACAAGCGGCAGGCCAACTTTACAGCGATCAGCGAAACGCGCTGGGTACAGCGCACGCGAATCGACTCCTGGCAGAAATCAATCTGCGCCGTGGCCAACTTTCGTACGCCAATGCAATCATGGACCGTGCGCTCCGTACCTTTAAAGCTGTGGCGCATCGCATGGGGCAGGCCGAAGCCACGGTCGGCTTGGGCGAGTTGCAGCGCCGGCGCGGTTTCCTGGAACGTGCGCGTCAAACGCTGGACGAAGGGAGAACGCAGGCGCACCTCCTGCACGATGAGCGACTTGAGAGCCGCGCACTACTCGCGATCGGTGATGTGCTCTATCAACAGGGACACTTACTGCAAGCGAAAGGAGTGTATGAGGACGCAAAGGCACGCGTCACACCACTGGGAGATTTTGCGGGTGCGACAGAGGTCGCGGCAGCAGAAGCGCGTCTCGCCCGCGTTGCCATCTTTACAGGGGACTTACATGAAGCGGCATCACACCTGACAGGAGCTTCCAATGCAATTGCGCACAATCCAGTAGCCCTACAAGTCGCTCCTATAACTTCAGTCGTACGTGGACAATTGTTTTTGACACAGGGCGACCTCGTTGGAGCCGAGGCACGCTTTAGCGAGGCACACGACGTGGCCGAAGCACAACAGGAGCCACTGCAATCTGCAGAGGCACTGCTTGGTCTCGCGCAAACACGACTCGCACGTGAAGATCTTGAAGCGGCTCTCAACACCTTTCTAGCCTCTGGTCGCCAATTTCAGCAGATAGAGAGTGTCAACGGCGATGGCTCTTCTGCCCTCGGTATCGCACAGGTTAATCTTGGGCAAGAACAGTGGGATGAGACGCTGGAAAATTGTGAGGCCGCCCTTGTACGCTTCAATCAAGCAGACGACTCGCTGGGACAGGCCGATGCATTGCTCACCCGCGGACTTGCACAACGCGGAAAACAAGAGCCAGATAAGGCATTAGAGGACTTTGAACAAGCTTTGAAACTCTATCACCAGCAACGTAGACCACTAGGCGTCGTCGACACGCGCTCAGCACGTGCCGGGGTCTACATGATACGGGGAGAATACCAACGCGCACGCGATGAGCAAGCAAAGGCTATTACACAGGTTGAGCGCGTCATGCAAAGCTTGGGTACTCCCCAGCAGTGGAGCATGTTCCTGCGCCAGTACGCCGAGTTGTACGCACAAACCGCGATCGCAGATGTACGCCTCGACCAGGACGAACAGGCACACACCCTCCTGCAGAATTTCGCCCGTATCGCTGGCGGCGCTGAGATTACTCGACACCTGCAGGCATATGAAGACGCACTACCTATCAGTGGCGAAGATGTGTCAGAGGAAGAATTACTTTCCAATCAAAAGCTTGTAAAGCGGCTCAAACAAATCCGCAGAGGGTTGTAATTTTTACCGGGATAATGAGAGAATGATAGAGAAGAACGATTACAGATTCCTATAGGAGTTTTTCGGATATGAGTATACATTTTTTACGTGGGAATGCACAGGCACCAAGAGGGCATGCAATCCTCTTTGCACGCAGCTCAAGTAATCCACGCACCGTGTATTGCACCTATTGCATTGTGCCACCAATTCCTATGTCGCTGGCGAAATACCTCCCTCCTATGTTTGCGGCACAGATTTCACCGGAAGACCTTGGCGAAGCGGGCAGCGCAATGAAAGGTATGCCCATCCCTCCTATGCTGGAAGAGGGCAAGTCAATGGAGCAAATCGAACAACTCGCCGAACGACGCGACGACGACTTATGCGACGTTGGCATGGTCAGTGGTCAGGATCCCAGTGCTCGTTTACAAATGGCTGCGATGAGCAGCGAGGAATACGGTCAGTTGTATGAAACATACATCTCCTCGCTTGGTTCACTCGCTTCGACTTCCTCAGCTGAGATTTCTAACTCCAGTGAGTCAAAGCCATTAGACGATATAGATGCCGATGAGCTGCTCCTACACACGATGTCCGACCGGCAGAAGCTGGCCGAATTAGGCAAACTCATCGGCATGGCCCGGTATGCTCTCGAAGGTCATGATAACGCCGAGTTGCGCGAGACACAAAAACGTATGCAACGTATCGCGGACTTGCTCGCCGAAAAATACCGCAGCTCACAGTTAGTTGCAGCCGCTGTGGATGCGAAACCGCAGGGTGCGCAGTTGGCTGGGTTATACCTGAGCCGGGCCTATAAACTACTTGACGAAGAATACGCCGAAATTCCCAATATCGAACGCGCAATACGTGAAATGCAAGAGTAAAAGCACTACTAATTTTTTTGAGGAGTACATTGTATGGCAGCCATAGAAATGAAAGCCGATCTATCACCACTTGTAAGCGCACTCGTTGCGGGCGATCCCGACTCGATTGTTGCCGCCACACATGACCTGCTGGCACATGAAGATGCCGCCGACGTGCTGATTGGACGCATTGGACTTATCGCGGCACATGGCGATCCTTCGGGAAAAGCCCTGCTTATTCTAAACGCGGCGGCGATGCTCTGTCGCTACCTGAAATTCATCCCACAACCCCTTGAAGGGCCAGAGCAGGGTGCAGAACGCGCACTTCCGCTGTTCGTAGAAGCGATGCTCACGGTCGCGCCCGCCGTACGTGCCGGTCAGCAGGCACAAGAGAGCTACCCTACGCCCTTTTTCCCAAGTGGTCTGGGCGAGCATGGAAGTGTCAACGATGCAATGCGACAGGCAGTAGAAGGCAACGACGCTCAACGTGTTGAGCGCCTGCTCCTCGGCCTCTACGGTACGGGTGCTGACTATCGTACAATGGAGGTACGCGCCTATGAAAGCATCGCCACAACGTTTCAGAATGGCGGTCTACCGTTAATCCTCGCCGTACGTGGTTTCCAGTTGCTTGGCACAGTCGAATGGGGCGACCGTGCGCCCAACATTATCCACTGGTTGGCGCCTCATCTACCCCTACGGCCCGACGCAATTGCTCCCGCATGGATTAAGACCGTGAGCGACTTTTCTGCCACCCATGATATGTCGAGCATTCGCACACGTATCTCTCCGCCCAAAAACGCGAACGCCTTGCCCCTGCAACAATTGTTACGCAGCAATGCAGATACAACACAGATCTGTCAGGCTGTGTATGATGCGATCATGCAAGGTGAAGCTTCCTCACGTGCCGTCAGTTCGGTCATCTCCCTTGCTGCTGCGGAGGTGATGAGTCTCGTAGGTGACGGTGATCGTGCCTTGTTCATCCATGTTGCGCAAGGTCTGCTGTTTGCCTCTGCAGTTCGTCTCGTCTTCCAGCAAGTGCAGGATGTTGAAGCACTGCCACTGCTGTTCACCTCGGCAGCCTTCGTCAATGACCTGTACAAAGAGATCTCAGCCCAAAACCATACCGCCAACTCCATTGGAGGTCCATCATCGGCAGTTCTCGGCGGTGGCCTGATCGCTCCAGCCCAACTAGACACGCTCAAAGCACAACTCGAGGGACGCGATGTATCTGGCGCGCTTACTACCGCACGCCGCTACATGAAGCTGAACTATGATGCTCGTGCTTTATTCGGTGTGATTGGACTCGTCGCAGCCCAAGCAAACGCAAGTCTCGATCAGGGTTCCACCCTACAAATCGTACTCGCAGCCGCCGAGGAATTTCTTGCGTGGCCTCACACCCTGCCCGACACAGATAATGACATCTACCTGCAAATCGCTATTCGTGCCGCCGCACTTGGGGAGCGCGACACCGTGGTTGCAAATCTTTAACGAAATAACGTGATAATACAGGACGGACGCCCACAAGGGAACTACCCTACTATATACGGCGCCGTATATAAGTAGAGTAGTCCCCGAACCGCATTCAGGGATTGATGAAGGCAGTGGGCGTCCATTGGTCTTACAGAGTAATTTTCAAGGTGTATAGCATGTCCTGCTAGACAATTGAGAAGCTATTAGGATGTGCTGAATCGGTCCCTACTTGTCCGTACCATTGTATGGAACATGATAATTACTGCATTAACCAAATGGTAGAAACGCTACTTCATCATGTCTGTGCCAAGGGTTGAGTTCGCGTCTCACCTGTGCGATTTGCCCATGCACCATAATTATTAAGGAGAACGCTGTGTTCCCCACACAAAAATATATAAAACAATCTATAGCTCTACTATGTCTCACCACCCTTCTACTTAGCGCCTGCAGCGTATTTGGTGACGACACAAAACCTTTAGTTAAAGCTCCCGCAAATAAACAAATCTATACTATGCCAGAGGTTGGCATCAAGGACTTAGACACTCTTGACCCTGCTCTGGCGCATGATCCTGCCTCAATTGAAGTTGTCCAGATGCTATTTACTGGTCTTGTTGGGCTTGATGATAAGTTGCAAGTTCATCCTCAACTCGCCAGTTCATGGGATCTCGGTCCCGATAACCTGACATGGACCTTCCATCTCAAGAAAAATCTGCACTTCAGCGATGGCACTCCCTTGACCTCTAAGGACGTTGCCTATAGCATTGACCGTGCACTACAACCCGCGACTCAATCAACCGTTGCTCCGCTCTACCTTGGTCTAATTAAGGACTCGGACGCTCTGTTAGCTGGCAGAATAACAACGCTCATCGATGACTCACTACAAACGCCCGATGACTCGACCCTCATCATTATCACCAAACAAAAAGCCGCCTATTTTCTGAATATGCTCACCTATACCTGCTCGTATGTCGTTGAAAAAACTTTCATTACGAAATACGCCAATAAGTTTCCAGATCATCTTGCCGAGGGCGGTGGAACGGGACCGTTTACGCTGGTACAGAATATTCACGGACAGCAAATCGACTTAGCCCCTAACAAGAATTACTACAACCCTAAACCACAATTACAGCATGTACGGATAGCTTTTTATCAGCAGGCAGGCGATGCTTATTCCGCATACTCCCACGGCACTATTGATACCACCGGTGTCCCCCAGTCATCGTTAGCGAACGCTAGGAAGCGCAAAGACTTTTATCAGATACCTCAGTTGTGGATCAACTATTATGCCATGAACTACCTCACTAAGCCCTTTGACAACATCCATATTCGACAGGCATTCGCGTTAGCCATTGACAAAACTGCGATCGCGAACTCGGTCTGGAAAGGCACAGTCCTACCGACAAACCATATCGTACCTAGAGGTATGCCCAGCTACAACGATGCCCTAACGGGGCCGGATGGAACACAATCTCTCACCGGCAATGCTAAAAAAGCGCAGGCCCTGTTGGGGCAAGGACTACAAGAAGAACAGTTGTCAAGCGCCTCCCTACTGCCACCAATCACCCTCACCTATGCTACAGGGGTCACGAACGCGGAACAAGAGGTAACAGCACTCATTGGAATGTGGAAGAAGGTATTAGGTGTCACGGTCACACCTGACGCCGTGGACTACAATACGCTGCTAGACCGGGTAACTGCGGCCACTAACAATTCCAACGGCCTACAACTCTGGAGCCTGTCATGGGTCGCCGAATATCCAGATCCCCAGGATTGGACCAGTCTACAATTTGCTAACGGCGTGCCCAACAACAATGTAAACTATGGACAAAACACCAGTACAACAGCGGCCCAACAACAGGGGACCCAGAAGTTGTTAGCGGATGCCGATGCCAATATGCAACAAGATGCACGCCTTCGTACCTATCAGCAGGCAGAGCAGCAACTTGTCAACGATGTAGCATGGCTGCCAATGGAGCAGGTTACAAACATCTTTTTGCGCTCCCCGTTGATTGTTGGTGTGCACGACAATGCACAAGGCAGCATTCCTCCCGACGACTGGGCCAACATTTATCGCGTCCAATAAATACTTTAGAGAACTCATGGGTCGGATCCTGCTTTCCCTTGTAAGGGAAAGCAGGATCCGACCCATGAGTTCTCTAATGCTCCTATTTTCTTCTGTCATTTTGTTACACAAATTTCACGCCTAGTATGTGAGATTTCGTGAAAATGGAACGTATTTTTATACAAGTCAGTGTTCTTAGTGGCATCTTATTCTGGACACGGTGTCCATCCAGGGAAAGTTGCGCCTTTTACTCACTCATCGAGTCGTCGAGGTATGCCCCCAATGCTGACACGAATTACTCCTGTATTTTGGAGCGTAAGTTTTTGTTCTCGTGGAACAAACAAGGAGAAAACACGAATGCGATCTGGCAAGAAACTCACAATAGGTATTTTGCCTACCTTTCTGTGCCTACTATCCATGCTTGTTGTTGCCTGTGGAGGTAGCAGCAGCGGCAATGGCGGTAGCACACAAGGACAGAAAGCTGCAGACAACAAGCAGGTTTTTGTCGACCCGTATCATGTGAGAGGCACAACCGAAGTTAAAACGCTTGACCCAGCACTTGCTACCGACGAAGGGTCCATTGCAGTCATCAACACTCTCTTCACCGGCCTCATGACGCTGGACAACAATTTGAAACTACAGCCTGAACTCGCTCAATCCTATTCTGTCGGCTCAGATGGAGTTACATGGACCTTCCAGTTGAAGCCCAATCTCAAGTTCAGCGACGGTACTCCATTGACCTCGCAAGATGTCGTGTACAGTATCAATCGCTCACTCCAGAAGAGCACCAACTCCCCCACCGCTGGCTCCTATTTGAATCTCGTAAAAGACTCAGATAAGGCTCTTTCAGGCAAGATCAATACGCTGATTGGCGATAGCCTCCTGGCCCCCGACCCAACTACAGTCAAGATCGTTACAAGCCAGAAAGCAGCCTATTTTCTGTATACGATGACCTACGCGGACTCCTTCGTCGTTGAGAAAAAGCTCATCGACCAGTACGGCGCGAAGTTTACCGACCACTTAGGTGATAATGCAGGCGGCGGTTCTGGCCCGTTCATCTTAAAGAAGTACACGCGTGGACAGGAAGTAGATCTCGTTCCAAATACCAACTACTACGGCAACAAACCACAGTTGAAGGAACTCGTCTTCGCCTTCTACCAGGACCAGAATACCATCTTCAAGGCGTATCAAACAGGCGGCGTCAGCTATTCTGGCGTACCAGCGGCACAGCTCGCAACGGCTCGCAAACTGACAAACGAATACCAATCAGTTCCACAGCTAGCAGAGTTCTACCTTACGATGAACTACCTCGTAAAACCCTATGATAACCTCAAGATACGTCAAGCTTTCGCCTTAGCATTGAACAAAGATGAGATTGTTCACGCAATCCTTAAGGACTCTGCTATTGCAACAAATCACATCGTGCCTAAAGGTGTTGTTGGATATAATGATAACCTGAAGGGTCCTGATGGCACCACATCTACCGCAGGCAATCCGACATTGGCGAAGCAACTGTTGACACAGGGCCTACAAGAAGAAGGCTTGAGCAGCATGCCGCCGGTCACAGTTGTTGTCTACTCGTCAGGTAGCACAGCAGCTCGTAACGAGTTTGCGGCCTTCCAGCAGATGTGGCAGTCAGCGCTGGGTGTCAGTGTGAAGATTCAGGACGAGGACTTCAATAAAGCCTTAACTGACCAGACGAATGCTCTTAATAACCCTAATGGCATTTCGTTCTGGCACTCCGGTTGGATTGCTGACTATCCTGATGCTCAGGACTGGCTCACGCTTCAGTTTGACAATGGTTCGCCCAACAACTACCAGAACTATGGTCAAAACAAGAGCAAGAATGCAGCAGAACAGCAGGCCAATCAAA
Source organism: uncultured Ktedonobacteraceae bacterium (assembly GCA_964242555.1). Classification (GTDB taxonomy): domain Bacteria; phylum Chloroflexota; class Ktedonobacteria; order Ktedonobacterales; family Ktedonobacteraceae; genus JBBQVS01. The sequence goes on from CAXTCR010000032.1 coordinate 16,128, forward strand.
AGCTCATGGAACAGGCTGATGCAAACGTCAGCAATCCCACCGAGCGCACCCAGCAGTATAATCAGGCAGAACAGCAGCTCGTCAACGATGTTGCGTGGGCACCTATCGAGCAGGACATAGCGCAGTTCGTGCGCAAGCCCTGTGTCGTTGGCTACCAATTCAATGGCGAAGGTCTGGTTTCTCCAGAGGCATGGGCCAACGTCTACATCTCGACCGATTCTAACTGCGCAAACGCAAGCGTCCGCTAAGCGTCGTGTAGCGCAAAAAAACAAGAGCGAGTGCTGCTACGAATGTATTACTATTCGTAGCAGCACTCGCTCTTGTTTTTTATGTACAGTGTCCTTTCAGAGGAGAAGTCATTCATGCATACTTGTAAGAAGTCACCCACAAGTATTTTGCCCTCCTTGCTCTGCTTGCTCTCTCTACTCATCCTCTCCTGTAGTACAAAAGCTCACGACAACCCTGGAATTCCTATGGCGCAGAAAGCACCGCACAACAAAATTGTTCAAACGCAACAGTTTAATAGGTGCTCGGGGGCATATAAATCATAAAGTGAAAGCATTGCTTGTGGGCGTCCATTCGGTACAGATAGACAACATGTAGCTCTGTATCCTCTCTTACGCTGTTTACATGTACACTTTGTACATCCACCGTTCGTTCTCTTGTATCGACTTGACATCGTAGCACGTGTCACATAAAATACATGAAAGTCAATCTCCGTAGCGTTTCTCTTAAGGAACCCCATAGCTATTTCGTACGTTAGGTGCCGCTTCATCGAAAAATGCTAGGGAAACAACATTTTTGTCCTATTCACGCTTTGTTACTCGGCAATTGTACACACTGTCCTCGAACACAATGTAGGAGGTAGCAGCATGGTCGGATTCTTCATAAAAAGATTCATCGGCCTCATCTTTGTACTCTTAGGAGTCACGTTTATCACCTTTATCTTGGGCTATTTTGCCCCCGGCGATCCCATCAGAAACCTGCTCGGCAATCACTTTAACCTGCCCACATACCTTCGCCTCAAACATGTCTACGGATTGGACCTACCGTGGTATCAACAATATTTCAACTACGTGGTCCAACTTCTGCGCTTCAACTTTGGTAATTCATACTACTATCAAGAAACACCCGTTTTGGATATCCTTAAACCAGGTATTCCTGTCTCTACTGAATTAGGTTTGTGGGGTCTTATCCTCACCTTCGTGGTCGGGGTGCCAGTCGGCATTATAGCTGCCTTGAAAGCTAATACATGGATTGATACCACGAGTATGAGCGTCTCCCTGATCCTCTACTCTCTTCCAAGCTTTATTCTTGCTATCTTTTTCCAAGTTGCTGTCGTGCAGTTGGATCATGCCACGAACACCAACTGGCCGGTCGCTGACTGGGGTACCGCCTGGAGCTATACCCCGAGCGATATCACCCACAAGTTGGGTCCCATCCTGGTCTTCGCTGCTGTTGGCTTCGCGTTTATCGCACGCCTCACTCGCACAACAATGCTGGAGGTATTGCGACAAGATTATGTTCGTACCGCCCGAGCCAAAGGCCTGAAAGAGCAGGTCGTCAACTATCGACATGCCTTTCGTAATGCATTGATTCCTCTTGTAACCGTGTTCGGTACCTCCCTCGCTACCCTCGTTGGCGGCGTCTTCTTTATCGAAGTGATCTTCAACATCCCAGGTCTTGGTGGCATTGCCATCAACGCGATTAATAACCGCGATTATTCTGTTATACAAGCAACTGGTGTTATCTTCGCCATAGCCGTTGTCTTGGGCAATCTAGTCGCTGACCTTCTTTACTCTGTCGTTGATCCACGCATTAAGGTCGAATAGGGAGCTACACACATGGATACAAAAGACACAAACCAAGCCTCTAGCTTTATGTCACCCGATCCCACAGGACCGAGAGAGTCTGAGTTGCTAGATGTAGCGAGCACCTTCGACACCGAAAAAGGCGTGCCTGCTGGCGTTGGTACCGCCGTTGCAACACCCACTGAGACTCGTACCGAGAAGAGTGTAGAGAAAACAACGACTCCACTGCAAGATTCGCTGAGGCGTCTGCGCCGCGATAAAAGAGCAATGGTCAGCCTTGCTATCATTGTCCTCTTTATCATCGTACCCATCATCGGGCCATTTCTCTACCAGCACATTGGTGGTCAAATTACAGATTCGCTGACAGGGAAACAAATTGGACCTACTGTCTATCACAGCCCATTCATACAACGTCTGGATCACCAGGACGAACTTCCTTCGGGGACCAACTGGTTGGGCACCGACTCTATTGGACGCGATATCCTGTCTCGCTTGATGCAAGGCATGCTCATCTCCTTGTTCGTCGCCATCGCGGTTGAGATCGTAAACGTAGTGCTCGGTATACTGATCGGAGTTTGCGCTGGCTTCTTCGGCGGATGGATCGACCAATTCCTCGCACGCTTCACAGATATCATGTTTGCCTTTCCTGGGTTGCTCTTCGTCATCCTTATTGCGGGTATCTTTGGTAACGCCCTTGACGCACCACTCAGCAAGGTACCCGTACTTGGAGCAAACGGCAACGCCCGCCTCCTACTCGTCTCCGTTGCCCTTGCGTTTGTAGGTTGGCCCCTCATGGCACGCTTCGTTCGAGGCCAAACCTTGCAATTGAAAGAGCAACAATTTATTGAAGCCGCCCGTACCTCTGGCTCAAGCAACAGACACATTATTACGAGCCATATCGTTCCTAACCTCTTCAATATCGTCGTTGTTGCCGCCACACTCGATATCGCCAACACCGTTATTGCGGAAGCAGGGCTTAGTTTCCTTGGCCTCGGTGTATCAACTCCTGGTTCAAGCATTGGCTTGATGATTAGTGACGCTCAAAGTGTTGTGGACGTTCACCCATGGGAGGTTATGGTTCCTGCCGTCACACTCACAATTATTGTGCTTGCATTCTCTTTCCTTGGCGACGGCCTACGCGACGCCTTCGACCCACGAGCAAAAGACTAACGAACAACTAGTGGAGAAATGAAAAACATGGCAACAGCAGACTTGCTGGAAGTAAATAATCTCAAAACATACTTCTACACCCGCAGCGGCGTTGTTAAAGCCGTTGACAATGTTTCCTTCACGATGAAGGCAGGTCAAACACTCGGCGTTGTGGGTGAGAGCGGCTGCGGCAAAAGCGTCACCGCCCTCTCGGTCATGCGCCTGATCGCGAATCCCCCTGGCAAAATCGTTGGCGGCGAGATTCGCTTCAATGGTGAAAACATTCTGGATAAGAACACCGAAGAATTAAGTGAACTGCGCGGCAGCAAAATCTCGATGATCTTCCAGGACCCCATGACCTCTCTCAATCCTGTCTTCAATGTCGGCTATCAGATCGCGGAGACGGTGAAGCGGCATCGCAAAGACGTGACCAACGACCAAGCCTGGAAACGCTCCGTTGAAATGCTTGACCTTGTACGTATTCCTGATGCCAAACGTCGTGCCAAAAGCTATCCACATGAGTTTAGCGGCGGTATGCGTCAACGTGTGATGATCGCTATCGCCCTTTCCTGCAATCCCCAGCTCTTGATCGCCGACGAGCCAACCACCGCCCTTGACGTAACCATTCAAGCACAGGTGCTGGAGCTAATGAAGGGTCTGTCAAAAGAGTTTGGCACAGCGGTTATGCTGATCACACACGACCTTGGTGTCGTTGCCGGCACCTGTCAGCACGTGAACGTCATGTATGCTGGCCACGTCGTAGAAACCGCGCCTGTGGGACAAATCTTCGAGACCCCGGCACATCCATATACCGTTGGTTTGCTAAACTCGATTCCAAAGCTTCACGAGGATCGTGGCACACGCTTAACGCCGATTGCCGGCCAGCCACCCGATCTGGTCAATCCGCCTGTTGGGTGTCCATATGCTCCTCGTTGTCCCAAAGTACAGAGCCGCTGCCGTGAGGAGCGACCAGAATTGATGTCTGTCGGTCGCGGCGAGCAACTTGCCGCCTGCTTCTACCCAAACTAGAGGAAGAAAAGAAACGATGGTACAACAAGTAGAAAAACCTAGTAACAACGAAGCAGGTACTACCCTGATCGATGTGAAGGGCCTCAAAGTCCACTTCCCCATTAGGGGTGGCTTGCTCGGTCGCACCGTTGCCCACGTCAAGGCCGTTGACGGTGTTGATCTCTTCGTGCGACGTGGTGAGACGCTTGGACTGGTGGGTGAAAGTGGTTGTGGCAAATCAACCACAGGTCGCGCCATTCTGCAATTGATCAAGCCAACAGATGGCAGCGTGGTGTTCGAAGGCAAAGAACTTACCACCATGTCTGGCGAAGACATTCGCAAAGAACGCGCGAAAATGCAAATGGTCTTTCAGGACCCCTTCAGTTCGCTTGATCCTCGCTACACCGTTGGTCAGGTTGTCTCCGAACCACTCGAAAACTTTAATCGTGGCAACCCTGCAGCAGTTAGAGAGCAAGTGGCCGATGTGTTGCAGACAGTTGGCATCAATCCCAAGTATGTCAACCGCTTCCCCCACGAGTTTAGTGGTGGCCAGCGTCAACGTATCGGTATCGCCCGCGCCCTTGCACTGCACCCATCGCTTGTTATTGCCGACGAGCCGGTCTCGGCGCTTGACGTATCCATTCAAGCGCAGGTACTCAACTTACTACAAGAACTGCAAGGTTCTTTTGGCCTCACCTACCTGTTCGTGGCCCACAACCTTTCCGTCGTCAAGCATATCAGCGATCGCATTGCCGTGATGTATCTTGGTCGTGTCGCGGAACTCTCAGATAGCGAAGAGTTGTATCAGACGCCGCTTCATCCCTACACACAGGCACTGCTTTCCGCCATTCCTGTACCTGACCCCAAAGTCGAATCAAAACGCAAGCGCATCATCCTGGAGGGTGACGTTCCCAGTCCCGTCAACCCACCAAGCGGCTGCAACTTCCACCCGCGCTGCTGGAAGGCTCAAGCCATCTGTCGCGAGGTCATTCCCCCGTTGGAGGAGAAGCAACCTAACCACTTCGCCGCTTGCCACTTCCCAGGATAAAAAGCACTGAAACAAAAAAACCTTCAAAGCAGAACTTTGAAGGTTTTTTGTTTCCTCAAGGAAAGAAATACTAACTGACACGCGGCTCCAGACGCTTGATACGGGCAAGGAGTTTGACACGTGCGATCAAAAACTTCGCATCAAATGGCTTCACTACATAATCATCCGCGCCCGCCTCAAAGCCTCGTACCTTGTCGCGCAAGGTCATGAGTGAGGTGAGAAGCATTATTGGTAACTTTCGTAGTTCCTCATCGCCTGTACGAATATACGTGCATAGGTCCAGACCGTTCTCATGGTTGAGCAAGACCTCTGTAATCAGCATATCGGGGGGTTGTGGCATACTCAGAATTTGTTTCGCCTCTGTTAAAGACGTGACACAGGTTACAACAAAGACATCCTGAAGCGTCTGTTGTATCTTCTTGCTCGCTTGAGCGTCGCTATCAACGAAAAGAATGTGTAACCTATGCACTATTGCTAACTTCCCTGTAATGATAAGAATTTGTCAGACTGCTTACACCACTCACTTGAGACAACTGGCATACGCAATCTGACAAAATCATACAGATGGGCTTAATCCCGATCTGCTTGCGCCTGCACAAAATCCTCTATGCGCCGTTGACGCTCGCTTGGCGTCAAGCGAAGCACTTTCTCAATCGTCGCATTGAGCGCGCTTGGCTTGAATGGCTTTGTCAGATACTCATCCGCACCTGAAAGCATGCCTGTCATCTGGTCTTCATCACGTGTCATAGCACTGAGAATAATCAACGGTATGTTCACCGTACGGGGGTCGCCGCGCAAACTTCGTACTAACTTATACCCATCCATCCTCGGCATTTTCACATCCACAATTACACAATCTGGCCGGTCGGCATAGACCCGCTCCAACCCTTGCACTCCATCATACGCCACAATGACGTTATATGTGCCCTGCAAGTTTACAGCGTATTTGATAAGCTCTACAATCGTTGGATTATCGTCAATAACTAATACTGTTTTCATCGCATTCCCGTTATTCATACGTTGCCTCTCATAAGCACTGCACACATACGGGTTACAGGTTCCAGAAAAGGCACTACACCCGTCGTATTGTAACACAGTTATGTGTCACTGCCAACTTATAATCACTTTTAAATAGCCCTATCGCTACACTTCTCTTTATCGGCAATATTCAACAATTTCGTAGAGATGAGCTAGATTCTTGTTTACTTGCTTGCAACACATTGTATAGACTGTATGACGCTTTATCGCATATAAAACGTCACACCTTCATAGAAAGAAATTTTCGGGCTTACGGAATTGTTACACTAATGAGAAATCATTTCTGGTAAGGACAGGAGAAGATTCATGCTTGACCGCTACTCACGCCAAACCTTGTTTGCACCTATTGGAAAGCAGGGTCAGGAGCAATTACGTGCCGCAACAGCCACAATTCTCGGTTGTGGTGCACTCGGCACTGTGCTTGCCAATAACCTCTGTCGCGCAGGCGTGGGCAAGCTGGTAATTGCCGATCGCGACTATGTTGAGATGAGCAACCTGCAGCGGCAAATACTCTTCGACGAGGACGACGTGCATCATCACCTCCCTAAAGCGATTGCCGCACGCGAAAAACTGCATAGGGTTAACAGTGATGTCTCGGTCGAGGCTCTTGTCGAAGATATCAACGCCGATGGCATTGAGTCGCTGGTACGTGAGACCGATATTGTGCTCGACGCAACCGATAACTTCGAGACGCGGTATCTCCTTAACGATGTGTGTATTAAATACAACCGTCCGTGGATTTATAGTGGGGTTGTGGCCTCGTACGGTGTCACCATGAACATTATCCCCGGTGATACACCCTGCCTGCGCTGCGTCTTCCCCGAATTGCCCCTGCCCGGCACCACGCCGACATGCGATACTGCTGGTGTGCTCAATGGCATCGTGGGAACTATTACTGGTCTCGCCTCAACTGAAGCACTTAAAATTCTGCTTAAAAGCAACAAGATTAGTCGCGCTATGACATGGGTGGACGTTTGGGAAAACACGTTCGAGCGCATTGAGCTACCGCGTCAACCCGAATGTCCTGCTTGCGGTCAGCACTCCTATGAATTTCTGGAAGCTGCGCACAGCTCCAGTAGTACCAGTTTGTGCGGGCGCAATGCTGTACAGGTGCGTGGCACAGCAAAACGCGGCGTTCACATGGACCTTTCAACACTCGCCCAACGTCTGAAGCCAGTTGGCACGGTCCAATACAACGATTATCTACTTCGTTTTCTTGTCGATAGCTACGAAATTACCGTGTTCCCTGATGCACGCGCTATTATCAAGGGAACGGATGATGAGCAAGTCGCTCGCTCGATCTATGCGCGATATGTAGGAATGTAGATAGACTTGCCCATACTACATTCTATTGTTATAATAGCCCCAAGGTTCACCTCAAATCCTACATGTTGTGTTGGTGAGGGGACGTGCGCCGAAGGTCAGTTTGCCCTCCAACGCATTTTACTACCCTTTTCCGCTAAGGGAGGTTTTCATATATGAATGAACATATTCTTGTCTGCGTCGCATGGCCGTACGCAAAAAGTCCTACCCATGTCGGGCAGATTGTCGGCGCATACCTACCAGCAGATACATTCGCCCGCTACCATCGCATGGCTGGCAATTCTGTGCTCATGGTCTCGGGTAGCGATGAACATGGCACACCCATCTTGATCGATGCTGAACGCGAGGGCATAT
>CAXTCR010000033.1:0-22800 GCA_964242555.1 uncultured Ktedonobacteraceae bacterium
TTACGAGGACGGCTACATGGGGCAGGCCACCATAGGTTACGCTTGGCCCGACGCCCTGGCTAAAGCGCAATTAGCAGCCCAGATTGTGCAGCAGCAGATGAGTGAGGCTGGTCTTAAGCCAGAAGAGACGCTGGTCGAGTACCTTGGCTACAACTCAATCCACGGCCCGCTTGCCGACCCAACCTACGTCGAGCACCTCAACGAAGTCTACCTTCGCATAGCTATTCGGACTAAGGACAAACGCGATGCCGAGAAACTTGGTCGTCTACTTACACCTTTGGGTTTAAGTGGACCTCCCTTCATTGGTGGAGCAGGTGGCATTTCACCCGCACGTGGTCTGCTTGGTATTTGGCCTACGCTTGCACCTCGTGGGATTATCGAGGAATACGTTCGTGTCAGCGTCGAGGAGGGCGGTGTATGAAAACACAACTTGTACGACTCGTACACGCTCGTTCAGGCGATAAAGGCGACAAAGCCAACATCGCCATCTTCGCCCCTGACCTTGCGACCTACGATCTCATTCAACGTGAAGTCACGGCGGAGCGCGTCAAGCAGCACTTTGCGGGCATCGCTACCGGCAAGGTCGAGCGCTTCGAAGTGCCAAACGTCCTCGCGCTTAACTTCGTCCTGCACGGTGCCCTCAATGGTGGCGCCTCGCGTTCGCTCCGCAGTGACTCGCTCGGCAAATCGCTCTCGTCTGCGTTGCTCAGGATAGAGATCGAGGTGTGATACATCAGACCCGTACATGGAATATTGCATCATATTGAAAAAAGGACATACACCCATGCCAACCAACGAAGAACGTGTAGAAGCGGAAATCGAACGCATCAAAAAAGGCGGGCCAGAAAAATATCATGAGCGCAACCGCAAGCAGAATCGCTTGTTTGCGCGTGATCGCTTAAAACTGTTGCTCGACGATGGCAAGATCGAATTTGAGGACGGCATGTTTGCCGAAAATGGAAATCCCGAATTGCCTGCCGATGCCATCATTACCGGTGTCGGGCGTATTCATGGGCGTCCGGTCGCCTTTAATGCCTCGGACTCGACGGTCAAGGCGGGCGCGGCGGGCGAGAAATCGGTGCAGAAGGGCCTGCGTATCCAGGAAATGGCGATGCAGATGCGCATTCCCTTCTTTTATTTGATCGACTCAGCTGGAGCACGCATCACCGATCAGGTGCGTCTCTTCCCTGGACGCAATCACGGTGGGCGTACCTTCTACAATCAGATTAAGATGTCCGGGGTTGTGCCGCAGATCGCGCTCATGTTTGGTCCCTCACCCGCTGGCTCGGCTTATACTCCCGCCTTTGCCGATATTGCCATTATGGTCGACGGCAATGCCAGTGCATATCTCGGTTCGCCACGTATGGCGGAGATGGTGACGCGCGAAAAGGTCACGCTCGAAGAGATGGGTGGGGCGCGTATGCACTGCACGGTCTCAGGCCTCGGCGACTTCCTGGCGGAGAGCGAAGAGCATGCTATCCAGGTCGCCCGCGATTATTTCCGCTATATGCCACAAAACTATCTTGGTCAACCTGCTGATGCCGAACCTGTGGCACCCTCTAGCAATCGACCGCTTAGAGAGATTGTGCCGGAGGCGCAAAACAAGCCCTTCAACATGTATGATTTCATCGACTCGCTGGTCGACGGCGGCAGCTTTTTCGAAATCAAAAAGCTCTTCGCGCCAGAAATCATTACAGGCTTTGCGCGCTTGAATGGGCGAGCAGTCGGCATCATTGCCAATCAACCACGCGTCAAAGGCGGCGTTATTTTTGTCGACTCTTCGGACAAGGCGGCAAAGTTCATCAACATCTGTAACGCCTTCAACATCCCGTTGCTCTTCCTCGCCGACGTATCCGGTTTTATGATTGGGGCAGCGGTCGAGCGTGCGGGCATTATCCGGCATGGCGCGAAATTTATCGCGGCAGTCTCACAGGCCGTTGTGCCGAAGATATCGGTCATTGTGCGTAAATGCTACGGCGCGGGCCTCTACGCGATGGCCGGTCCCGCATTTGGCACAGACTCGGTCATCGCGCTACCGACTGCTCAGATAGCCGTTATGGGTCCCGAAGCCGCCATCAATGCCGTCTACGCCAACCAGATTGCTGAAATGCCTGAAGACCAGCGCGAACCGTTCCGCAAGATGATGGAGGCGCGCTACGCCGAAGACATCGACATCTTCCGTCTCGCCTCCGAACTCATTGTCGACACCATCACGCCCTTCGAGTCCCTGCGCGCCGAACTCATTGCGCGCTACAGCATCTACGCGACGAAGGACGAAGTGTTCGCCGAGCGTCGCAACCCAATCTATCCGGTATAAGGAGCAGTTAATGAAACACGTAGTCTCAAACATGGCCGGTGTTGTCCTGGAATACCTCGTCAAACCCGGCGACACTATCAGCGTCGATCAGGACGTTGTCACCCTGGAATCGATGAAAATGCAGATTCCCGTGCAGTCTACCGTCAGTGGCACCGTCAAAACCCTCAAGGTGCCCGAAGGTGAATTCGTCGATGACGGCGATATCCTGATCGAGGTTGAATGATGTGGTAGCTCATGCAAACATGCTCAGAACCTCCAAACATGTTTACATGAGCTATCCAGTTTCGTAACCCTTCTCATTAATAGCCGTAATTACTATAGTAAATCTATCTACTATTGAAGGATGTACATGGCGGCAGAAAACAAACAGGGTTTATACTCCCGGCAAGGCTTAACCCCTCCAGAACTTGCCGAAATCGAGACGCTTGCAGGCATCTGCGAGGCATTTGAAAACCTGCATATGAAGCTCAATTGGGATACACTGCGTTCACGTCCACAGGACGTGACGAACGATTTTCTCTACTACGAAAACGGTGTCCTCGTTGGCTTTCTGGCTCTTTTTGTCTTCAATTCGCTAGAAGGCGAAGTAAGCGGCATGGTGCATCCAGAATATCGACGTAGGGGTATCTTTACCCGATTGTTTATTACTGCTTACAAGGAATGTCAGAGCCGTAACATTCCCAAATTGCTGCTTATCGTCGAACATACCTCTTCGTCGGGCAAAAGTTTCGCGGCATCGCTCAGACCTGTCTATGATCATTCCGAATATAAGATGGAGTTGACCAAAGCTAAGCCCTTGCCGGAACTAGACCCACATCTGCATTTTCGTCTCGCAAGACTTGATGAGGCACCTATCCTCGCACACATCACCTCAATCTCCTTCGACATTCCTGAACAGGATGTAATCTGGTACGCACAAAAAAAGGCAGAAGATAAAAAGAATAGAGTCTATGTGACACTTCTGGATGAGATGTATATTGGCAAAATCGATGTTTTTCTCAGTGAACATGAAGCCTATATCGCAGGCTTTGGCGTGCTTCCACGATACCAGCATCGTGGTTATGGGCGCCAAATCCTTGCGCAGACCATCCGCGAGATACGAGCAACCGGTCAGAACAAGATTGTGTTAGAGGTGACGACTGAAAACAAAAATGCGCTCTCGCTGTATCAGTCCTGCGGCTTTGAGGAGATTAGTAGTTATGATTATTACAGTTTACCCATAAAATAAGGAAATATATTCTTGTATTCATTTAATGTTTCTGCACAACAATCTGTCTGCGCCTATTGTCACCAGCCTATTCAGGACAGCATCCTCACGGCCCTTGATGCGACATGGCATCCTGAGCATTTCCTGTGTGCTTTCTGTAATCGTCCTATTGCCGAGCCAAGCTTCAATGTGCAGGATGGCAAGCCGTATCATCAAACGTGTTTTTATAATGCTATTGCGCCGCGTTGTGCTTACTGCGGCGGGCCGCTTATCGGAGAATTTCTCATTGACGAGTGGGGGGCGCAGTTTCATAAAGAGCATCAGGAGCAGTATCCCCATTGCCAGTTCTGTGGTCGCCTTATTCCGCCCGCGCAACAGGAACATAATGGAGCAGGCAAGCCAGAGATGATGCGCTGTCCCATTTGTCGCTCTAAGGCTATCGAGACCACTGACGAGGCTCAACCCGTGTTTCGCCAGTGTATTCAATGGATTAGTAGTCAGGGCTTGAAATATAATAATCAGAGATTAAGCCTTGAACTGGTTGATCGTGCTCGACTTGCACGCTATCTGATGACGCATATCGAACCACATGCGCTTGGCGCAACCATGAGTTCCACCTATACACAAAATGGTCAGATCGTAGGCACGGAGATTAGCGGTGTTGCGGTCCTGCACGGTCTGCCCACGGAGCTTTTTCAAGGTGTCGTTGTCCACGAACTGGGGCATGTGTGGCTTCTCGTGCAGGGGGTGAGCAATCTCCCTAGTTGGGCTAAGGAAGGCTTCTGTGAACTGCTCGCGCACCGTCTTCATGTACAGATGAATACACCCGAACACCTGCACTATGCCCGCAATATCGAGCGCAACCCCAATTCCGTGTATGGCGATGGCTACCGGCGCATTCGATCCATATCCGATAGGCTCGGTTTCGAACGGTTCGTTCAACAATTGAGTGCAACCAAACGGCTACCGCAATAAGCTATATGTCAATGAAGTAGCGAAGTTGATGCAAGAGCATCAAAAATAAATTTTATACTCTACCATTTTCCTCTTGTCTTATGAAGTAACCTCCTCAGCATGGTACTTCCGTACTACTTTTCTGCTCAAATATAAGTATGTCTATAGCACATGCTTTATCATTGCTACAGACAAAAACCTCATTATTAGATATGTCTACTTACTAGTTAAACAGTATTTGAGAAATGCTCTCAGGTAACGAATAAGGAGCAGTGTTCGTATGCTTCAAGTCAATGGTATTCATTTAAAGCTCATTCGGGTGACAACAATGACAACTCCAGAAGCTCTTATCCAAGAAATCCAAGAGTTCTGGAAGGTGTACAACTTCCCTGTATTTATTGAGATGCCCAATCAACCCCTGCGGCATATAGAAGCATTTTATCGGCCTGACTCCTTCGAGGTCCTTAATCGTCTCAAACGCGACTACAGTACGCCTATCTTCTTTATTATTCCATCTGGTGCCAGGTTAATGAATGAGGCAAGACGCGCAGGTTTTCCAGTATACAGCTCGTTAAGCGAAGGTGTGGAGGCGTTGTCTCAGGAAGGTACTCAGATAAGTCGTCATGCTAGTGGACCAATCGCTCCACCAGTACGCAACACCAGTGGTCCAATGTTCCCTCCTGTCCGTAACGCCAGTGGACCAATCGCCCCATCTACACGGAATGTGAGTGGACCGATAGCCCCTCCACTACAGAGCACAAGTGGACCGATGTTCCCTCCTGTCCGCAACACCAGTGGACCAATCGCTCCTCCTGTATACAATTTCTCCAGCAGTACAACGGATACACCTCCCACTAGTACGCAAAAAGTACAGTTACCGCACTATATGAGCAATTCGCCGAGCTGGACAGGGTTGCCTTTGCAAGATGGACAGGTACTACCGGTTGGCAGGAGTCCATTGAGTACAGTTTCTTTGTCCGATACTCATTATAAAGCGGAGGTTGTGGAGACGCCGCTGTATGGCACACAGCGTGTTGATGCGGACGAGAGAACATACAACGCTAGTCCTCGGCCTACGAGAGAATTTGATAGCACACCACGTACAGCATTGGCGGGCAAAAATATACCCCGTCGACCACTTCATAGACAACCACCATTCCTTATTGCTACGGCTGCCGTGCTACTCTGTTTACTCCTCCTGGGAAGCTTCGTTGTTGGCTTGAACCTTGCGAGTGCCAAACGCACACGTACCTCGCCTCCCGCAAAGCATGTTGTGACTCCAGCTGCAACGGCAGCTCCATTCACTCCACTACATACTATTGGCGTAGAAAAGGCGCCAGATGGCGAGTATATTGGCCTCTCTGACGGTACATATGTCTTCGATACAAATCGAACTGATGGTACAGTAAAGCAGCAGGGGGCGGACAAATTGCGTGCCGGTGATGTTGGCACAGCCCTGTCGCTCTGGCATGAGGCGGTGGCGAGCGATACAAACGACGCGGAGGCCCTGATTTATCTGGAGAACCGGCGTGTAATCAGCTCCGGCAGTCCGTACGTGACGCTTGTTGTGGGAACGATGGCCTCAGGAACGTATGTTAACCTTGGGCGCGATGATTTGCAGGGTGCATACGTTACCCAGAAGGAATATAATGACGGTCACAAACTTTCGGGAAACACACTTGTTCGCCTGCTTATCGCCAGTACTGGCAATGATAAGGCATATGCGGACATCGTTGCGAAGCAGATTGTTTATGCGGCACAAAAAGACCGGACTATTGTTGGTGTGATGGGCTGGCCCTATAGTTCACGCACACTCAATGTGGTGCAGACATTGACGGATGCTCATATCCCTATAGTTTCTAGTATGGCGTCAAGCGTCTTGCTTTCGGGTGTATCTCCATACTTCTTCAGGATAGTGCCGCCGGACTCAACACAGGCAGCTACTGGAGCAATCTATACGGAAAACATCTTGCATGCGAAAGCTGCCGCACTCTTTATTGATCCTTCCGACGCTTATAGCGTTTCGATCGGCAACGCCTTCAAGCAAAAGTTCGAGAGCGATGGTAATGAAGTCGTCGCGACAGAACACTACGCCGTTGGAAAGCCCGATACTGTAGCCTCAACGCTGCAGGATGCGCTTCTTCATACACCTGATGTCATTTACTTTGCTGGTTTGACGGATGATGCGAATGCACTACTGGCGCACCTTCCAACACAGGGACCGTTTGCGCAAATAAAAGTGGTCGGTGGTGATGGCCTGTATTCCATCAATGGTTACTCGAATGACCCGACGGTGCGGAAAAACTTTCATCGCCTTTGCTTCTCTTCCTTTGCCTACGCTGACACATGGGGCTATCTAGGCGCCAAGACGCAGCCAGCGTTCTTCACCGACTATCCCACATTCTTTGATCCGTATCAGCAACATGGTCCAGGCACATACGGCTATAGTCGCGCTGATGGCGAAGTAATCCTTGCATCCGATGCTGTTATGGTCATGCTGACCGCGTATCAGAGAGTGGTATCTGCGAAACAAAGTGTGGGAGGAACCGCAACCGTTACACCGAGAGAGCTAAGAGACGCATTGGCGGCTATAACAGATACAAATGCTGTACAAGGTGTCACGGGTCGCATTGCCTTTAGTTCAAACGGTGATCCCGTAAATAAAGTGGTAGTCATGCTTGCCGTGTCTCCAACAGGGCTTATTCAGATGCAATTTGTGCGGGGCCGGTTCTTCAATTAAGAGTCTGTAACGCCGGTCCCCACGCCGTAATCCTATCAGGTGTAGTCCTGATTATGGGGTGCTGTTCTATGAGGGGTTTGAGCTATCCATAAGGATAGGAGATATACTATAATGGGAAAGATGAGCAACAATATACTCAAAGCTCTTAAGGACTATCCTGTAATCAAAGGACTATACCTATGCTTATCTCATTCCCTGCTGTTTTGCTTCGTCTAACTGTTGCTATACTATTGGGTGCTGTAGTCGGTTTTGAGCGAGAGACACGTGAACATGCCGCGGGAATACGTACAAACGCACTTGTTGCGCTTGGAGCTGCGCTATTTACGGTAATATCAGCATATGGCTTTACCGAGATGCTTAATGTACCACATGTACAGCTTGATCCAACACGTATTGCTTCCTACGTTATCGCTGGTATTGGTTTCTTAGGTGGGGGAGCTATTTTCTTTGTGCAGGACAAGGAGCGTGTCAAAGGCTTAACCACTGCGGCGGCTGTTTGGGTTGTTGCTGCCATTGGTATGGCTTGTGGAGCAGGTTTGCTTTGGGAGGCGATTTCATCAACTGTACTTGTGTTGGCTGTGCTCATCTTGTTACGCTTTGTCGAACGCCGTCTTCTACAGGGGCATACATCTAGCCCTTTCCACATTCGGATTGAAACAACGGGAGCAGTTGGAGAAAACGTGAATCACCTATACACTATCTGTACACAGAGACATGTCGCTATTGAGAAAATAGGTGTACGTTCCGCAAAGGATCATGAAATAGTGACTCTTGCTTGCCATACGCATAATGTCTCGCAATTGACGCATGTTATCGAAGAGCTTCGTGCGCTGCCACATGTTTTAATGGTAGAGGCAGATATCAAAGGCGCAGGCCGTAAAGACCTTCTTCAAGGAGATATAGAATCATAAAATACGCTAAAAGGATGCCCACTTGTTTAGGTGTTCCCAAACAAGTGGGCATCCTTTTGGTGTCACTACTTACTCTCTACTCCTGAATGTTGATTATCCCAATCCTCTAAAGAGGTATTAGAAGAAACCTATGTATGCTACTAACTCGTTTAAGGAAGCATACATGTTTCATTATGCATTCAGCTTTTGTTGGGCTTCCAGATCGTCGATAAATTGCCGTGCGACCCGTCCTGAGCGTCCTGCGTGTTGCCGTTCCCACGCTAATGCACGCGTGTGTAGCTCTTCGTCTGGTAACGTAATTCCCCGTTGACGTGCTAGACCTGTAACGATGGTGAGATATTGCGCTTGATCGGGAGACATAAAGGTCACACGCAGCCCGAAGCGTGCTACGAGCGAGGCTTTTTCGTCCAGAGTATCGCGCCAGTGTACGTCCTCTGTAGGCTTGCCCCGGTCAGTGAAGTTCTCCCGGATCAGGTTCAAGCGGTTCGTGGTGGCATAAATTAATACGTTTGCAGGTCGAGCCTCAACCGCGCCCTCAAGCAGCACTTTTAATGCTTTGTACTCCGTCTCGTGTTCTTCGAATGAAAGGTCATCGATAAACAGTAGGAAGTGTGGCGCACGTCCTCTTACCTGTTGGACAATAGCTGGCAGGTCATTGACAAACTCTTTACGCACCTCTATCAGGCGCAGCCCCATGTCAGCGTACTCATTGGCGAGGGCCTTTACTGTGGAGGACTTTCCGGTTCCGGGCGGTCCATACAGAACAGCGTCATGGGCGGGTAGACCATGGACGAAATGCTCAAGATTCGCGCGCAGGCGCAACTTTTCCCGCTCATAGCCAACAATATTTGCCAGCCGTATCGTATCAGGATGCGCGATACCCCGTAGTCCTCCGGTTTGTCCCTCCCAGCGAAGCACTGAAAACTGGGCGAATGTACCTGTACCATGGAGTTGCCAGTACTCTTCCAAAAGAGGAACGCTCAACGACCAGTCGTGTATCGTTGTCAACTGGTGCACCAGCAATTTGCGTGCAGTTCGGGTCTCACTTCGTTCATTTTCGACGTGTAGATGAGACCATGGCACCCATGCATCATGTAGAGTGGGTAGAGATTGAGCCACAAGATGCCGGGTTAGTTCCCATATATCATGTGCTTTGAGATTGTAAAGCGAGTGCAGCACACGTAGGTCACGCTTCGCCTGTTCGCGTAGCGATGGCGCGATTTGCTCTGCTGCGACGCGCTCAGCTAGTGTGCTCCAAGGGTTAACGCTTTGAACTAGACGAGTTACTATATGTGCCTGCCATCCATCTGTAGTTTCTGATACGGTTATGTCAGCTTGTGAAGCCTGTGCTAGCAGAAAGAAGGCGTTGCTGTATGCCTGTGCTATCTGGGCCGCGTCAGGCTCGGTTGCAACAAGTGTGCGTAAAAGTGTAAGCGTTGCCTGTCCAATCTCGTCCTCAAGGATATCACGAAGTAGTGTCAGGCCATAAACCGAGTCAAGTGCAGTGCCAATAGCCTCGCGGGTTGTTTCTATCGAAGCATGTGTCATATCAGGGGATACTCCTGCCGTTTGGTGTCACTGCCAATATATCACCTTTTGCCGTCACGAAACTTTTTATGGTAGAGAAACGTGAAAGAGCTTATAGAGGTTAAAATTTGTTTTTTAGCAAGGGAAGAATACATCATGCCAGACTCTAAAGTGCATCAAGATAGAGATGATAAACATCGACCTAAGAAGGCCGATTCACGATTAATGGAAGCCGAGGGTGAGAAGCGCACTGGTAGCGACTCGAACGCTCATGCTGGGCGTAAGCATTCACGCTTACACGAAAGCCATAAGGATTGGAATACGCCACAGGACGAACGAGCGCCATCCGAGTTCGATGACGACCTGACCGCGAATAACCTTGCGGGTGAGAATCACGGTATGAGTAATCCGCCTCCTACTAACGCTCAGACGCCAGATACAATCAAAGAGATGCATACTACAACGTTAGCAGACCTGACCAACGATGAACTCAAGTCGCTCCAGATACTGCCTGCGGGAACACGACTACAGATGGGTGCAAAGTATATTGACTTGCACAATTTGGAACGTGGGGAGTTCACCGCGACTTCAGAGTCGGTAGCGGGGCCAGAAAACGCCTATGTTGCCAAGAAGGAAACCGATTATGTGCTCTGGAATCGCCTTAATCAAGTAGACAATCCTGCTCGCTTGGACGAGGCGGAGTAGTGGAGTTATAAACATAAAATATAGCAAGAGGGAACTGCATAAGCTCCCTCTTGCTATGACTATTCTTACTGTTGGTTGCCATTCTGGTCCTGGCTCACCCTTGTACCGTAGCTTGAACGGTTACTACCGGGATGACTTGGACCCCCCTGATTGCCGTAGTTACCCGTTCCATAGAGACCCATACCGCCCTGTATATTGTACTGATTGTCGTTGTTCTCCACCTCTTCATAATCCCCGGGATCGTCGGCAAGGTCTTGATCGTTCTGGTTTTCATCAATGCTTTGATCGGCCTGCATGCTATACAGGTACTGATCGCTCACCTGATTTTGGTTCGCCTTCGTACTTGTTTGGTCCTGGTTGCCCAGCACGCCCAACTGATTTTCGTCGCTATATTGCTCTTGCTTGTTTTGATCTGCCATCTTGAACATCTCCTTTAAGGTATGTCTCTCTACCTATGATACACGTTTTGTGCCCGTGCTTCGTGTCAAAGCATGCCGCACTTTGATAAATACCACTTTTTGGTGAGAAAACACTGCATCTAAGAGCAATAGTGCTCCGTATCATAACAAGAGTATTTTCTTTCTAAGAACATTGTGAGGAAGAAGGTACGTAAAACGTTACTGCTTTGTGCAGTACATTTAAAGGAGAATAAGACAATGGCGACTACCAAGCATCCATCGCAGGAGCATCATACGAAGGCGGCAGAGCATCACGAAGAGGCAGCCAAGCATCATCGTGCCGCGGCAGAGTCTCACGAGAAGGGTGAGCACGAGAAGGCTGGACATCACGCACACATGGCTCAGGGTCATCACGCCGAAGCCACCCACCATGCGACTGAGGCAGCAAAAAAGCATGCCACACATCATGCATCCTCTACAAAAGAAGCTAAGGCATCCAAGTAACTCTGCCCTCGTAGCGGCTAATACCGTTACATTCTTGTAAATTATTACACCCTCGCCCCTCTTATAAAGCGGAGCGAGGGTGTACTGAGACGAGCGTATAGAATTTAATTAGCAAGTGTGTAGATGAAATCGTATTCGGAGCCAACAGGGTTGCCTCGTGCGTGCAATCGCATTTGTCCACGCACCGTTTGATATGCTCCTGTGCCACCTGTGATTGCAAGTAGTGAGTCGGTCCCGTTGTCATAAAAAGGTCCCTCAACAGTGATTTGACCACCACGCAGGAAAATAGTCCAGTAGCATTCCCACACCTTACCGACTACTGTGCGCACACAATTGCCGTTATCTTGTCCCACTTGCTTCTTGTTCGCAGCATCAAAAATAGGATTATGAAATACAAGCTGATTGCCGAGCGCGTCCTTTGCCGGAACCTCCGTGTCAGTGATCGCATGCTCGACGACGTGAATGGTATGTACCGTGTTCGCCTGTGCCAGGGACCCATTGTACAGCGCGAATATACCGGCTACAAGTACCAGGGCAACTAACACGGTAACTGAGGTGAGACTAAATCTGTTTTTCATTGTCATCTCCTTCAACTTCGTATACTACCAGGGTGATAGTATGCATCACTATATCACAATTAATGCTATTTAGCACTTGCTTAGGACTATGGAACAACTTCCATAAAAAATCTTGACATCTTCTGGAAAAAATCTTAATCTTCTGCTCATATACTTTTTTCTATGGAACTGTTCCAGTACATATATCAGTGAACGAGAGAAAATGTAGAGAAAGTTTTGTGTCATGAGAATAGTGTTTGCAGGCTACAGAGGTGGTCGTATAAGTGTTGTCTTCAAAGTTCTGCTTCTAGCACTTGTACTCTTTGTAGTTGCCGTGGGAACGATAGGTATTGCCTCTGCCTCTGTATTTGGTAAAGCACATCCCGCGAACTCCTCCTCTAGCGTGCAGCAAATACTAGTGACAAATGGCTCTACGCAGTGGAGCACTGATAAACATACTACACCACTGGCTGCGCCTCAAATTTTGATACGTCCTCAAATGCTCTCTGTCTCTCCGCTTTTCGCCTCTTATTATGGACAAAATGGTGTTGCAGCCGACCTGGGAAAACCACTCACATCTGCATTTCCTGTAGTTCAAGGATGGCTCCAATTTTTCAATGCAGGCGCATTATTTCTGCCAACAACACTAGAAACTTATATACCTCAAGATAGGAAGAACGAGCTGGGGAAAATAATCAGTGCTGATACGAGACATGTTACGGGGGGTATTGTCCGTTTAACGCTGTTACAGGCATTGCTCTCCGTTGGAAGTTTGGCGCCAGTAGGTGGAGAGGGAAGTACACTGACGTATGCGAGTCTACGTAACGCAACAAAAAGTCAATATATGGTACCGGAACAAATGCCAGCGAGCATGGCTGCAAATACGTATACTCGGGCAAGCATGACACAAAGTACCTTTATTAGAGGTGGTATCTTAGGTGGCAAGAGCGTTGGTCATGTTATTTCAGCGCCGTTCTGGAGTTATATCAATTCCCTTGACCCTAAGCATTGGCAACAAGATATTGGTGTTCCGCTCACCGAGGCACTACCATTTACTGTAACAGAAAATGGCGTTCTTCACCATATGCTTGTACAGGTATTTTCCTATACAGGGTTGGTAGTTGATGGAGATAGTAGCTCATCGGACTCGCCAGCAATCTATCCTTTGAATATAGGGATGGATTATTTGCGTACATTTGGCTTGCCTGATGTCCGGTTAAAAGCAAAACAATCCCTCTGGTCTCAAGGAGATAGCATACTGTTTGATGGGCCAGGAACTGGTCATGCTATAGCCCATATAGGACAAAATTCCCCACTTGTCACTCTGGGCAATACGCAGTGGCTCAATGGTATGCTCTGGTATAACGTACAGTGGAATACGACGAGCGGCACGTTCACCGGATGGGTAGATGCCAATACAGTTACCTTTACGGCTACTGCCAGCGCATTCGTTCAAGCATCGTTCGATGTCCTTTCACCTGATCTCAAAGCCTATTTAGATGATATTGGTCCAAGCGTTGGCGTTGTCCTTTATGACGTAACGCATTCGACATACTACACCTATAACAGCTCAACTCAATTTATCGTTGCAAGTTCTATGAAGGTGCCCATCATGTTGACCTTTCTGGACAGCGTTGAGCAACAGGGGCGTGAGCCAGACGATGATGAGATGAACTTGCTTACAACAATGATTGAGAACTCCAACAACGACTCTGCCTCCACGCTTTTCGAAGCCGTTGGAGGCGCAAGTGGTATCGCAGGTTACATGCAAAAAATAGGGGTAGCTGGTCTTAGTCCAGACGACGATTCCTGGGGCTACAGTTTGATTACACCCCAGACGATGGTCGATATGCTCACGATGTTGTATCAGGGAAAGATTTTAAACGAGGAACATCGCGTACTGGCACTAAATTTCATGGAAAATATCGAGGCGGACCAGCAGGCGGGTATTGGCGATACTGCGCCTCTGGGGGCGACGGTTGCAATGAAGGACGGATGGGTGACGGGACCTGACAACCTCTGGGCCATGAACAGTTCAGGTATTGTCACCACGAGTAAGGAAACATACATTATTTCCGTCTATACTCAAGAGCAATCCTCGCTTGACGATGGTCAGGCGATTGCCCGGCATATCTGTGGTACAGTTGCTTCGTTACTTACTCCTCAATGAGGCTTGGCACCGATTTTTCTATCTCCATTGTGCCGAGCCGTCTCATTTCTGGCCACAGCAGCGCAACCAAAATCACCACAACAATTGTGCCTATGCCGCCGCCTACCACTGAAAGCAGTGGGCCAAATACTTGAGCAGTGAGGCCAGACTCGAAGCCACCTAGTTCGTTTGAGGCGCCGATAAAGAGTGAATTGACGGCGGAGATGCGTCCAAGCATGGCGTTTGGGGTACGTGTCAAGAGGAGCGTACTGCGAATAACGACGCTGATGTTATCAAGCCCACCTAGCAGGAAGAGCATGGCCAGCGAGAGCCAGAAGTTGTGTGAGAGGCCGAAGACAATAGTGGCAAGTCCAAAACCAACCACTGCCCATAGTAAGGTTTGTCCAGCTTTCTTAAAAGGTGGTATATGTGCGATAACGAAGGTAATACATAGTGCACCAATAGATGGGGCGGTGCGTAGTAGTCCCAGACCCACTGGGCCAACGTGGAGAATGTCCTTCGCGAAGATTGGGAGCAGTGTTGTCGCACCGCCAAACAAGACCGCGAACATATCGAGTGTGATCGAAGCCAAGATGGTTTTTGTGCTCCAGAGAAACTTCAGTCCCTCCAGCAGTGAGCCGAGCGTCGTATTTGTGCTGGATACAATCTGCTGGGGAACGCCGCGCATGGGCAACAAGAGGAATGCGTATATAATTGTCGCGACGGCGTAGAGTGCATAGACAAGCGTTGCGCTGTGTAGGAGCGCGATAAGCATGCCGCTTGTTGCGGGACCTAGCACGGATGCGAGCTGCCACGAACTACTTTCCCAGGTCGCGGCACTTGTATACGCATCTTCGGGTACAAACTGTGTAATCAAGGTTGCGTTTGCCGGGCTGTTGAAGGCACCGGCACAGCCAATAAGAAACAGGCAACCGAAGATCAGTAGTAGCGGGCCGTGTAGATAAGATAGAATTGTCAAGCCGAGGGAGGCCAGCGCAAAGGCAACCAGCGTCAGTATCACGATGCGTTTGCGATTAAAGCGATCGGCGATGTGTCCGGCAGGAAGCGACAGGAGGAAAATAGGAATAATTTGTACCAATCCAACAAAGCCCAGGATCAGAGCTGAGCCTGTACGATCATACAATTCCCAGCCAAGTGCAATCGTCACCATTTGCTGGCCAAATGAGGCGAGAAATGAGCCAATCAGGAGGCGTCGAAAGTCTAGGATACGCAATGCAAGATAGGGATCGTGCGGAATTATAGGTTTTGTTGTTTCTACAGGTTTTGATGACGTTGACCGTTCAGTGTTATTGCTGGGAGTTTCCTGGTCGATGGAGTCCACAATACATCCTTCGTCTAATCCAAGTCGTATCCAGGGCATCCGCAAGGGGAATGCCCCTCCCATACACGATGCATCGTTATGGGAGGGGCATTCTACTGCTGACTCATCTTGCCAGCGAAGCATTCGCTTCTAGCTTTGCTCAAGCAAGATGCAAGGAAGCCTTGCGGGTGCCCTAGTCCTTATAGTATACCTTAATCGTTTTGGTTTCTGGTGGCAAGGTAGCCGAGGCCGAGAGCGAGCGTATCTTCGGCACTAGCCCAGACGAAATCGGGGACAAACTTGATTTTGTCAAGCGATTTGCGACCATAGTGGCCCGCGGCACTACCAATACTGGCGGCTGTAGCACCTATCGCTATGCCGATGATAGGTGAGACACGATTGCGCTGGCAGAGTGCTGCACCCGCGAGTCCACCAATTGCGATACGCCCAAGAAGGGGACCAGCAGAGACGCGGCTCGGCGCGAAGGGGAGTTTGTCGCCCACTAGTTCGCCAAGGGCAAGTGTACTCGCAATGACGCGACTTGCTGGAGCGTCCAGGAACTGCTCAAGGGCCGACTCTGCATCGACGCCGATGCGACTTGTCCAGTTCAAGAGTGCCAACGGTGTCATAGAACGTAGTCCCGCGACAAAGCCGAGTATACCCGCACGTAGGTAGACGCCGGTAGGATTTCCATTGGAGGTAAGATCATTATTAGCCAATTGTATGCCAAACCTTTCTAAAAGTTGCTTATTATACCTATTATGTTTATAGCACGAATATGCAATCCTCAAAGGTTCATTTTCAGAGAAAATAGCAAGGAGACCGCAAGGGTCTCCTCTATACCTTTTTATTTACTGGGCTATTGTGTAACCTGCGTCATCGAGCGTTGTTTCGATCTGCTTCATTGACACCTTGCTTGGATCGTAGCGCAGAGAAACGCTTTTTGTGGGGATATCGGTTGAGACAGCTTCCACTCCTTGCAGGGAGCCTAATGCGCCATTAATAGTTTTTACGCAATGCTCACAACTGACATCAGGGATAGAGAGTGTAAGTTCTTGAACGTTTGCCATAGTAATTATCCTCTTTCTTCACTTACTGACTTACCGGTTGCCCGCTAGTTTATAGAGTTGTACCAGTTCTTCGATCACTGCATCGCCTCGCCCTTCGGCAATCCCCTCAGGCACACAGGTATGCAGGTGGCTCTCGACCAACAAGCCCTCTAACTTCTCTATAGCCTTACGGACGGCATAAGTTTGGCGCAAGATATCCACACAATACTTATCTTCTTCAATCATCTTGCGTATACCACCGAGGTGCCCCTCGATGTAGTTCATTCGTTTGAGGACCTCTTGTTTGTCTGCATGCATCCTGCATTCTCCTTCTTAAGACCCATTGGGTAGGGGTATTACTTTACTATAGCACAGTACAACTATAAAGACAAGTTTTATAAAGTTAGGAAATACCAATGTTTTATAGACTTCTGTGATACAATGTTGTATACTACACATATACCCATAGGCGGGGGGTATGGGTTGTAACACTCAAAAGAAAAAGGGATGACTCATGACCATAGAGGCAGATCATACAACATTATCACACGATCCTATTGTTCAACATACTGACAGTCAAGCGACGTTCGCTATCGAGGGCATGACCTGTGCAGCTTGTTCAATGCGTGTTGAAAAGGGACTCAAAAAAGTGCCAGGGGTGCTTGACGCTCGGGTCAACCTTGCGACCGAGAAGGCGACGGTGACATATGATCAGGCATTAACCGGAATCGAGCCGATGGTACAAAAGGTTGAGGCGGTTGGGTACAAGGCTATTCCCATAGAGCAACCTACGCGACAGGTCCCTATTATAGCTAGTAGTGCTACTTCTGTTACCCCTGTTATAGCGTTGAACACACAGCAAGAGGATGAGCGTAACCAGCGTAAAGCCGAGGAAATTGTGCGCAAGCGTAACCTCCTTGTCCTTGGCATCGTTCTCTCTCTTCCGATTGTATTGCTCAGCATGTTCTTTATGAATAGCTTTCCCGGGGAAAATGTGCTCTTGCTCATTCTGACAACTCCCGTATGGGCGATAGTGGGCTGGGAATTTCATAGGGGGGCAATTAACTCGCTGCGTCATACAAGCGCGAATATGGATACGCTAGTCTCACTTGGTTCAACGGCGGCGTATGGGTTGAGCGTGGTGGCAACCTTCTTCCCCAACGTGGTTGGGAATGTTACCTTTTACGATACCACGGCCTTAATCGTGACACTGATCTTTTTAGGAAAATACTTGGAGGCACGTGCCAAGGGGCAGACCAACGAGGCGATCAGGAAACTGATGGACTTACGAGCCACAACTGCTCACGTGTTACGGGCGGGCCAGGAGATCGACCTGCCCATTGAGCAGGTGGGGGTGGGGGATGTCCTGATCGTGCGTCCGGGTGAGAAGATTCCGGTGGATGGTGTTGTCCTGAATGGGCGCTCATCGGTTGACGAGTCGATGATTACGGGCGAGAGCATTCCTGTTGACAAGGGTGAGGGTGAGGCAGTAATTGGCGCGACGGTCAACCAAAATGGACTACTCACGATGCGAGCGACAAAGGTGGGGGCTGAAACCGTACTGGCAAGTATTGTGCGCATGGTGGAGCAGGCGCAAGGCTCGAAAGCTCCTATTCAGCGCCTTGCCGATACCATTTCCGGTATCTTTGTGCCGACCGTTCTGGTGATAGCATCGCTGACATTTATTGTGTGGGCTATGCTAGGCAATATGTTTGGTATTGGAGTGCATGCTACCGGTATGATGGGGAGTGCCGCGAACAATCCATGGATTATCGCAATTGTCGCAGCGGTTGCGGTGCTTGTTGTGGCATGTCCCTGTGCGCTTGGTCTTGCTACACCAACGGCGATTATGGTTGGTACTGGCAAGGGGGCGGAGCAGGGCATATTGATCAAGGGCGGTGAGAGTTTAGAGCGTATCCAGGCCGTGCGAGCGGTACTGCTTGACAAAACAGGAACGATCACCAATGGCAAGCCGGAATTGACCGACGTATTTGCGCTTGACGACAACAATGCCGACCAAATGTTACGTCTCGCGGCTGAGGCGGAGCAAGGTTCTGAACATCCGCTTGCAGCGGCGATTGTTGGGGGAGCGAGAGCGCGTGGGCTAACGTTGACCATGTATCCTGAGCACCTCACAGCTCATGCCGGTCGAGGTTTGGAGGCGGTCGTAGAAGGGCATCATCTCCTGATAGGAACAAGAATGCTCTTACAGCAACACGCTATCAATACTTCCGCTTTAGAGCCACAACTGACGCTTCTGGAGGAGCAAGGCAAGACGGCGATGCCCGTCGCGATTAATGGAAGTCTGGTTGGAGCTATTGCGGTTGCTGATACTGTGAAGGTAGGGTCGCGAGAAGCGATTCAGCGGCTACAAACTCAGGGAGTACGTGTGTGGATGATTACGGGGGATAACCGCAGGACCGCTCAAGCTATCGCGCAACAGGTGGGTATCGCGCCAGAGTGTGTACTTGCAGAAGTGTTGCCAGAAGACAAGGCGAATCAGGTTAAACGGTTACAGGAGCAGGGGCTAGTGGTTGCGTTTGCTGGCGATGGTATCAATGATGCACCGGCACTGGTACAGGCTGACGCGGGTATAGCGATGGGAACGGGCACTGACATTGCGATGGAGGCGTCGGACATCACGCTAGTTAAGGGCAATCTTAAGAGTATTGTCACAGCGCTGTCTCTCTCAAAAGCGACCATGCGTACCATTCGCCAGAATCTCTTCTGGGCCTTTGCCTACAACGTCGTCCTAATTCCACTGGCGATACTCTCGCCGCTCATTCCATTCTTGAAGGAGCAAGCGCCCATTTTCGCGGCTGCGGCGATGGCGCTTTCGTCGATTACAGTTGTGAGCAACTCGTTACGGCTGCGGCGGTTTGGACGAACCTCTCAGAGGTAAAGCAGTTAAGCAAGTTCATAATGCTATTCTAAGGCATAAGGCTGCAAGCCGATGACCGTGCTGTCGTTTGACAAACCCGGCTCTTGAGCATTCTAAGGGCTTACTCCTTGCTTGCTTTCAACAACAAACAGGTTGAGAGGGAAGATAGGAAAGAAGGGCTTGCCAAATGCTGTGGAGGTAGGTACACTCTCTTTCGGGGCTTACTTGAGAGAAAGGACAACTTCTTATGGAAGATAGGCAAAGAAGGGATCACTTTTTCACCAGTTAAGGGAGTCCTACCAGTATACGCGGAAGGCGTCTCGATAATAGAGAGAGGAATGAGATGACTAGCTCAAAAGAAATCCCTTATACGATTGTGTTTCCTGACGACTTCGATGACGAAGCCCCAATTATCGAAAGCAAGGGATGGTTTAGCGATTTCTCGATTATTGTTGGAGATCGTGTTCTCAAGGTAACAGTCTATGACCCAGTGCACCTCGCCCAGGAGTGTGAAGACGAGATCAGAAGCGATGGATTCAAGGCTGAAAGTGCAATTCTCATTATTCCGAGTGTCACTCGGGAGAACATCGAGTCTGCTGTCGCCGCTCTCGCGTTAGATGGGTTCGCTGTATGGGACGTGACGTGTTAGAGGAGACAAATGCTTACAAACGCAAGGCAGTGGATGGGTACGATTGTGACGCCACTTTCAGAAATGGGTATGCCGTTAATACCGTCGTTCTAAATCACCCGCAGGTTTCCAGTCATCATGCTCGACTTATTCAGGAAGAGGGAACCTATCAAAGACATTGCGGCGAAGAATGGCAAGGTAGCACATTCTCCGAAGGAACAGAAGAGGGTGAAGCGTCCCAATCAGTGGAAGCAATTTCTGCTCCTCTCTCAGCGTTATATTGAACTGCTCAAGAATCATTCCGGCAATTTGCTTATCTTGCTGTTACAGACTCCTATTGTTGCCCTGTTGTTACTTTTGCTGGTGAAATATGAGGTAGGAATAGGTGTCTTCAATCCCACCAGTATTACAAAATGTCCGACAACTGCTACCATCCTCACAAACACCGGCTTCCCAGTCATTCCCAGTACCGCAAATCCAGCAGTGTCAAACGATTGCCAACGCGTCAATGTTTTTCTTAAAAACGACCCACAGGGAAAAGCCTATGCCGCAAAACGTAGGGATGCTATTACCGCACTGCAAGATTTTATCGCTGCGATAAAATTGGGGGAGATAAGATTTATGGTGACAACTATATCTATCATGGCTTGCTCTTCTCAACCTACACACAAACAGATGCTACACAATACTTGTTACTCATGTGGGGAGCGTTAGGCGTAATGATTGTGCTTTTCGGCTTGGCGATTGGTGTATTTCTGAAGCGGAAGGATATCAGGGGATAACCAGGCATTTCTAAACGAGAATGTCCTTTGTTGCGTGATACACTTGGAATGGTTGATGTCCGACATGGGCGAACAGAAGAAACGGTACAATAGGCATAAAGGAGCATTGCACATATGGCGATTGATACAACACCCTTGACCCAACGTCCGACGTGGAAGGCGTTGGAGGATCACTTTCAGAAGGTGCGCGACATGCACCTGCGTACACTGTTTGCCGAGGACCCGCAGCGTGGCGAACGGTTCGCACTTGAGGCCGAGGGTATCTATTTAGACTACTCGAAGAATCGTATCACCGATGAGACAATACAACTTTTGCTGGCATTAGCTGAGGCCTCGGGCTTACGGGAACGTATCGATGCGATGTTCAGGGGTGACAAGATCAATGTCACCGAGAACCGTGCTGTGCTGCACGTGGCATTACGTGCGCCAAAGGACGAGGTCATCATGGTCGACGGGGAGAACGTGGTCCCCGGAGTCCACGCCGTTCTCGACAAGATGGAAGCTTTCTCGAACAGTATTCGCAGCGGTGAGTGGAAAGGCTATACGGGCAAGCCTATCCGTAACATAATCAACATCGGTATCGGCGGCTCCGACCTTGGCCCGCATATGGCCTATGCCGCGTTGCGTTACTACAGCGACCGGAACATCACAGCACGCTTTGTATCGAACGTGGATGGGACCGACTTTGCCGAGGCAACACGCGATCTCGATCCTGCCGAAACGCTCTTTATTGTTTCATCGAAGACCTTTACCACGTTAG
This sequence comes from uncultured Ktedonobacteraceae bacterium, assembly GCA_964242555.1. GTDB lineage: Bacteria > Chloroflexota > Ktedonobacteria > Ktedonobacterales > Ktedonobacteraceae > JBBQVS01. Next base: position 21,391 of record CAXTCR010000033.1, read on the forward strand.
AGACGCTCACGAATGCGCGCTCGGCACGTGACTGGTGTGTGAAAGCTCTGGGAAGCGACGATGCAGTCGCCAAGCATTTTGTAGCCGTCTCGACGAATCCAAAAGAGGTGGCGAAGTTTGGCATCGACACCAATAACATGTTTGAGTTCAGCGATTGGGTTGGTGGCCGCTACTCGTATGACTCTGCAATTGGACTCTCACTCATGGTTGCGATTGGGCCGGAGCAATTCCGTCAGATGCTGGCAGGCTTCCATGCGATGGACGAGCATTTTCGTACCGCGCCGTTTGAGCGCAACCTGCCCGTTTTGCTGGGTTTAATTGGCATATGGTACAACAACTTCTTTGGGGCGGAGACGGTTGCAATATTGCCCTATGACCAGTACCTTGAATACCTCAGTTCCTATCTCCAACAGCTTGATATGGAGAGCGATGGCAAGCATGTTGACTTAGACGGAAAAAAGGTGAACTATCAGACTGGACCCATCATCTGGGGACAACCGGGTACAAATGGACAGCACGCCTTCTACCAGCTTATCCATCAGGGAACAAAGCTCATTCCGTGCGACTTTATCAGCTTTGAGCACTCGCTGAACAATCTGCCGCCGCATCATGATCTGCTCATGGCAAACTTCTTGGCGCAGACCGAGGCGCTGGCTTTTGGCAAGACTGAGCAAGAAGTAGCCGCCGATGGAGTAGCGCAAGCTCAGGTGCCTCATCGCACGTTTGAGGGCAATCATCCCACGAACAGTATCCTTGCCGAGCGACTCACACCCGAAGTGCTGGGCAAGTTGATCGCAATGTATGAGCATAAAGTCTTCACGCAGGGCACTATCTGGCACATCAACTCGTTTGACCAGTGGGGTGTCGAACTTGGCAAAGTGCTAGCTCAACGCATCATTCCCGAACTGCAAAACGCCGAGGAGCCAAATCTGGCGCACGACAGCTCGACCAACACGCTGATTCATCGCTATCGCAAGGCGAATAATCGATAAATAACACACGACCTGCCCAATAAGCTGAATAGGGTTTCGGCTCATTAGGCAGGTCGTGTGTTATTTATGTGCTTCGATAAACTCGATGCTTTTTTGCATAATCAGGTCTTTGTCATTATCGAGCGTTGCAACGTAATTGAATTTTCTAGCCACACAATGTGCTTATCCTAACTCTGTATCTTTCTTATATTGCGTCGGATAGGGGCTTCGTGTAAGATAGGAGCATTACAACATTTGTAGGAGAAAAACATTATGGAAACAATCTCACTCGAATTTCTTTCAGATACAAAAGAGCACCTCCAAACGCTTGAGCAGCAACTGAAACATATTGCGGGCGTGCATGTCGATCTTGTCGAGCCACGTGATACAACTGCACCTGCCCTTGTTGGTGTGAGTCTTAAAGGAGATGTGTCGGAGG
>CAXTCR010000034.1:0-21205 GCA_964242555.1 uncultured Ktedonobacteraceae bacterium
AATTGATCCCGCCGCATTTCCTGAACGAGAGCATCTCGCCATTGCTAGAGCAGGTGGTACTACGTGCACTCGAGCTTGAGCCAGCGCGAAGGTATCAGTCAGCATTCGAGTTCGTGGAGGCGTTGGAGGGAGTTCTGGAGTTGTAAATTGCCACCTTGTCTTATGTTTATCAGAATGAGAAAATACCAATAGCTGTGTGTGCATCGGCAGCGGTTGTCTTTACATCAAACGCGTTGACGATGTGCACCTGTCCACATTGAAGACCTTTCAGAGAACGGAGCGGATGGGCATTTCCAATGGTGCATCAATATCCTAAATGATGAGGAGACACATAAGCTGGTTTCTTAATGGTAAAGAGTAACCAATCCCTAGCCCTCTTCTCGTTTAGCCAACTCTTTCCCTATGCCTCCAACCATCCGAGTCGGAATAGCAAGGTTCGAGGGCAAATGAGTTGAGGCTTGAGTCGCAATGTCAATCTCGCCGCCTTCTGATAGGATCGATCGAAATAATTGGACTGAATCCGTCTTTGTGCCCTCTCCCAAATCATCCCTAGAAAATACTTCCTGAGCACAAGCAATTAGGTCCTGTATAACGCGTTCATAGCGGAAATAGGTGAGCACGGTCCAGTCGATCTCTGTCTGTCCGTAGCCCTGAAAAAATGTTGGAGCACCTGGGAGTGATGGATTATCGTTCGAAGACTCCTTAATAAACAGGAGATCGCGCTCTTTAGGCGCAAGCATCACCTCGTCCCAATCGATCACAAACACACGCCCAGAAGGGTCACGTAGCAGATTGGCTGGATGCAAGTCGGCATGACAAATGACATAGGGAAGCTTTCGCGTTTGAAGTTCCATTGATAGCTTTTCCAAAGAAGTGAGAACTATGTGAATTGTAGGCTGGTGCGCCATCCACAATGCACGAAGTGTGCGCTTGGATGTGCTTTCAACTTCACGGACCTCTAAGTGTGTAGCTTCAAAATTCTGTACCCATTGAGCGTACTCTGACGAATCAAAGGTCTCTTTTCGTAGCGATCTAAAGCCATAGGTTGGTAGCGCAACACTATGAATTTGCCCGAAAATAGCTCCTACTTCCTCCCATTGCTTGTCTGTCATACCTAACCAACTTGCATCTCCATGGAGAAACGGGTACACAATGATAGTCCACTTCTCCACGCTTGCCCACAAGGTATTATGCATTGTGGGAAGAGGAGCTACAACTGACGAAATCCCCTGATCCCTGAGGTAGCGAGGTATGAGGAAACTCGGCTCATAGAGCGGCCTAGATGTGACTTTGAGAAAATAGAACGTACCTTGTTCGCTTAGTACGCGATAGACGCCAGCTTGGTAGTCTAAGCCTATGGGGAGAAATTCAATTGTAACGGGAGAAAGCCCATAAGAGTTCTGTAAACAGGCTCGTAGGCTCTCCACCGCAATCTTTGGTTGTTCGCGCATCAAGCTTGCTCGTTAACCCAATTGATGTTCATTTGTAAGTAGTATTTGCGCTCTATGCCAGGTGCTGGTAGCAGAGTAAACACACCTAGCCAACGCTCGTTTTCCTTGTCACGAAGCTCATAGGCGTACCAAGCCATTGGCTCGGCACTACTTCCACCTGTACGTTGCCAACTTCCTTGCTCAATTTGTTGTGTATAGTGTTCCGCAAGCTGAGTCAAAGAGATATCGCTCGTCTTATTTATCTCGCCTTGTATTTTTCCTATGCAAACGGGTCGATCTACTACGATGCCTCCTGGCCTTTGTACTGGTTGCTCGTACCTGCGGTAATGCTATTGTATCCCCATTCGTAGCAGCAACTGGCGACACCCATAGCGAACCCCATCCTGTCGTAAAGTACTGCTGCACGACATTGAAGGCAAGCGATATCAGACGATAGAGGGCTAGACCAGCTGCAAACTGCCATGCAAAGAAGATAGTAATTGCTACCGGCACAAGCAGCAATATCAACTGCATCCCCTGCGAAAGCTGTATTGCTGCATCCCTTGTTTCTGTAAGCGAGATAGGCTGAGCCATGCGCATTTGTACAAATGTCAGTATACCTGTGAGCAGTGGCAGCAGATGTGTTCGATCAGGATATCCCAGCGAAATATGCCACGCCGAGTTGAGAATAGTAAACCACATCAAGTTGATATTTGGTAGGCTACTGAAATGATACAAAAATGGATACATGAGGGCATTTATGGCAGTGACAGACCGGGCATGTAGCACCGTGCTTAACGCAAAGTACAAACCAGAGTAAACGGGAGCTTGTACAAGTAGCGAAAGAAATGGAGAAGCTGGATGAATATCATACTCTTTGTACAAATCCTGTGTTGCTTGTAGCTGAGCAGCTCTATCATCCGGATGCTGCTTGCGAATTTCTGCTAACCGAGGTTGTAACGCTCGTGTAGCCTTTGCCTGTCGCAATTGACGTAGTGTAAGAGGAAGGAGTAGCACCGAAATAATACAGGTGAGTAGGATAATTGCTAGACCAAAGTCGCCAACTAGCTGGTAGAGCGTCATAAGTGCGTTGAAAATAGGATAGGTAAAGACGGAATTAAAAAGGCCAGCAAGAAAGCTCATAGAGTTCCTCCTCTGTCGTTGTCCTATAACACATGCTCCGTTAGCATCTATACGAGAGATTTATTGCGCCTGTTGCAGAAACTAAGGGCGAGATGGAGGTATATACGGTAGTATGTTAGTGTATAAGAGCTTATAAACCATAAACAGAGGGACTTTCTACGGTAAGCATTCATGATGATAACTTGCCTTTACTGCTACCACGACGTGTGATGACATCGCGCGAACTTCCTCAGTGGAGTTCACTGGCCCTGGATGAGCAATATCAGGCTCCTGCTGAATGAAGCTTTGCTGATGGGCAGACAGAACATATGGTCGTTGTGCAATTGCGTGACATGCCACGTTGTAAGCAACATTGGTCAGGTCATCTTCGAGAGCATGAGCAAACGTCCTGTACATTTTCTAACTCTTGACAGCCCGCTTGCTTCTCCGTATACTTGAGGTGTAGCCACTTCCCACGGCTACACCTCTTCTTATTGTCCCTCTTCTCTCCATTCCCACAATTCCTCACGAGGAGCACACACTATGCCACTACCCCCGTTTCTTTGTTGGCTCTCCCCTTCACAATCGCAATCCCCGCCTACTCAATCGCCCCAGCAACACATCCAGGAGCAGATTGACCCAACCGTCTTCGCCACTAGCCCCACGCAGGAGGACCAGTACTGGGGACTGGCCTCGGGCAGCGAAGAGGACTACTACTGGCGCCGTCTCTCAGACAACGTGTTTGCCAAGGACGTGATTCCGTCGACCTATCTCGAAATTCATAACGCGTGCTACGAGGCGTACAATGCTAACCCGCTTGCGTTCGCAATCATCGAGATCACGACGAGCTTTGTGCTGGGCAAGGGCCTAACAATTGCCGCGAACGACCCCACAGTGCAACGCGTTTTGCTGGACTTCTGGAACGACCCCGATAACCACATGGAGACGCGCGTGTACTCCCTGTGCACCGAACTCTCCCTGTACGGTGAGCAATTTGTGCGTTTTTACATCAATCGCATGAATGGTAAGGTTAAGGTTCGCCAGATCGATCCCTCGCTTATCGACGAAATAGAGACCGACCCAGAAGATATCGAGACCCTATTGCGCTTCCATAAGCGTCCAGTTGGATCGACCTCAATCAGTCCTGGCGTTCCTGCGCCTGTAACCCTACACGATGCGCCGAACTTCGAGGGCGAATGGTTGCAGGCGGGTACGGAGGTCGTGCAGTTCTGCATCAACAAGGTCTCGAATGCCAAACGTGGCAGGAGTGATCTGGCTACCCTGCTGCCGTGGCTGCGACGTTACAAAGACTGGCTCACCGATCGTGTTCGCATCAATAAATATAAGGGTGCATTCCTTTGGGACGTTCGTCTGCAAGGGGCGGACAAGAAATCCATTGACCGCAAGAAAATGGAATACAGCTATCCTCCCGAACCCGGCAGCGTAATCATACACAATGAGTCTGAAACATGGACTGCGGTCAAACCCGAAATTAACGCGAACGAGGCCGCCGAAGACGGTCGAGCCTTAAAATTGATGCTGGCAGTCGGCGCGCAACTTCCAGAACATTTTCTTAGCGATGGCGCGAATGGGAACAGGGCCACGGCCTCTGAGATGGGCCTTCCAACATTTCTGAAGTTCGCACGTAGACAGCATGTCATGCGCGCACTCCTACGCACGTTGTTGGATCGCGTACTCCTAGAGGCGCGTAAAGCCAGAGTGCTCGCGGCAGATATCGACACAAGCTACGACATCCTCTTTCCCGAAATTGACGTTGCCGATGCGCAAACGCTGGCGAGCGCGACCCAAATGCTGGTCTCGGCCCTGACCACCGCCAAACAGGAGGGGTGGGTAAGCGATGAGACCGCCATGCGCCTGCTCTTCCAGTTCGCGGGTGAGGAGCTTGACGTACATGAGGAACAAGCGCGCATCCGCAAACAGGGCGAGGTGTAGTATGCCGCTCGATGCCCGCAAAGCACAACACCTGCTGCAAGCCGTGACCAGAACATTTACTGGACGCCAGCGCACCGTTGTCCTTGTTACGCTCACTAGTGGTAGCTATACCTATACAGCCATACAGGTCATCATGCGTCCAATGCACGTTGTGGACCCGCAAGTCTACGACCTCAATGGACAAGTCGAACCCCGTAACGCCGACATGCTCATGATTGCCCCACTTACCACAAACTTTACCGGTGCGGTCTACATTGCCGATACAACGGTCGCTAGTCAAGGCGGTGTAACCCCTGCCCCAAAATACGAAATCGCCGAAATCGTCCCCGCAGGTATCCTGCCCGGGGGCACACATCTACGCATCTCCCTGCGACGCCTACGTTAACCACAAACACCACTAGAAAGGCTCAACCCCATGTCACAAATGCCAATGGACGAAAAAGAATGCCAACACGACGTGCTGCAACGCACCCACAAATGGCTCGACGCCCTCGAACAGCGCGTCATCCTCCTGATGAATGCCAACGACCTTACAGAGCTGAAACCCGGAGAACGCGAACAAGCCATCACCCGTCACCTCATGCTTATGCTCCGCCTACTCCAACTGCGCCAACAACACGCCCATGCCGCCACAACTCCCGGCGAACAAGCCCTATTGGATGCCTTACTGCGCGGCTGGGACGACGAATCAATGTAGAGTTTGCTAATCATGCTAACGGAGTAAATTAGGTGTAGGGGCCTGTGTTCTATCACGCCCTGTGAGCACATCGTCGACCAGTTCAAAGGATAGATGCAATGTTTGGACAATTCTCTAAGCTTTGTGATGCGCTCACCCTGTGACGGAATTCAGATCCCCTACAAACGTTTCAAGCTTGAAGTTATTTTTACGACATACATATCGATCATTACAAAAATGTTTGTTATGCTACAATTATAGAAAAGACAATCATTCACCGAAAGCACAACATACAACATGGCAACTTCACTACAACGGAAAGCAACCCTTCCACCAGGACCAAAACCACTACCCGTATTCGGCAACCTGCTGGAATTTGGTCGCGATCAACTGACCTTCGTGCAGCGTATGCACGATACCTATGGCGATATGGCAACCATCTCAATGGGCAATCGCAAACTCGTCTTGCTGTTCAAACCGGAATATGTGCGCTACCTGCTCACCGAGAATGCGCGCAACTTCTATACCTTGCAGAGCGGGGGAGGCGATCTGTCCGAGGTGCTGGGCGAGGGACTACTGACCATCGAGGGCGAGGCCCATCGTCAACAACGTCGACTGGTGCAGCCCGCGTTCCATAAGAAGCGCGTCGAGAACTACGCCGACGATATGGTACGCTTCACACAGGAGATGCTTGCGGAGTGGCATGCAGGCCAGGAAATCGATATCGCACGTGCTATGCAAACGCTGACCCTGCGTATTGTGGCCAAAAGCCTCTTCAATATGGAACTCGCCAGTCAGGTCGCCGACCTTGGGCACAACTTTTCAGAGATGATCGAGAACCGGCGCAACACGTTGGCACGCGTCCTCAATATCTACCTCGATGCTCCCTTCACACGCTATGGCAAACGCATGGGAGCGCGGCGTAATATCGACGCGCTGATCTACAGCTTAATTCGCGAACGGCGAGCGGAGGGGGGCGATACCGGTGATGTGCTCTCGATGCTGCTTACGGCGCAGGATGGCGAGGCAGGTCTGAGCGACATACAGGTGCGCGATAACGTCATGACGCTGATGGCCGCGGGACATGAGACGACGGCGAACGCGCTCACCTGGACCTTTTACCACCTGTCACAAAATCCTGACGTGTGCAAAAAGCTCCTAGCGGAACTACAGACCGTACTCGCAGGTCGTGCGCCAACCGTTGCGGACATCCCAAATCTCCCCTACACCGATTGGGTCATAAGCGAGGCTATGCGCCTCTACCCACCGGTGTGGATGATGGGGCGCAGGGCGATAGAGGATTTCGATTTGGGTGGCTATCACTTTCCAGCCGGTACGCTCTTCGGCCTGAGCCAGTGGGTCCTGCACCATATGCCAGAATTATGGGGCGATCCACAGGCATTTCGACCCGAGCGCTGGGACCCGGCTGAAATCAAGAAGGTACCCCAGTGGTCATACTTCCCCTTTGGGGGTGGTCCACGTATCTGTATCGGTATGCCCTTCGCGCAATTGGAGGCCAAACTGCTGCTTGCCACCATCCTACAGCACTTTACGCCCCGACTGGCTCCCGGCTTTCACGTTCAACTGCAACCACTTGTAACACTCCGTGCGAAGTATGGATTAAAGGTCGTCCTTGAAGAGAGTGTGACTGAAGTTGAGAACGTTCAAGCCCCGGCTTGAACGTTCTCAACTTCAGTCACACTCTCTTCACGAATATTCTTCTTTCCCGGGCAGAGCAAACAAGCCCATTTGTGCCTGTCGCATGATCGCCTCAAGCGACATATCCATGCCCACTGGCACGGCCTGTTGTGGTGGCGGCGTTTCCGGCAGCATATCCTGAATGCCGGTATGAGATATCTGGTAGCTCGGCCCACTCTCCTGCATCACGCCGCCTTGCGTCATAGGGGTTTGCGCGTAGGCTAAAGGTGCGTTAAATTGTGCGTCTTGTACTGCTACCTGACCTGCTAGCAGCACACCCGCCTGTCTCCGTCGCCACACATACCAGCCGCCAAGTGCAGTGGCACCAATGATGGATGTGCCTATACCAATCTCTGGTATAGTTGGCAGGAGCACTTTGTTCACGTTCTGGACTGCTGGTATGCTGCCAAGTGGCGTGTTTATGGTCGCAGACGATGATGAAGTACTTGTTGGCGTTGGCTGTACGCCACCAGATTTGCTCGGAGTGCCAGTCATTTTTAGAATTGGTGGCTGGGTCGCGTTGCCGCCAGGAATACCACCAGCAACTTGTGTTGCCGTTGCCTGCATACCCGTTGTAGGCGTATCTCCGCAAGGGGCAAGGGCAGATAAGCTCCAACGTAGCACACGTATATTGGACACGTTTACCAGCGACATCGTTGTCGGTGTCGTTCCAACAGGAGTCGTTGGCGTAGGTGTGGGCGGCACGAGAGTTGGTGTCGGCGTTGGGAGTGCGGTCGTTGGCGTAGGCGTGGGTGGTGCAAGAGTCGGTGTTGGTGTTGGAGGAGCGGTAGTTGGTGTCGGTGTAGGTGGTGCAAGAGTTGGCGTAGGCGTTGGGAGCGCGGTCGTTGGCGTAGGCGTAACTACCATTGGCGTATTAGTCGGTGTAGGTGTATTGGTTGGCGTGTTCGTTGGCGCCGTAGTGCTAGTTGGTACCACCGGCGTATTTGTCACACAATTCGCGGTTTGTGCCACATTCTGAGCGTACACTCGTGGCACCACGAAGAGCACTACAGACACAAAAGCGAATAGCAAAAGTGTGCAGAGCAATGCACAGACTCTCTGCACTTTCGACAACCGTTTTTCTACGTCTTCTTGTGCGCTCACATATACCTACTTTTGAACCAGGGGATGGCTCAGTGTTTTTCACGAGAGCATCAGTTCCTGGATGCTCCCTTCCTCCACATAGACAAATGTACATGTCCCTATGAAGTGCGTCAAGCAAACGGCATAAATGTACTAGGAAAGTTGCTCTATATATTTATGCCTCAACCAGTTCGACGGTTACTTCGTAAGATAGACCGCTTGCTGTGCCAAGCGAAAGCGCTACCTGCTGCGTATGCAGGTCAAGAACTTTTTCGGTATATGCGTCTATGTGAACGGCAATGCCAGTCCCACTGATCGGCTCAATAAACAGAACCGTCGTCCCCACTGAGTTAAGGTAAGAGGAGCGCAGTGCATCACGGGATTGTTGGCCCGTCGTGCCTGTAGACGTACCATCGTAGCGCAAGGTGTCGTTCTTGCACAACAGTGTCATGCTCCACGTTCGCTTCCCCGGTCCAAGGTCTACATAAGATGTGCCACCATCAGCTCGCAACGTCGATTTGCGCACACGTGGCTGCTTCATAACATATGTGCCCGGTTTAACAAAGTAGCCTGTGCCATCCAGTATCAGCTCGCAGTCAATGCCTATTTGCATGATGTTTGCCCCATCTTATGCCTGTTCCTCTTGCATACGCGAAGCGCGAGTATTGTAGGTATAGCTTGTGCCCGAATGATCCTGGATGCTTACGATGTCACCATCAATCGTAACGTGTATGCCGCGCTGCTTGAGTGCTTGGCACATGGTGGTCAATGTATAGCCCAGACGGGAGTTTTCTTTTTCGAGTGCGCCAATTCTATCGTGTAGCGTTTGTATCTCGCTTTGCAGGGCGTGAATGACACGTTCCTGCACCTCGTTTGCCGTACGCGTAAAACCATGACGATAGGCCGCAACCGCGCCAACCGTCAAACACAGCGTAATGACGAGATTGATAAGGGAGAGTGGTTCCATACTATAGCTCCTTCTGGAATAAATTTGGGCAACGGCTTGGTAGGCTACCATAGACGAGATGGCATGTGCCACAGGAAGAAATGCTAATGAAAATGAGTACAATAGCCATGTTACGAAACGCTGTAGGGGCTATAATGTATTACGCTCTCGTTCCGCATCACCCGCCGACCTCTACAATCGTGACCATCGCACCGGAACATCTCCCCAATGTGCGCGTGCACCATAGGCGAAGTCCCGCTGTTGTTTGATCTCCTGCAACCGAGCCTGAAATTGCGACATCTTGGCCTGTGTTGCGGCAAGCCATGCAAGGGGAATTTTTGTATCGTCGACACGGTCGTGCATCGCGCCATCCTGGAAATCAAAGTTATCGTTGGTCGGCACTTGATACGCCTCCATTGCATACGCTGTGGCGCCAAGCACGATGATGTCTCGATGTATCTCCGGCAGGGTCGAGCCGTTGTTGTCTAACTGGTGTTTAGTTGCGTAGAAGATGCGCATTGCCGAACTACTATCTTTTGGCAGTTCCGCACTCGACAACTTCAACGTGAAACTGGGTGCCTGTGTCCCTGTCGGACCGGTACCAACACCAATCGCTCCCTGTGCGCCAAGATTGCCGCCTGCTCCTAATGCGGTCGTGCTATCGAACAAGTTCGAGTACTCCGCGAAGTTGCATTCACGCGGTGGCCAGAGCATCACACCTGAAGTGTTGACGGTAGGCGCTTGTGGTCTGCCAACCAGCGAGGCATCGGGCGTGTTGTCGCTGTAGACCGTCGTCGTGTTATTCTGCAAGGTGGCGAGCAGGTAGAGTGCCGAACCGCCAACGAGGGTGCGATAAAGGTTGCGTCCCACAATCGTGTTTGTGACGCTGTTGGGAACGGGCGTTGTCGCGGGACCCAGCGGAACTCCGGACAAATTCACGCTCTGGTTGCCACTGCTTGTCGTTGCAGTCACAAGCGGAGACGCTGGAGTCTCACCTGCCGGTGACAGGAAGGTCACAGCATACCCATAGCTCCCAATCCCAAGACCCGTACCCACTCCCGGCACCGCCTGCATACCCGCCGTGGGTGGCGAGAACTGCGAACCATAAGCCTGCAAGGGATACAAAATGCGTTCGAGCCACCATACAGGATACCCAGCATTCCACGGCGCTGGATAGGGATAGGTACGCTGGTAGGGTTGTGTCGCCATATCGGTATAAACGATGTTTGGATAGTAGGCCGAATACCGGTCGAGAGCCTTATCTATGGCGCGATCAACGTCGGAGGTCGCCCAGCGTTGAGTAGCCCCACCGAGAGGATCAAACAAGTCCTGTCTAACCGCCGCTTCGATATCCGAGAGCAGCATAATCTCTCCTCCTTATAGGATGTAGCCATACGTGTAGAGCGTAACCGTGCATGCGCCAGCATTGGCTTTGATATCGAGCGCACCCGTTGGGTCGACTTGCACAATGCCCATGCCATCGAGATAGCCATTCGCGATGGCTAGATTGCCAATACTGGCGTACGCCGTACTATCGCTTGCACCATGCGGCGCGAGTCCAATATATGCGCCTACTGTTGGGCTGGTGAAGAACGCTTTATACAACACACCAAGTGCCCCACTTGGAATGCCGCTCGAAACACCCGTCAGCGAAAACGTCTGGGTAGCGCCCGCCGCCAGTGTAACATTATGAATTTGCTGGTAGCCCGTAACCAGCGTCACGCGACCCGGGGGCGGCGTCGGAGTTGTCGCAAAGGTCGCGATGATCACCGCGTCCTGCGGGTTGTGCTCGTCAAAGAACAAAACCGCGCACAATGCCCCCGCAGGGGCCGAGGTGCCATCAATATGATTGGCAACTGGCACACCTGCGAGCGCGAATGAGGTCGCCTCAAACAGCAGAACCGATGCAGTATAGGTGCTCGGATCAAACGATTGCAACAGACCACGCTTAATCTGCATTGGAGCCTCCAATAGTGAGGAAACCGAACGGTACTAGGTCCCTACGCATCATTGCTGGCGGAGCCAGGATTGGAAACGATGTCTCCACCGCCTTGCGCATGGAAACTTGCCGCGGTAAAGCTTGTGCCCAAAAGCGTGTTAAGGTTGGTCGCGATATTCGCAAAGGTCTGCGTCGCGCTGGGGTCAACGCGGCAAAAGGTCCCGTCCAGCGGAAGTGTGCCATCACTGGACAACTGCACAATGGCAAGTGTGCGCGGGTTAAGGTAACTGCCAATAGGAGCAGTCTGCCCACCATTATAGCGACCATAAGTCAGTTCAAGCATGTCTAACATAAAATTCTTCCTTTCTTCTCTTCAATATTCATATTCTTAAAACTCGTAAGGACCACGTTCACGGCGTCCGCGTCCGGCCAATGCGTTGGCTATTTTCTCATGGTCAACGATTTACCCCTGACCGGCGCTTCACACATGGCCCACCCCAAATTGCGTGTAGGCCAGTTGAGGAGTGGTTCGCGCCTTCACGAGGTCGGCCATGACATTGGCCATCAATGTTTGTATCCCGGGTATGGCTTGTGGATTGCCTCGTGGATAGAGCCGGTAGGACTCCATCGCCCACATAAAGCACAGCGACCCAACGGCGAAGACGAATGCGCCCGAATTGGCATAGTAGTAGGCCGTATTACCGTATCCTGCACCATTGACGCCCGTCATAGCAGACGTGCCAATCACCCGCAGGTTGCCCGGTCCACCTGCAAATGACCTGTTGTCCCACTCATAGCCCACCAGATCAGCCCCATAGCTTTGACCTGGAACCAGACCAGTGTTAGCAAGGTAGCGCGGGGCCGGATTCGCATCCACCGTCCACGGACCATTGTTGTCCGTACTCGCCACGTTATCGGAAAACATAATGCCCATCAGAGCGTTCTCCGGTCTTGCCAACACAGGATCACGCCACAGCGCTGTAACCCTTGTGTTATCAACACCGTACATCGGGTCCGTGCTCAAAGCTGGCCCATTAGAGGTCGCAACCTTATAGCACGTCACCGTCCTATTCGGGTTGCCAGCCCCATCGCTCTCTAGGCGACACTGCCAGTAGCAAGCATCGGCCCCAAAGAAGCCCAGACCTATGCCACTATCTCTAGCAGTTTCGACCTCGGCACGCATCTCCTTTGTCCAATACTCATCATGGCCAAGCGAGAGGTACGCCTTATGTCCTTGCAGCACACGAGGCGTCGTATGCAGGTCGATGCAGCTCAAGTACCCGAGATTGTACCCTTGCGACTCAAGCCAATGGATGGCCTGGATATCAAACGTATACAGGTTCGTCGCTCCTGCATTGCCCCAATAAGGCCGATTGAAGCTCACCTTATACGCTTTGGTGGTTGTGTAGAGAGACCACGCACCCCACTGGTTATATGCCGCGTCCGTGGTATAGCCTCGGATAACCACATAATCCTCGACGCCAGTGCCGCGCACTACGAAGTTGACGGAGGTCTGATAGCCGTTCACATCTTGGAAGACGGCGACATACACACCGGTACAGCTCCCTGCCGGAACCGTCCAGGTATAGGAACTCGCCCATCCCGCGTCGAGCAAATGCGTCGTGCTATCATAGATCGTCGTGCTGCTATTCTGGATTGCAGTCCCATCATAGTACCCCTGCGCAACGCCGGTTTGTCCTGGAATACTTGCAACCAATCGTCCACCAGCGCCACCATACCAGCCAATCCGGTAGATGGAGATGGTATAGCCCGTTCCAGCACTCTGCGTCGAGACAAAGAACTTGATGGACTGGCCTGGATCCAGACTGGTCTTATCCGCATAGGCTTGCAACTGTACAGTCGCCATCTGCGTAAACTTCCAGCCCGTTGACCCTTGCAAAGCGTTTTCTATTTGGATTGCATTATTCATTGCATTCATCCTGAGCCTCCGCTCCGCAGCCCTGACCGGAGGTAGAACTCTGTTCGTTGGGCTGCGGAATACGGAAACAGTAGCTAGACTCGAAGAGTCGTTGGATGAATGAGTAAAGAGTAGTCATACTAAAACTCAATCCACTTCACGGTCCAGCCCATCGAACCTGCTGACGAAACATTAATGAACGAGGTTAAGCCGTTCGCTGATCCTGCCGGTAAGAACAGGTAGGAGCCATTTGTGAACAGCTCGTTGTTCGTGTAGGCCGCTGTGCCAATGCTATCGTAGTTCGTGCCACTCACCGTCTGCGCTGCGTTAGAGTAGGTGCACGTCGCCGTGGCCGCTGCTCCGCCAAGTTTGTTGTTCACAATCTGTCCGGCAGTCAAAGCGGGATCAGTCGTTATCAACTTCCATAGAATGTAGGCAGATTGATTGATAAAAGCCTTCGCGCTATAGATGATAATGTTCTTCGTGCCCGGATTGAACAGAGAGAACTGCACCGAGTTGACCGCCCCAGCCACGTTCACCGTCCCACTCGTCCCGTTGTAGCCCTGACCATTTCGAATCGCGTTCTGTATGAACGTCTCGAATATCTCAGGATTGCTCAATGACAGGGGATTGCCATTGACCTGCTTCAGGTTCATCGGGAGCGGTGTCTGATCTGACGCGATCACGACCGGCGCTGAGTTGAGCATATTCGCCTGTCCTAATGCACTTGCATTATTCACGAACACGCTCTGTACGCCGCTTGACAAGCGCAACAGGATTGAAGCACTGCCAGAAGTCACTGGATGTAAGCGCACTCGGAAGTTGGTGAAGCCAGCGACGGGAACGCGCCATAGGCCGGTGCCTGTCGTGCTGAGTGCAACCGTTGAGTTAATTTGGTTGCCATAGACGCCGTACCAGTTCGCCCCATCGGGTGTGGCCTCGAATAAGAGGGTGCCCACAAAGGTGCCTGTGATTTGTACGAGTGCGGTCGCTTGTCCACCTGGCAGGGTGATTGACACGACATCACCATCGTTCTGCACCGTCCCGCTTGTAGACCCATCGGGCAAAAGAACACTCGGTGTATTCTTGATTGCCACATCTGCGGCGCCTGACACGAGGCTATCGCGTAATCGGTCGTAGGTCGTGCCATTGTAGAGCATGATGCCATCGGCGCCAATACCGGTACCCGAGACACCATCGCCCACGAGCACCGAGCGCGCTCGGTCAAACGCTGCGCCATTCCATAGCATCTCGCCCGCGCCCTCGATCCCCGTCGTAGGCATACCATCGGCATACGCGCTACGTTGCCTGTCCAAATTGCCAACTGCATTTAACAACTGCGCCACGCCTCCAGTAAGCAAGCCATATGCCGTGCCACCCGGGTTCTGGTTATCGGCGTTGTGGAATTGCGCTATGGTAGCTTCATTTGTGCCTTGGTAAAGACTGGTGCGCAAGTTCTTATTTGTGGCCGATTCCACCTGCAGCGGCTGCTCATTGGTCCCATCGGACGCCCCGATCAGCGTCGAGGACGTTGGAAGCGCACTCCCATTGGCTCCAACCGAGGCATTGGAACCACCACCGCCTCCGCCACCTCCTCCAGCAGCAATATTGACCAGCAAGTTCCCCGCCGCGTCATAACTGGACATGAATCGTCTCCTCTCCAAATGTCATAAAAATCCATGTTGATGTGAGCAAAATGGCTGTACGGGTCTGATGTATCACACCCTGTTCGCCCCTCTACAATGCTTGCCACAGCAGACCCGCACAGACTAACATCACATCACAAAGGCTACACGCCCCGGTACAATCCTCGAAAATCTGTTACACATCCACCATATTCATGTCTGCACTTAAAGGAGATTACATCCGCCGAGAAGTTCATTCCCAGCAGCGGGCTATCCTGGATGAATAGCGCCGGATTGATCTGCCCACCCACAAAGCCAATCTCTATCGTGTCGATCTCGCGTGGGTCGCCTACCATAAACCATTGCGTCGTGCTGGTCAGTTGAGGTGAGACAATGGGCGTGACATACCCCAGGAGTGGATTTATGTCATTGTTATTTGAGCCGGGCACGCCTGCGGATTTTGTGACGACCATCGCCTGCCACTCTAACTCCGGCGGTACCACGAGGTATCGGGGACGTAGTCCAATGCGCTTGCCCGCGTAGTTGGTCTGCTCACGCATCGCCGTAATGCCGGCTTGCATGGCCCCCGTCGAGAGGTTCGAGGAGCCGAGGTTGCCGTGTGGTACGCCAGAAGTGAAGAGATTGGCGCCATCATAAATGACCGGGTTGTTTGAGAGGAAGCCATACACAAACTCGGCCAGTGTATAGGCAGCCGCCACAGCCAGTTTCGTCGGAATTTGTTTGACCGCCATCAGGTCATCATTGATGATGACTTCCCGCGAAACTGTAACCAAATTTCCGCGCTTCTGTGGGACGTAAGTCGCGGCTGAGTCGGTCAACGTGACAGACGTATACGCCGTATCTTCTGCAACGACAGGCAGCGAGCCAAACGCCCCGAAACGCACACGGCTCTGCTGCTTAAAATCACGAATGGGCGCGATGGTGGTAAAGCGCTGCCACTCAGCGGGCCATGCTTGATAGTCCTTGAGCAGACGCTTATTCATGCTAGTGCCCAGGAGGTACGAGAAGGATGCTGTAGTCGTGTCAGCTTCAGTAATGCGTGCGATGGGTGCGGCCTCGGAGACGCGAATGGTGCCAAGTTGCGAGTGCTCATCGAAGCCCACAACCGAGGCGTCACCAGTAACACGCGCATACGCCTCGCGAATGCTGCCAAAGGCACGAACATTGCCGAGTCTTGTGCTGTCGATGTCGAGATCAAACATGCGGTCAAATGCGGCCTGCACTTTTTCAGCCTCCGTGACCATGCTTCCAACGCTTGGCTTCTCATAGCCGTTGCCACGAATCAGACCCTGCGTCGCCAGCGTTGCCAGTAGCGCTTGCTGGGCCTCGATCTCTGCATCGATCTCCTCTGCCTCCACGATGCGTCCAGAATATCGTGTAAGCAGGTGTGCGCGCACAGGCTCTGGCAACACCGACTCCAACAAACGTCGTTGGAGCAGCAACTGTGAGCGTTCGCGTTGCAGGTCTTGCATCAGTGCCTGCACCTGTTGCTCTGTCGCAGACGAACCGTCCATAGCTGGTGCCGTCGTCTCTTGAATGGGGGTGGTGTGCTCTTGTGGGGAAGTGTCCATTGGGGATTGTTCTCCTTCTGAAGGGAATGGGGGTAGAGTGTCGACTGAATGAAGAATGCGCCGGAATGCGCCGCCAGCTGACGGGCGCGTCACGATGTCGCACGAGTTGAGGGCGAGAATGCGCGTGACTTCTCGCGCTTTGCTGGCCTCGTCCAATTGCCAGTTGCCGAGGATATCAACGGAGAGGCCAATGAGTTCGGGTTTGCCCAGTGTGCACGCCTCTTGCACAAGCGACCAGAGCCAGGAGGCCGCCTCGAAGAGATGCAGTGTAGCATCAACCCGCCCATGAGCCTGTGAAGTGTCGGGTGGTACATAGGTGGCATCATGGTAGAAACCCACTATATCGCGCACACTACGCGTACCAGTGTCGGGCGCACCGTGATCGGCGTATGCGTGTGCCCCCTCGACCATTGGCGCCAATGCCTGTAAGACCTCTTCGTTGTAGGCATAACCATTTTTTGAGGTACCGCCTCGGATGAGCGTGACCCGCAGCGCGTGTCCCTCGCGATCAAACGTCTGCCCCTCGCGAATCGAACCCTCGATAGTGATACGAACGGGATCGCTCATTGCCCAAATCCGTAGTCCAGCAACGAGAGGTGTCGAGCACGTGTGTTATTGTTACCCCTTGCGTCCATCCATGTTCGGGGATAACCATCTGTACCCTGCTGCTGGTAGTCTGTTGTGGCGTGCAAAACGTCGAGGGCCGAAGGTGCCAGATCGCCGGGACGCTCATTCCCCGGTCTCTGTACCCCTTGCGCCAAATCTGGCTGCTGCAAGTCAGGGACAAGTGGGTCTACATCGGTAACATCGCTGTGGACGTTGAGCGCGCTGAAGCCTAATCCTTGAGGAAGACCACCTATAAGCTCATCCCGGAATGGTACGTCCTGCCTGAGTCCGGCATCGACATCACTGGTCTGTGCAACGATGTCCATATCATAAGGATGAGCATAAGAATCGAGATCGGGAAGCGCGGGATCTGCGGCGAATTCCGGCACATACGTAATACCGGGACTGGTCAGATCATAGGGCAGAACCTGTGGCACATCATGATTTGGTGCGCCAAAGTCTGGAAGAACGATCTCTGGCGTCTGCTCGGGCTGTGCCAGTACCTGTGGCAGTGGAACGCCGAGGCTACCCGCCAAGTTGAGGTCATAGAACGCTTGCGTGGAGTCGAGTCCCAGCCGGGCAAGTGGGTACTCGTTCCGGGCAGAAGAGGATTCTTGCATACAATGCTCCTTGCGGAAAATGGAGGAAAACGGGAACGGAGAAGATGGCTCACTAAACAGAGGAAAAAGGTGAGCAAGCAGGATAAGGGGTTTCTACTGGTGTGTATGCTGGAATAGGAGAAACATATACATCACTGTTTGCTTGCTTATACTAAACTATACCCTCTAATATGAAAAAAGTCAAGCGATTTTCTCCCCAAATTTAGAAATTGTTTCTATTATAGTTTCTCTCCATCATGTCGATTAAAAAATACATGAGGTGCATTTGCACCTTGAACTACACTATATTTGGAGGTGCACATGGCCTCGACTCTCGTGCCATCATATCCATCCGACAAGACTCAAGCTCTTGTGCCGGACAATCAGCCCCCAGAGGGCATAAAAGCTTTCCCGGCTGTACTAAGAATGCGCGACCTGACGGTATTGTCGTTCTTGACCATCGTCTTTATGTCGAATGTCAACGGAGTTCAACTCGCGGGACCTGCAGCTTTTCTCTATTGGACATTTGGCGTGCTGACATTCCTCGTCCCTACAGCCTACGTGACACAGTGGCTAGTGAAACGCTACCCTGGTCAGGGCGGCATCTACCTGTGGGCAGTTGAAATTCTCGGGCAGCACTGGGGCTTTATCTCGGCCTTCTGTGCATGGATTTGCGCCACCCTTGCCACAGTTTCGTCGTCTGAAGGCTCTATTGTGTATATCCAGTATCTTGTCCCAACATGGTTTACCCATCCCGTAGAGTTGTGCTTTGCGATCGTCGCACTCGTGGCCATCGCGACGACCGTGAGCATACTACCCTTGCGCATACTTATGCGCATCCTGCTGACTATTGCAGTGCTCTACTTCAGCGTGTGCATAACGCAGGGCATCGCTGGTGGAGTATGGTTGTTGCAGGGCCATCCCGCAGCTGTTGCGCTGAATCAGCCAGCGCAGTGGGGTCTCAATAGCGGCAATATTGCCGTGTATGGTATTGTCATCGTTGCCCTGCTCGGCATCAATACCCCGCTCGTCATGGGAGGCGAGATACGTGGCGGAAACGCAGGTACCATCCGCACGAGACATTTCATCTGGCTAGGTATCGCATTCACATTTGTGGCCTATATCTCTGGAACGTTCGGAGTAATGGTGGTCGTGCCAGCAAGTCAAGCTGGTGCACCCAGCGCGAGCATTCAGGTAATTAGCCTCGTCTTTGGCGGCTTCGCTGGTACGCTCGCGGCTATATTCACCGCGCTCGGGCATTTTGCCATTACAACTGCCTACGTTCTTATGTTCTCACGTTTCCTGAACCACGTCGCGAAAGACTCGAACCTGCCCGCGTTCCTGACGCGTGTCAATCGTGCTGGCGTGCCTGTACGCAGTATCGTGCTGCAGGGAAGCATTGTCATGGTCATCACCTTGATCTGTTACCTTATTGCTCCCACCTTATTCGAGCAGTACATGAAGCCGGACGATCTTGCCCTTGCTATCTACAACGTCATGCAGGCAGTTGCGTCAATCGTATGGGTGATATCCAGCATGCAATTGTTCGCCTTACCCCTTGTCTTCCTGTTTCGTCATCGTAAGGAGAAACAGGGCACACCATTGGTGCTCATTAGCATGGCCTGCATCGGTATTGCCGCCTCTATGGTCGCGATTTGGGACACCATTATGAGTTCCTGGATCCCCAATCTCATCGTCAATAACCACTGGACCTACATTGTGCTGGGCGTAACCTTCCTCGCGCTGGCAACCGGCTGGCTCAGCGGTGAATTACCACGCGCACAATCCCTGTTGAAGGAGCAAAGACGCGTCAATAATCGCGAGATCGCCCTGCGCGCACAATTAGAAACCGCGCATAAAAGGTTGCAAGAGACGCACAATGAGCAGGAAATCTTGATCCAGCAGCAGCAGGAGTTGCTGGAAGAAGTGAATCGCCTCTATCGCGAACAGGCACAGGCCGCCGTAACCGATGCCATCACCGGTCTACCAAATCACAGGGCCGTGATGAGTAGGATCAACGAAGAACTGGCACGCTGCGAACGCTCCTCGGCGTCGTGCGCCATTTTGTTCATCGACCTGGACCACTTCAAACGCGTCAATGACACTTGGGGCCATCGAGCAGGCGATGCTATCCTGCGCGAAGTGGCAACCCGTCTGCGCACGACCTTGCGCGTCGAGGATTTCGTTGGCCGCTACGGCGGCGAAGAATTCGCGATCGTGTTGACTGATGTTGAACTGCTTGGTGCAATTGAAACGGCGGAACGCCTGCGCAAGCGTGTCGCGGACGAGCCATGTGTCTATCAGTCCGATGATGGCGCGACCACCATCACCATTCCCGTCTCTGCTAGCATCGGTGTCGCCGCTTACAACTTGCATGGCGTGACACGCGAAGAACTGGTCGAGCGAGCCGATCATGCTATGTACTACGCCAAACAAAATGGGCGCAACCGCGTCAGCGTCGCAGACCTATCAGAAGACGAGGGGACGAAAGTAGCACCTACCATGCATGTGGTGGAGACCGCTCCCGTCGTCGAAACGACGACGGTGCAGGCACTCACAGCCGCCGCATCCGCGCGCGATAGTGGCACAAGCGATCACTCGCATCGTATGGTAATGCTGGCCGAGGCAACCGCTCGTATGCTGAAACTTTCAGAGGAAGAGGTACATCTCGTGAAACTCGGTGCTCTCTTGCATGACATCGGCAAAATCGGCATCCCCGACGCCATTCTTCACAAGCCCGGCCCCTTAACTGAAGAAGAATGGGCCGTCATGCGCCTGCACCCCGAGATCGGACAAAAGATTTTGACGCAAGCCGGTGGCGTCTTTAACTCGCTTGCTAGCATCGTTGTCGCACATCACGAGCGCTGGGACGGTCGTGGCTACCCACTCGGCCTCGAACACGATCAAATTCCACTTGCCGCCCGCATCCTGACCGTGATCGACTCCTACGATGCCATGACCTCGCGCCGGGTGTATCGTAATGCCATGTCGCCCCTTGCTGCCCGTCTCGAACTGCAGCGTTGTGCCGGCTCACAATACGATCCCACCGTCGTCGACGCCTTCCTCCACGTCCTCGACACCCACGACATCCTGGGGGCAGTACTGATACCAATCGCGGCATAAAAATATACCCAAAAGTGATACGTGTGTGCATCATCATGCCCATACGGGGCATGATGATGCACACACGTATCACTTTTTATACCCCCCATATACTGCGTGTCCCGCACGCAACCAGAAACAATCAACATCGTTGTAACCAGCCTCAGACAACCAGCGCAACTGCTCACTTAACAGCGAAGGCTTATCGTACGAATGAGGATCGTGGAAATCGTACAAAAAATAATTCCACTCCAGCTCCTGGAATTGCTCAAACCCACTCAAATCCCCACGAATACGCAGACTCTGTTCGCGCACAATCTGGTCATACTGCTGTGCATACAGCGTCGCCACCTGTTCCGTCGCCGGTCGAATCACATCCGCCAGCAACAACGCTCCCCCTACCTCAAGATGTGGCAGCATATCGCGAAAAAGCGCCCGCTTCTGCTCGTCGTCCAGGTGATGCACGCACAGCGACGAGACCACACACCGCAACGGCTTCGGCAACTCCTCGCGCCACCCCGACTCCTCTAACAAAAACGGCGCAATCGTCAAACGTCCCTCATAAGCAGCCAGTCTCGTCTTCATCCCCTCTCGCATCGTCTCCGAACCATCCAGCGCCACATATCGACACGCCGGGAACTGCTCCAAAATCGCCTGCGCCAGCACACCCCCTCCAGCCGCTAACTCCACAACCGTAAACGCCTCGTCCCTCCGCGCCGGAATCAACCCCAACAGCGCCTCCGTCTGCTCGTCCCGCCCCGGCACAAAAATCTCACCCAAATCCAAAAACGTCTCCGAATTCTCCTCATTCCACTGGTTCTGCCCCATCGAATCACCACTCGTCTGCATAATAGCCACGCATCCTTTCCCCTATTCTCAACAGGAATACAGCCTCTAATTCTATCACATACCCCTC
>CAXTCR010000034.1:21305-22636 GCA_964242555.1 uncultured Ktedonobacteraceae bacterium
CCTCTTCACCGGCATCCACAACTCCTGGGACGCCATAACCTATATCACCATCAACCTCACCCCACTCGAAGATAAACACAAAGAACCGTAGGGGTCTTATTCATAACACCCTGTTCGGCAATACCCCTGTCAATAGAATGTAAACACGTTCCCCCCAATCCTCTGCCCCTAACGAATTATCGTAATGCTAGAACGCCTGTAGGGGTCTTATTCCATAACACCCTCGATCCCTGCCGGTTCTGTTGCAATGCCTTATCTCGCCTTCCAATCCTTCCATACAAATAATTGTGCAGGAATTATGGGAACCTTTCACATGACCTTCTAAAAAATTTCATTGCTATCGAGGGTGTAATAGAATTAGACCCCTACATAATTCGTCAATTAGCCTCTAAGAGTGCGCAAAATGTAACGCTTATATTCTTTTCTATCATTATATGCTAAAATAATGAACAATTTGTTGTGAATTAAGGATAGATAATGGGACAATATAATTCAGAAATACATCATAGGCGTTCGATGAGGTTGAGGAATTACGACTATAGCCAGGAAGGGGCATACTTTATCACGATTTGCACTCATGAACGTATAGAGATGTTTGGCGAGATAATCAGTGACGGTCTACAGGTAAATCATAAAGGTGAAATCGTGCAAGAAATGTGGGACTCACTGCCCACCCGTTTTCCTGGTACCGAACTCGACGCCTTCATCGTCATGCCCAACCACATCCATGGCATTATTGTTCGAACGCAACACATAGATAGCGATAGCGAAAATAACAAGAACAATAGGGATCATAAGCCCGAAGCACTTATGAGTAAACTCGAAATATACAGAAAATCTTCACATCGTTATCAAACCCTCTATGAAATGGTGCGCACCTTCAAAGCCGTTGCTAGCTATCACCTCCGTCGCACTGGCAATACTCCCGATTTTCGTTGGCAACGTGAATACTACGACCACATTATCCGCAACGCCCACGAACTCGACACCATCCGCAACTACATTCTCAACAACCCATCCAAATGGCAACAGGATAAATTGCACCCCCTTTCAAATTGGCCAAACAAACAAAAACTGCTAATGGTATAACCATCCCCGCCAATGTCAATGAGGCGACCATAGAACCTGTAGGGGTCTTATTCATAACACCCTACTCGATGATACCACCCTGCTTCATAACACCCTGCTCGATGATACCCCCCTGTTGGGCAATCAACCCTATCAGCAACCACACAAACCGATCCTCAATCCTATGCCTCACAACGCACCGACCCAGGGATAAAAACCTGTAGGGGTCTTATTCCATAACACCCTCTTGCCATTTCTCAATG
>CAXTCR010000035.1:0-22631 GCA_964242555.1 uncultured Ktedonobacteraceae bacterium
GGGCGCCCTGGCTCACCCACAGACCTCCCTTCAGCTTACGGTAACGCTTATGGGGGCTAGCCCTACTATAGACGGTGTGTCCGTCTCTCATTCCCACGTTATTGCGTAAAGCTGCATAATTTGGCCCCTACAATTGTGCTGTTACTTATCGAAGACACCAATAATGTTGTCTTGAGAATTTCTGCCTAGTATGGTATTATTCAGCCTGAAGTCCTCGTAGCTCAGTGGATAGAGCATTGGTCTCCGAAGCCATGTGCGCAGGTTCGATTCCTGTCGAGGACACTATATAGCGTGTATCAAAAGCGTCTTTTTGATTTACTTGACAAATCAGAGGACGCTTTTGATATGTGTATTATTCCGAAACTACATCCCCGAGTTCGGGAATTTCGCCTTCGTTTTGTACGTCGAACAGCTTTGCGAAGTCGGGCGGAAGTTGTGCTCGTACATCGTCCATCTCGCCAACGGAGACGGCCTCGCTTAAGAGTGCACAGACCACGCGGGCGTGGAACATTGACTCTGTAAGCTCGACCTCTTCCCGTTGACTGATGCGATAGAAAAACTCTTCGAGGCCATAACTATCGCCGATTCCAGCGTATCCTGGTTGAAGGTACAAGGCAATTTCTTGTGGAAGCTGAGCCGCGAGCTGAGAAGCTTCATTCCCCTGTAGACGCCCTGCAAGGGTTTCGAGCGTAGCCTTTGTTGCTTTCTCTGCCTCTTCACTGGTAGCAAGGCGGGCACGACGACGAACCTGCGCAATAAACTCTTCATACTTCATAGTTTTTATACTCCACTCTAAGGTGTTGTTGGAACAATATTTCACTTTGTAGCACGCCCATGCAACAACAAAAGTTTCTCGTTTCTCTATTGACAATCTCTAATTTAATTGTTATATTCTCAATCGAACACTATCAATCGAAAATAGGAAGTAGAGTTGTATGATGCAGTTACCACCGGCGCAAGGGCAACAACACATGGGAATGCGACGCCAATATATCGCGCAACAGCAGACACTCTCCCAACTTGTTATTGTTACACCTGCAACACAGCAACCTGTACTTCCTCCCGAAAGCATTGTCGATGCACAACCACCAGTTTCTGTTGAATCACTTACACCACCAGAGACACCAATTAAGACAAAGAAAAAGTCTATTACTCGTATTATTGCTCTTGTGCTTACACTAAGTTTGGGAGCAGCGATCTATGTTGTCTGGCATACGCCCACAACCCAGACTACTAGCTCAAGTACAAACAACACTCAACAAAACTCCACTGATACCAATACTGCTTCGACAGCAACAGACGACATACATGTATACGTAGTTGGTGCAGTCAAACATCCGGGTATCTATACGCTTGCATCAGGGGCGCGTGTATTTGATCTGGTGCAGGCAGCAGGTGGAGCGCAGCCCAACGCAAATCTGGTTGCAATCAATCTGGCGGCAAAGCTCAATGATGGGCAAGAGATATACATAGCTGCATTGGGAGAGACTCCACCGATTACTACGACGAACGGCTCGATCTCAGGCAGTGGAGGGAATACCAATGGTTCGCTCGTCAACATCAACACAGCAAGCGTAGATGAGCTTGTACAGGGTTTACACATTAGCAAGAAGTCGGCGCAGACGATTGTCGACTACCGGACACAACATGGCAACTACTCTAGCGTAGATACATTGGCGCAGGTTGTGAGTAAGAGTGTGTACAACAAAATCAAAGCGCAATGTACGGTATGATAGTAGCATAGTGGATGATAGAGAACACATAGAAGGTGCTTCATGACTGTCACAAATGTTTTTGTCGTGTTGTTGAATGCCGTTATCTGGCTCGTGTGTATTCTTCTTGGTGCCGGTATTGGCACGCTAGCAGGAAGACCGGTAGGCACCCTGATAGGTTGGCTGGTCGCGAACTCGCTTGACCAGAGTCTAATCAGGGGAGGACGCCTTGGACAGCAGTTTGGACGATTTGTAGGCATTGTGCTTGGCGTTGGCCTGGGAGTGTATGCAGCGGTCCACGTTGCAGCTTATGTAGCCCAGACAGTGCCTGTCTAATTTTTATTGTTTCCGTAGTATTGCTTTGTAGAGCTTTGTTATGCAACACCGAACACCATCTATTAACGTACATGGACTGACACTCGTTCTGGTGGCAGGCGCGTGGATTGCAGGCATACTTTTTGCCTATGCAGTACAAGTACCAGTGCTTGCCCTACTTGTGGGTGCATCTGCAGCATTGCTCTTTCTCTTTCCGCTCTGGCATGTTACGCAATATCGTCTGATTATGCTACTCATCGCATGTCTTTTGTTAGGAGCATATCGCTACACGCTTGTTTCCCCGAAATCTGATCCTCATGCGGTAAGTAGATACGTAAACAATAATGTTACGCTTCAAGGTACTGTTGCTGACGAGCCTAAAGTGCAAGGACGAGGCCGCACGCTTGTAATTTCTGTCACGAAGTTACTCGAAGATGGCACCACGAGTTGGCAAGATGTCGATGGACAACTTTCTGTACAAACATTGGGGACTCTCATCGAGGACCTATATGGGGCAAACTATGGCGATAGTGTCGAGATACAGGGCAAACTGCAAACATTGCAATCACCTAGCGCCCCTAATATCTTTGCAAGTATGGCCTTTCCTCGCATTACAGTGCATCAAAACGAAGGGAACCCAATCATTGCTTTTTTCTATAGCTTGCGGGTCAGGCTGGCAACGATCATCGAACAATCACTTCCCCAACCATATGCTGCCTTGCTTATAGCTATTCTCCTGAGCTTACACACACCTGCTCTAAAACCGCTTATTCCAGCATTCAACGCTACGGGCTGTGCTCACCTCATCGCTCCCTCCGGCTTTAAAGTTACAATTATGGCTGGTCTCATTATCACGAGCACCCGGAGACTCTATGAAAAGCAAAAGTCGGCTGGAAAACTTTTGCCTGCGCAACGCAGAGGCAACTGGAGGCAGGGGTTAGTAACGCTATGTGTACTGCTTGCTATCTTTGCCTTTACGCTGCTGAGTGGTGCCGGGTCTGCCGCGCTTCGTGCCGGTATTATGGGCGCCCTACTTGTGATAGCACCGCGTATAGGGCGTGTCTACAATATCTACAGCGCGCTTGCACTCGCTGCCCTGCTACTTAGTATAGCGGATCCGTTTGTCTTGTGGGACTCGGGCTTTCTGCTATCATTTATTGGCACGTTAGGCATTGTTCTCCTTTCACCTTTTTTCCAATTCTACCTTCGCTTCCTGTCACAGTTTCCGTTTGGTGGGCACATCACGGAGGTACTGGCGGCGACACTAGCAGCAATTACTGCTACCCTCCCACTTGTCGCGGTTGACTTTCACGAGGTATCGTTTATCGCACCACTGACAAATATTTTAACTGTTCCTCTCTTAGGACTGTTACTCGTACTCGGCATAGTGCTCTGTATCGCTGGTCTACTCTTTCTGCCACTAGCCACGCTCATTGGTTATGTGGCATGGCCTTTTCTCTTTTATGTCAAGACAGTTATCCTATGGAGTTTTAATGTACCGTATGCCTATCTAAGCGTAGGGACATTGGACGCAGGCATTTCATGGCTTTACTACGCGTTTTTGTTGCTGGGAATTTACGGAATACAGCAAAGACTAAAGCTTACA
The DNA here is from genome assembly GCA_964242555.1 of uncultured Ktedonobacteraceae bacterium. GTDB lineage: Bacteria > Chloroflexota > Ktedonobacteria > Ktedonobacterales > Ktedonobacteraceae > JBBQVS01. The sequence continues at coordinate 3,634 of CAXTCR010000035.1, forward strand.
GCTTTAACGATGGAACATGTTCCGCTATTTTCGTGGTCAAAGCGAACGCGGCTGCTCCTACAGTGTGGGATAGCGTTACTCATCATAGCAGCAACTGGGACTACTGCCTTTGCGACACAACCTGATGGGCGTCTCACGATTACGTTTCTTGCGGTTGGTCCGTCACAACAACCATCGCAGGGTGAGGCAATACTCATTCGTACACCAGATGGGAAGACAGTTTTAATTGATGGTGGTCCAGATGCTACCTCACTTTCGCAAGAGCTAGATAGTCGACTTCCTTCGTGGCAACGCACAATCAATGCCGTCATACTTACCTCGCCACGTGCTGAACATCTAGCAGGGCTGCAGGATATCGTGAGTCGCTATGCGATAGACGAGGTGATTGACGCGGGCATGCTACACCCCAGTGCAGCATATGCTCTATGGCGAAGAACTATTCGCGAACGAGCCTTGCACTATCTTTCCGTCACACAGGGAGTAACGCTTCATATTGGTACTCAGGTTATGCTACAAATCCTATGGCCGCCTACACCACTACATAAAGGTGTGGACGAGATACGTGATAACAGTCTTGTAGTACGCATTTTGACAACTAACTTCAGTCTGCTGCTGCTAGGAGCAGCAGCGCAAAGCCAGTATGCACTTGCCGGGTTAATGACAACAATTCCTCTCAACCATCTGCGGGCATCAATCGTACAAGTAATAGGAGAAGATCATAAGCCGTTTCCCACCGAGTTAATGGGAGTGTTACAACTAGTGCGTCCTTCGCTTCTAGTCATTACTCCTGGTGCGCTTAGTGCTAAGGCACGCAAGCAAGGACAGACCTCTATCATTGCGTTGCCACCAGAGTTAGCGCAAAGAAACGCCTTACTTCGCCTACAAGTTATGCAAACGGCACAAGTGGGGATGCTCGAAATAGATAGCAGTGGAGGGGATTGGAGCATTCATACTACATAACTCTTCTTTCCGCTCACTAATGCCCATGATAGAAGAACTGTTTCCGACAAGGGAACATGCTAGAACAAAGGAATACAACAGCTATGTTCTGTGCGCGTTGTGGAAAAGAGATCGCATCGACTGCCGCACTATGCCCTTTTTGTGGAGCTGCGACTAGAACTCAGGTGCAATACACATCGCCATCCGCGTATCAGGTAAAGTCTTATCAGGACGACCTGAGTAGTTTTGGCGGTCCTCCTGTGTATCAGGCAGGATATAGTGCAGTTCCATCTCCAGTGCAACAGGGCGGATACTCATCGTTTCCACAACAGGGACCAAGTTACGCACCTCCAGCTTACGCTCCTGGCTATCCACCAGTCAACGTTACAGTAGTACACACAACAAGTAACGATGGAGCACTAGTAGCTGAAATTATACTATCGCTCTTTGGAGTATTTGGGGTAGGATGGATTATAGGGGGAGAGACAACAACTGGTGTAATTCTGTTGCTATGCAGTATCTTTCTCTACTGGCCTATTATGATCCTGGGGACAGTGTTTACACTGGGTATAGGACTTGTCTGCTTAGGTCCACTCGCGATTGGCGCAATTATTCTCAACGTACTCCTTTGTAGTCAGGCGTTAAAACGGAGAGCGGCAAGGTCTGTTATAGTACAGTCACCTCCACCCACTATACCGATGCAACCGCCGATGCAGAGACCACAATAGCACTGAGGAAGTAGCTCAAGGTGTCGTACACCTTGAGCTAGTATAGCGTATTTACTTGGGAAAAGCAAGCCGACGGTATTTCTCTTTTGACTCTAACCATGCCTCATCGGATAGACCCATTTTTTCACGCAATGCTTCCATTGTCACGCCAGCTTTTAGTTGTTGTACGGCAAAGGTATCTCGTAGTAGTTGCAGGGTGACACGCTTCTTGATATTCGCGGCCTTTACAGCTTTCGCCAGGATATAGTTTAGATTGCGATCGGTGCAGGCGAAGACCTCATTGGTGAGCGAATATTTCTGCTGGTAGGTGCGAAAAATTCCTGTGAACTCAGGAGGCAGGGCAAGACGGCGCTCTCTATGTTGTTTGTTTGTTGATGCAGCAAAGTGCACAGTGACAAGCGGCACGCGTTCATCGGAGAGATCGACCTGATGAACTTTAAGGCCCATGACCTCTTCTTTTTTCAGGCCAGCATGCAGAACAAGGTAGACGAGACAATGGCAGCGTACATCTTCTTCTGCGGCAGTCTGCAGGCGCTGTATCTCATCGGCAAACAGCAATTCCGGTAGTGGAGGTAGGGGACGCTCAAGGGTCAAGCTTGCCGAGGGATCTTCTTTGATCACCGACTCGCGATGAAGCCAGGAAAAGAAGTTTTTCAGGAAGGTGACGCGGCGGGCCATAGTTTTTGGAGCTGGTGTCTGTCCTTTGGTACCAAACTTGAGTTTCATAAGCCAATCGGTGAGCTGTTCTTTTGAGATACGGCCAACGGGAGTATCAAAGCCTGTGAACTCACTAAACATCTTGAGATCGGACAAGAAGCATGTCACGGTATAGTTTGATTTGCCACGAAGCATTAACTCTTGCTGATAGGGAATGGCACAGGCCGCAAGGCTCGATTGATCAGTCAAAGGATTGGTACGCACCAATGGTGGAAATGGTGTTTCTAATGGGTCGGGAGGTTCTGCTATCACAGTGGGAGCACCGAAAAGATTGCTTTGCAGCACGGTGCTATTCTCGCTCCGCATCCCTTCGGGGGATGTTGCTTGTTGGGTATTGTGCTCTTGCTGAATATCTTTCTGCATATCTTGCATAGCTTAAACGCTCTCCTTGACAATAGAATATATGTTTGATATTTCCTACTTTTTTCATTATAGCACGACTGTATACCTCTATCATCGTCTCCTAGGGACACACCATCTCTTGCTCATGAGCGATCAAAGCATTGGTGTGATAAGCAATGAAGCAGTGTCCTATGTCGTTGACAACGTTATGGGTCTTGATACTTGTGAAGCGTACCATCTCAGGCTCTCATTGCAGGAGATGTTCAAAGCGGTTCAGGAGTAGTCGTGAGAGAGAAGACATGTACATGGTATTTACCTTTCTATGCTCTCGCAACTTCTGCTTTCTAAAAATTGTACCTGCATAAATGCATACTCAGATAACACTCTGTATTTAATCTCCTGTCAAGAGAAATAGAGCATAGTTACAAAACTACCTCGTCACCATCGTGAAGTACACGTGTTTTCTCATCTCGACCAAAAAGGTTGACGGTCTGACGGCCCATGACACGCCAGCGAGCCGCCGTGCTAGAGGTTTCTGATGGCTTGATGCGCACTAATGCGGTGTCTTCGTCGATACCGACCACGGTGTAGAGTTCGGCGACAGATTTCAGCAGGGATTGGAAACGTTGCTGGTCTAAGAAGCCCGCCATACGGTCAAAGTGCGGGAAGACGATGACATTTGGCACGATAGCCATTGCCTCGACAAAAGACACAGGCTCTCCCGTCATGACTTGGCGTATCGAGATTGTGCGTGCGCTCAACATCATTGCGCCAGCACTACAGCCCGCGAGAATTGCGCCACGGTCGTATGCTGTTTTGATAATATTCCATGCAGGAGAGTCGCGCAATGTCTCTATTGTATGTTGGGGATTGCCGCCAGAAAAATAATAGAAATCGGCTCCTTGCAACAGGGCGAGCTGCTGCGGGTCAGAGGCACTCTTGCGATCAATGATACGCGTTGCACGTATATCGGTCACACCAAGTTGCTTGAAGTGCTTCATGCCAAGATTGTTCCAGGAGGTGGGGCTGTTTGGCTCCAGGCCACTAGCGGTTGGAAGCAAAGCTACTTTCGCTGTTTCTGCTCCACCGATAGTGTTCAAAAGATATGCATCAACCGCGTTCATGGCGTCAAGATATTCTCCTGAGCCAACCAGTGCAACTGCTCCTGGACTACGATGGAAGTTGTCGGATACCATGAGCGATGTATTCCTCTAATAAATTTCCTGTTAACAAAAAAAGATGGATTAGCGTGGCTAGCAATCGAGAGCGATACTGATGCCTCCCTCTTCCGCAGACCGTTTTGCGGCCTCCATCACCATGATGTTGCGTCTTGCCTCTTCGGGCGGCACAGCTAAAGCTTCCCCTGAATGCAAGTGGTTCGCCAGATTGCGGTGGAAGGGGTATATTGGTGCTGGGGGAAGGCTCAGGTGTTGTTGCTGAATAATGCCCCTCTGGTCACGGGTAGAGACAAAGATGTCTGGCAATGCTTCGGATGGCGCAAGCTGTTCCTCAATCAGATCACCAGACCAGCGCCGCGTCTGGATTTTCTCCTGGCGCCAGTTGCCTACAATGGCCCCTTTCTCCCCCAGAATATACCACTTTGGCTTCATTGCTGCCGCGATATCAGAATGCATAAATTCAGCTTCCTGCCCATTGGCGAATTGTAAGAAAACGCTCGATTGGTCGGCATTCGTCACGTCATGCCAGACACGTTTATGTTTCACCCCTCGTACATGGGTTACGCGATCAGGAATGAGTTGTAGTATCCAATCCAGGTAGTGTGATCCCCAGTCATAAAAGACGCCACCAGATATTGGTTCATGAGAATGCCAGTAATCGCAGGGATGCGCATAGCCGCCAATAAATGTTTCCATATGGAAAACTGGCCCGATACTGCCACTCTTGATAATCTCTTGTATAGCAAGATAATCAGGGTCCCAGCGCCGACATTGGTAGACGGTGAGTACACGTTGCAGTTTACTAGCGAGCGCGATCATAGCGTCGGCTTCGGCGGAGGTCAGACAAAAGGGCTTTTCGCTGACAACGTGTTTGCCAGCATGCAACATTTGCATTGTAAGTTCCGCGTGTGTATTTGGTGGTGTTGAGATAATCACAACATCAATACTGGCATCCTCGGCTACTTCTGTCACATCTGTACAGGTGCGAATGCCTGGAAAAGCTTTGTGTGCCGCAAGCAAACGGTCCTCATTGCGGTCACACACCAGAGCGTATTCCAGTCCTGGTGTATTGTGAATAGCTGTGCCGTGCTCGAAACCGATGGCACCATACCCGATCATCGCAATCCGTGCAGTCTTTTCTGTCGGGTCGGCACCAGCAACGCAGCGAACAGCCCGTGTCATCATTTGTTGAAACACAGGATGCGCCTGCGTCTCAGGCGTGTTTCCCAGTGTTGTGCAAAAGACTCGTCCCCGACCATAAGAATGCGTATACGCCACAGGATGCGATACATAACGCCATGTCGTACGCCATAGCACTTCGGCATCGGGCGGTATTTTTTCCAATAAGTAGAGCGACGCGAACACAGTGAAGGTAGGGTCAACGCGGCGTGTTACATAGGCGTCGGAGGTAGCTACCCGTACAATGATTTCGCATTGTGGAGTATACAGGCCGCGAACAGAGCCTAGAACAAGCCCTAGCATCTCGTACTCGGAGTACATTTTCACTGCATCTCCACTACATATCAGGCCGCCGCCATTTTCGACAAACGTGCAGAGAGCCATCTCCTGGCGAAGCGTGAGCGGTCCTGCGTTTCCGTCAAGGTGTACAACCTGCTGTGATGTGAGATACGTGAACATTTCCGGGTTTGTAACGATTGAAACCTTTTCTCTCACCAACATTACTACTCTAGCTCCTTTTTTCTTTGGCTACTATTGTGCATGAGTATGAGGGTGCTCGTGAGAGTGGTCGGGCCAGTGCTGGTGGACGTGAGTATGCGTCGTACCCGGTGCTGGCAGTTCTTCTGGTGAGTGCGTGTGCGTACCCTCAAGATGGAAGGGGCGGTCATGCCCATACCAGAAATGCTCAGGATTGTAGTTCGCCACGAGTAAACTTTCGCCGTGATGCCAGCGATCTCGAAAGATGTCATAGTTCTTTTTGCTTTTCGTACGACGTTCCTCCTCACTAAGACTATACCATTCGCGATGCGGGTGCCTCTCGACGCGTGTTGCAACCTCTGGAACCGTCACCGCACGATAGCCTGCCGCCTTAAAAAAGAAGCTATAGAAAATGTCCATCAAGCGATAAAAGCGAAATTTCTCATCGATCTCGCCTACCTCATGGAGAAGTTCTCTACGGAAGGCCATAAGATACCCTTCAATCGCATCAACGTCCTGTTCCGACGACTCTTGAAATTCACGCAAGTCATGCGTTACCAGACCGTATGGACCCGCAACGCCCACCTGTGCATTCGCAAGCGTCGTAGTCAACGGTGTCCAAATATCGCCCTTCACCTCGATCGAAGTATCCATCAGCACAACATAACGTCCCCTACTTCCGCGCAGAGTTGCATTACGTCCGGCAGCAAAGCCCATGTTATGGTCCGCGAAGAGTACCTGTAGATGCACAGTTTGCCCCTGTTCGTCTGTCAAATTTCCCTGGCGAGCAAGTTGTTGCAGATACGGAAGCGTCTCGTCGGTCGAACCGTTGTCAATCACGATAATTTCTAGCGTGTGTCCAGTAGCATTGCGACGAATGCTTTCTATACAGCGTACTACATCGTCTTTACTATTGTGTGCCAGCAGGTTCACGGAAAACTCGTAGAGGTCAGGTAAATGCGTAGCATCCGGGGCATCGGAAGAGCGCGTAAGGACGGGAAACTCTTCCTCCAAACGCCTCGGTAAGACGAGTGAACCATGTGCAGTATCTCTCACCACAAAGCCCTCTCGACTCAATCGTTGACGTACAGAATCAGCTTGCGAATAGTTCTGCTGGAGACGCAAAGATTGACGTGTCTGCACCTGTGTAGCAACAGGCTCGGGTACGGCGGCGAGATAGGTAGACGGCTCGATCATACGTCGAGGTTGGTCGCTTTGCAGATATGCTTTGAGGCCAAAACCGAGAATGCGATCCATGTCGAAAAGGGTGCGTAGCTTTATGAGAGGTGGTGTTTGTGAGCGCAACATGGCCCAGACAACAGCCATAGCGCGCGGCATGTTCAGATCGTTTTCGACCTCGGCAAGAAACGCATCGCGCCACTGGCGTCCCTCCTCCTGTAGTGGCTCATTGGAAAAGACGGTGCCTTCGTCTGCCTGTGTGAGCAAGGAATACGCAGCATTTCGCAGCCGTTCCAGTGATGTTTGAGCGGCCTGTAGAGCGCGGAAAGTGAAGTTGAGACGACTTCGATAGAGGGCTGTCGTATAAAAGTAGCGTAGAGCCATTGGCTCAAAACCACGCGAAGCAACTTCCGCGCGTGTATAGGCATTGCCGGTCGATTTTGCCATTTTCTGACCATCAGCGAGCAGGTGCTGGGCATGTAGCCAGTAATTGACGAACTGTTCTCCTGAAAAGCCTTCGCTTTGCGCGATTTCGTCCTCATGATGCGGAAAGATATTATCAACGCCACCAGTATGCAGATCGAAATGTGTGCCAAGATACTTCGTGGACATCGCGCTACACTCGATATGCCAGCCAGGGAAACCGCGTCCCCAGGGACTGTCCCAAGCCATCTCGCGACCGGGTTCAGCCACCTTCCACAATGGAAAGTCCTCGACGTTATGCCGGTCAGCATCGACGCCCTCGTGAACACCTGTCATCATGTGTTCCAACAAATTGCCGGAGAGCTTTCCATAATCGGGGAAGCGTTTGATATCGAAGTACACATTGCCATTGGCTTCGTATGCGATACCTTTTGCCAGCAGGATTGAGATAATTTCGATCATCTCTGGCACATGCTGCGTTGCACGTGGGAAAACATGGGCGGGTAAAATGTTTAACAGTGCCTCATCTTCATGGAATGCATCGGTATAAAACTGGGCGATTTCGAGCGAGGATTTGCCTTCTTTACGTGCCTGTGCTTCAACCTTATCTTCGCCCGCGTCAACCACTTCCCTGCGCATATGCCCTACATCGGTGATGTTTTTCACGTGTAGGACCTCAAATCCTTGATACTCAAAGGCTCTACGTATCCAATCGGCCATCGTAAAGGTGCGCAGATTGCCAATATGTATATAGCGATAGACGGTAGGGCCACAGGAATACATCTTGATTTTTCCAGGCTCTCTAGGAACAATCTCTTCTATCTGATGTGTCAAGGTATTGTAAATCCTCATATGGCTCTATCTCCATAGCAACGAGTAGTAGACTTGTATTCTGCTTCTTTTTATAAGAGTCCAAAATGGATGTAAACGAGTATAGCATACAACAGAACAATAGTTCATTGCTCACCTACTTCTTAGTGAAGGGTGCTATACTTTTGGCAAAGAAAGTGGCAATAAGCCTTTGTTTGCAGAAAGAGAAAGAACATGGCAGGATATATTGTACTTGAGGGTGGGGCCGAATTTGGTGGCAAGATGGAAAAACCAGACCGGCGTGCTATCACGTTAGCTGGTGGACCACAAGCGCGCATCAGTATTATCCCGACGGCTGCTGCACCAGATAACAATGATCAACGTGCGGGTAACAATGGTGTGCGCTGGTTTACACGACTGGGCGCGACCCATGTTGAAGCACTCCCCCTTGTGGATAAGGTATCGGCACATAACGTAACTATTGTACATGCTATTCAGCAATCGCAACTCATTTATCTACTTGGCGGCTTTACAGGCTATCTTGGTCAAACGCTGGTGGATAGTGCCAGTTGGAAAGCAATGCTTGCCGCCTACGAGAATGGAGCGGTGATTGCAGGTAGTAGTGCTGGCGCAATGGTCTTATGCGAATATTATTTTGATCCGAGTACAAACAAAGTGGTGCGCGGCTTAGCATTGGTACCAAACGCCTGTGTTCTGCCTCATCATAATACTTTTGGCAAGGGTTGGGTAGGCCGTCTTACTCAATTGCTGCCTGACGTGGTGCTTATCGGCATTGACGAGCACACGGGCATGATAGATGATGGTGAAGGAGACAAAAAGAGCGCGTGGCATGTCTATGGACAAGGCGCAGTCACGCTGTATCGCCAGGGACAGGCGACAGTACATAGAGCGGGTGAAACATTTACAGATACGTTTTTGTCATGAATATAGTGAGCGGTAGGGCTGGTTCGTTCAGTAGCCCTATCAAACTATTCGCTTAACAATACTCGCTTCACTTGTCACCTAGACGCAGTATCTTTTTATTGATGTACAGGACACTGGTATCAGGTTATCACAACAAGAGCAGGCACAAACGCTGGTGGAGCAGGGAACGGGATTAGGGCTTGTTATTACACGTACTCTGGTTCAAATGCATGGTGGAACGCTTACAGTGAAGAGTGCTCCTGAGCAAGGCTCGATCTTTACTGTTCTCTTGCCTTTACAAAGAAAGACAAGAGATATCAGAACCCAGGAGGCAAGCCTCCCACTATCTAGTGCCGCAACGAATCTCCAATATGATAGAGATTGAGCAGTATCTCTTTAAATGCCTGTATCACGTTTGTCTCGTGATATGAGATATCATGCGACTGACAGAAAGGTTTGATGATTTGCTGGGCTTGCTTTAATTTGTTACGTGGCATACTTGGGAACAGGTGATGCTCGATCTGATAATTCAAGCCACCATAGAGAAAGTCGGTTATTGGATGGGCATGAATGTTACGCGCGGTAAGCACCTGTCGATGCAGAAAATCCATTGTGCTTTCTTTTTCAAGCACAAGCATTCCTTTATGGTTGGGTGCAAAGATTGAGCCGAGGTAAACGCCAGTAACAGCTTGATGTACAACAATAAAAAGAATTGCCTGCCACCACACAAAGCGCGAAAAAATGACGCCAAGGTATAATGCGAAATGAGCAATCATTAATAGCAGTTCAAGAACGCGGTACTTCGCCTTTTTGCGTAAGAGAAAATCAACGCCGTTATATTGCAGCCCAAGTGATACGGTCATTAACGCGGGCAAGAAAATGAGTGCCTGATGCTTTACAAGAAACTGTCTGAATTTTCCTATTTTCGAGAGGTCTTCTAGCCCTGTAAATTCCAGGAATGGTATTTCAATATCAGGGTCCATATCCATATGATTCGGGTTGCTATGATGCGCATTATGCTTATCGAGCCACCAAGCGTAACTCATGCCGACCACGAGGTTTCCGCCGACAAGGGCGAGCAGATCATGCTTCCATGACTCATGGAACATTTGTCGATGTCCAGCTTCATGTCCAAGCAACCCGATTTGTGTAAAGACAAAGGCGAGATAGACGGCATTCAGCAGTTGTAACCCGAAGTTGTTGACAACGAAGAGAAACACGACGCCAATGGCAAGCAAGACGATGAGTAGAGCAATACGAATTGTGTAATACACAGGTTGTCTCTCTAACAGTCCTTGTTTCTTGAGAATCTGTTTTAACTCAGCGTAGTCGTTGGTCGCGGGAGCTTGAAGGGGACGTATAAGAGACGGCTGTACAGCGTTTTCTGGAGAAAGTACGAGTGAGCCGGACATTTTTCTGTTCATGAACGAAGCATTTCCTTTTCTTGCAACATGACGTACAGTATTAAAAAACTGTACTCTCTATAGGAGAGACGTTGAGGCCATTTTGTTTCAGTTTCTGAGGTTATTTGGTCCTGGCTTTAAAGAAGTGAAATTGTTGATACATCTATGCTCTTGAAGAGGAATAGGGACGTGGGAAAGAAAGAAGCAGCAATTAGCTTCGAGAGGATTACTACTCAGGCTACAATTGTTTCGCCTACATATGCAGCAAAATCCTTCAGGGCCGTATGGCCTACAGGTCGCCCTGGAGCTTCGCCACGATAGAGGGCCAATAACTGCTGAATGAGAGGATGATACTGTTGCGGCAAAGAGGCAAGGCCCCAGACACCACCTGCATCTTTGGAAAGCATGACGCGGTCCTGGAGATATGCCAGGACACGACAGGCATTTAATACAAATGAGATAGGGGCGTGTAGTGGTTCGCGCTGGGCAACCTGAACGTTGGCGACGAGCGCGCCTCGAAAGGCATGTTCGGGTACGACAGGAAGTGTCTTTGAAGGTGGTTCCCCGGCGAGAGAAATACCTTGCAGTCGAAGAACGGTAAGAATAATTGGAAGATCAGCATTATACGCACTATTATTCCAATGCGTCCATGTGGTGTTACGGACATATTGTTGAGCTTGATCGCGCATTGTTTCATTATAGTAGAGTTCATAGGGCAAGGGAAGCTGGAAAGGAAAGATGCTCTGTTGAGCAAGAACATGAATGCTCACAGGACACGGCATCTTGGAGACGCGTAGAAGTAATGAGACAAGCATACGCCGGGCTTCTACATCTATCCCCTGCCTCGTCACTACAACTATATTGATATCGCTTCTTGCAGGGTTGAAGCCGCCCAATGCTAACGAGCCATGCAGGTAAAAACCGACAAAGTTCTCTGCCAGCACCTTCTGCGACTCCGTTTGCAGAGTACGAACTTCTGACTGTATTACGCGCGAACAAGTCTCCCAGGTGTACTGTTGCCCCATGCTACAGTTCTTCTCTCTTTTCCGAATCGAGTTTCCCTAGTTTCTCGTTGAGCTTTTCAACGTATGCATATGCATCGTGACCCACATTGAACGATTTGATGATACGAGTGTGGTGCTCAGGCTCTTCATGTTCAGGAAAACGGTCACGAATGACGAAAATCTGCTCCGTAATTTTTTGAACGTAGTAGCGTTCTTCCGTCACACTATTCCGCCCACTACTGTTCGTGTGAGATTGATGAGTTGTTTTTTGTTTATTCATGATTACTGCGTTACGCTTTCTTTCCAGAAGCTACTATTTCACGTTCAGTGGTTATGTCAGGAAGTTTCACTTCATGTGATTGGACGACATCGCGTCTCGCTTCGTTCAATAGTGCTCCCTCTAAATCTGCTCCCAGCAATTTTGCATTTCTCAGATCAGATGTGTGCAAATTAGTGCGACGAAGAATGGCATCTCGTAAGTCTGTCCAGTTAAGAAGGGTATGGGAGCAATCGGCGTCAGCGAGATTCGCGCCTCTCATGTTGGCGTTGCGGATATCAGCTAAGTGCAGATCGGCTCCATACAAATCGGCGTCTTGCAGGTTAGCCTCGGTTAGATCGGCTCCATGAAAGTCGATGCCACGTAGGTCGAGTCCGTGTAAGTCGGCACCGTGAAGGTCTGGTTCAAACGCTCTTATCTCCGAATAGTCGCGTCTCCACTTATTCCAAAGTGCTTTACCTGATGCAAGGATAGCAAGTTGACGTTCGTCTGCCATGATGTGTACCTTCCCTATATAGAATACCTTTTTATAGACGTACAAGCTTACACTCTGTCCCGAAACACGTTTCGCCTCTTTTCCCATGCTCGCTTCCTGGCATTAGCACGATATGCGTTATAGCCAAACACACATATGATGATGACAATAGCGAGCAACAACAAAAAGATTGGTTGCACAAAGCACTCCTTAATTTTATGCTTTCAAGCACACCTTCTACTATCAAGCAGTGCTCTATGTGTAAAGAAAGCGGACAAGTAACTAAGTTCAACAATCATGGTCATACATAGAGAGGAGAAAGCAAAACAGCTAGAATTTTCTTACAAAGAAGGTATAGTTCGAGTGATGCTTTACACGAGGAACATGATTTTTGAGAGGAAGCAAACTACTCTCTAAGTATACACTATTTCTTATAAACATACAACCATTACAAAAAGCTTAAATTACGCAACATCCACCAAATGACTTTCCCGTTACGTTCATATCAGCGATTCGTTGCGAATTATAAGGCAAGGAGTTAGCGTTGATAAGGAAAGCTATGAAACGTTGGAAAGCGGTCGTCACAGTACCATTTGTTATCATATTTTGTTTTGCGCTCATCATACGTGTTAGCTATAACTTTACGGTTGCAGCTGGTTATTTTCCACTACATGACTCACTCACATATCAAAATATCGCGTTCCATATCGTGCAACAACACTGTTATTGCCTGTACTCGCACCTGCCAACAGTTGACCGTGCTCCCCTATGGCCTTTTGTTATTGCCCTTATCGATTGGACCCTTGGACCGCAGGATATTCTTGTGCGCCTCTTTCTCTGTCTCGTAGGCTCTGGCACCTGTGTACTGCTGTATCTTTTTGCACGGGACCTGTTTGGCGAGCGCATTGGAATTTTTGCGGGCGTGGTTGGTGCAATTTACCCGTTCCTGTACGTTTACGATGGATTATTGTACTCGGAGTCGCTGTACATTTTCCTGCTGCTGGCTTTCTGTTACACGCTCTACCGCATGCAACGCTCGACACGTTTGGGTTTGCTGCTCACCAGCGGTATACTACTCGGTTTGCTTTCACTGACTCGCCCCAATGGAATAGCCTTGCTTGGCCTATTCATCCTATGGGCAGGGGTGATGTACCGTTTGCAGGTATTCTCGTTGCGCGTCGCCCTTCGGAGCGTTGGTATTGTTGCATTGCTTTCACTGATCTTTATCGCGCCATGGATGGCACGCAACTATAAGGAGACGCATGCGCTTGTACCGGTTGCGGTCGGCGATGGCAAGGTGATGCTGGGTGCGTACAACTATGAGACAGCTGATCCGGTGTATCAGCATGGGTATTACGCGGGCATCTGGATTATTCCCAGTGAGTCGACGCCGTGGATAACAGAGAAATTTCCACAGGATTGCGCGAAGGCATGTGAGGTAGCGCGTGATACTGCGTATAAGACGGCGGCCCTCGCGTGGATACAGACGCATCTTTCCTATATGCCGTTTATGTTTGGGCAACATTTTATCAACATATGGCAGGTAGTGCCACAGGAGGCGGATTTGGCGATCAATCGTTTTCCAGACCGGGATTCCTCGCACTTTGTCGTGCTAATGATGGAAACGATAACACCTATTATTTTTTTGCTGGCTCTATTGGGTATTGTTGTGACGGGTGAGCGGTGGCGGGATTTGCTGTTTATCTACTTCATGCTTCTACTCACACTGGTACAGAATGTCGTGTATTACGGCATACCACGATTTCGCGCACCGATTGAGCCTATGTTAATTTTATTAGCCTCTGGTGCCGTTTGGTGGCTCGTTTCATACCGCAGCAAGTGGCGCAAGGCGAGAGAGTTACAAAAAAGCCATACAACACCCAGCATGCCAGATATTGCATGACTTTTATACGTATCTAACAAAAAACCTGTTACAACTTACTCGTTGTCCAGGTCTTCAGGTTCCAAATCAGCTTCATCCTCGTCCTCTTCGTCCTTGTAGTCGTCCAGGTACACCAAATCGGAGTAGTCTGTCGAATACGCTTCCTTGCGAACGCGGATTGTCGGATTGATGGTGGGGAAAGGTTTCAGGCCTGAAAGGTCTGCTGGCCCCTCCATCTGAGTCTCATAGACCGGTGAACTTTCGCGAACCAACACTTCGTCGCCCACCGCCATCGACTCAAAGCCCAGTCTTCTCAGGTCCATTACCATGCCGGGCCAAGTGTCTTCGGCGTCAACCGCCCACCACTCACGTCCCAGGATGCGTACAGGGCGGACGCGCAAAGGCCGGTTGAGATCGCCAATATTTGCCAGTAAGGATGTTCGTTTCCGTTCGGCTTTTTCCACGGCTATAAACCGTCCCTTCTCAAAATTGGGGCATTTATTCCTATAATGTCCTTCCATTATTAAGCGCCCTTAGAGAAAATATTCTCTGTGACTATCTTCTTGTAAAAGCCTTACACAACGGAAACACTATTATGTTAATACCATACCATATCGTAAAGACGTTCTGCCACCATAAAAACGGGTATATTCGCAGGCGGAATGAATGCCTGTACGGGTTGGTATTCCCTACTTATATATACGTTGAAACCTTCGAAAATATTCCGTTCATTAACCTGTATGATTTTTTCATTTTGGGTATAGGCAATGAATTGCCCGAGGCGGACGCCCTGAAGGTGGTTCCTGCGAACAGGAGAGTCGTGGAGCAAGATGGGGCATATGCACCATGTTATAGCATTGGGTTTCCCTTTACACTGTGCAGTACACAGCGGAATTTTGATTGTTGACAGTACACAAGAATAGGTGCATACTGCAAGAATAGAGAGTTATTCATAGAATGGATACGACAGCAATCCTCAAAAGGATACGGGCAATGAGTCAGCCAAGAAACAGGTTGCGCACGATTTCGGGAACAACTATACGCCGCATCCGGAACACTCCTAACTATCTCTTTCTCCTGTGGCGATGGGGAGCATGGTTTTACGCAGCAATCATTCTGATTGGCTTTCGCCCGAGAATTTACACGCCGCCGACGGTGACTGTAGGCTATATTTTTCTTGCCATCACGTTTGTGCAGTCGTTATTTGTGACGCTCTATGCACCTGTCTTCCAGATGTTCTTTCCACGCCTACCACGCCTTGGGGGGCTACGCCCAACGGATTCAACACTGCGCCGGAGGGCACAGGATGAGGAGGTGGAGATACTTACACCGCTTGCCAGCACGCCGAACCCATATTTTACCATGGCAATTTACGCGCTAGACATTATTATATGCGGTCTCGCTGTGTATTTTACCGGTCCGAATGGTGGTGAACCTTATTTTGGTGTCAGTTCGCCCTTTCACCGCTACGCGCTCTCGGCGGCACTCGCAGCAGGTTTCGCATACGGGTATCCGGGAGCAATCGCGTCGTCGATTGGTCTTGATCTCTTTATCTGCTTCGCACTCTTTGTTCCCGCACCCAACACCCCTCACTACTATATACCAAATGTCTTGGATATTACGGGTGCGCTCTTTGACACGCCACTGGTAGCAATCATCGCAGCGGCCATTGCCAGCATTTTTGTCAGCTATGCTCAAAGCAAGCGGCGTGAGCAGGACAATGTGCGGCGGCAACGGGCGCTTGTGCGCGTCAGCGAAACTCTGGCGAAAGGCGCGACGAGCCGGCAACAGCTTTTACAGCAAAGCGTGGCGCCAATGCGACAGGGAGGTCACTTTCAACGGCTGGCGATCGCGCTGGTGAACACGCCAAGTAGCGACGAAACGGCTAAAGATACGCCTAACGAGCCTATTGTGTGTGTTGAGGTGGATACTCACACCGAAACCTTACCAGATGATAGCGAAGCACTGCTACAGCAAGTAATGCAGACCGGGCAAAAGCTAGATACGTTTGACCCCCTGCCTGACGAGAGTGGTTATGGAATAGCACGGCTCTACCTCCCTCTCTATAAAGATGGACAGGTACAGCTTGTGCTTGGCGCAGAAAATATCAGGCAAACGCCATATGGCGAAAGGCAGGAGGAGTTTCTAACGATCACCGGTACGCAGTTGCTGGTCGCGCTTGATAATATGCGCTTGACCGAGGAAACCATAGAACTCAACGCAGTTGCTGAACGAAGTCGAATTGCGCGTGAAATTCACGATGGCATTGCGCAACTTGTCTATATGATGAGCCTGAATGCCGAGACATGTGCGGCACAAGCGCATCGCATGGCTGAGGCATCGGAGGAAGACGCGGAACTTCTCACGCCGCTGGCCCAGCGCATGGACACGCTTGTAACGGTCTCTAAACAGGCATTATGGGAGACGCGCAACTATATGTTCAACCTCAAGCCACTTATGAGTGGTTCAACCAATCTCACACAGATGCTGACAAATCAGGTTCGCGAGTTTCAGGCGATCAGCAGTCTGCCGACGCATTTTGATGTGGTGGGTGCTGAACCATCGTACAATGGGGATACTAAGCGCGCGCGGCGTTATGCACAAATTGGAGCGGCAGTGTTTCGCATTGTGCAAGAGGCGTTGACCAACGCGTACAAGCATGCAGATGCGTCGGAGCTTTGGGTGCAGCTTTCTTTTCCAGCCCAACAGATTGTCGTTGAGATCTGCGATGATGGACAGGGTATGCAATCTGCGTACTATAGCTATGATCTTACGAATACTGGCGACCGCGAGCGTATATACTCTGGACATGGATTACGCGGCATGCGAGAACGTGCTGAGGAGCTTGGAGGCCGCTTCGATATCGCCCCACTTGCAGAAGGCGGGGTCAAGGTGCACGTTCAAATACCTTTGTAAGGAGCCTGTTATGGCAAAGATCCGCTTGATGATCGTTGACGATCATGAAATTGTACGCATGGGCATGCGTGCCTTGTTTGAGTTGGAGTCGGATATCACTGTTGTTGGCGAGGCGAGTAATGGGGCCGAGGCGGTCGCGAAGGTGGGCGTGCTGGACCCACAGGTTATTTTGATGGATGTACGGATGCCGAACATGAATGGGACAGAGGCATGCCGCGATATTAAGAGCACGCGCCCCGATGTGCACATATTGATGATTACCTCGCACGATGACGCTCGGGCGGCGGAAGACTCTATTCTCGCGGGCGCCAGCGGCTACCTCATTAAGAATTCTAGTCGGGCCGAGCTTCTGCGCGCCGTACGTCTCGTGGCAACGGGCCAATCGCTGGTGGATCCAAGTACGGCTAAGCAAGCGATGACGCACATTTTGTCGCTGGCAAATGGCACAACGCATATTCCGGGGGATGAGCTGACCGACCGCGAACGCGAGGTGCTGGCGCTGGTAGCCCGCGGCTATACGAACAAACAAATTGCTGATACACTTTATGTCAGCGAAAAGACGGCACGCAACCATGTGAGTCATATTCTTGAGAAGTTGGGGTTATCGCGACGAAGCGAGGCGGCGGCGTATGCTGTTGAGAACAAACTCGTGCCACCACGTGAGATACGGCGTGATGAATAGGAGAGTAGGATGTGCCTGTGTCAACTAGCGATGCCATGTTCCCATCAAGCTCGGACGAACAAGGCTATCTTTTGAATGAGCAGTATAAAGATGCGGCAAATTTGTATGCACGCATTCAGTTGCATGAACGCTTTGGCATACAGAAGTATGATTGGCAACGTTGGGTGTTCGATAATATACAGGCGAAGCCGAAGAGTCGTATTCTTGAGATTGGGTGTGGTCCTGGACGCCTGTGGTTGAGCAATTTTGATCGCATTCCCCAAGGCTGGCAAATCACGCTTTCGGATTTTTCTGCCGGTATGCTGCAGGAGGCGCAACACAATCTCAAGACTGTACGGCACGACTTTCAGTTTCGGCAGTTTGATGCACAGGATATTCCTTTCAGGGACAAAAGCTTCGATATTGGAATTGCCAATCATATGCTCTATCATGTTCCTGATCTGAACAAAGCGTTGTCTGAGATACGGCGCGTGCTTGTGCCAAGGGGACGGTTTTATGCGGCGACTAATGGACTGACACATTTACAGGAGATACACCAGCTTATAAGACGGGTCGAGCCAAGTTATCAACGGGGATTGATGCCGAGGGACGCGTTCAACCTGGAACATGGAGGCGAGGCGTTGTCGCGCTGGTTCTCACAAGTCACGGTAAAGATGATGGATGATGGACTGGTGGTCACGGAGACGGAACCGCTTATTGCCTTTATCCTTTCTATGCCTGTGCAATCTTTTATGACTGACGAGATGCTGCAGCGATTGCGTGCGAGTATCGAGGCCGATATCCGAGAGCGTGGCGCGGTATATATTACGAGAAGTACAGGGATGTTCGAGGCGGTACGATAGCTGTGGGCAGCGATAAGTCGAAAGTTATTACTCCATTACTATTATTACTGATTCGGTTTAGTGGATAGGGAATTCATTACCGATATTACCACTTCATCAACATTACCATTATTACCGGTTTCAATTGCGGGCGTTGGTGGCGAACAAGATGCAGGCGAGATGGAGTGTGTATTAGGGGATTCATGATGAGGTGCTCCTGTGGTTGGGGAAGAAATTAAAGCTGCGTTTCGATGGCACGTAGAAGATGTTTGTATAGCGATTGTACCTGATAGGTGGGAGAAAATCAAGTTTTTGGGAATGTTGGGTTGTGTGTGCAGCAACCGTTGGTATTGATGCGTATGAGAGTGACAAGTGAATTATAGCCAATCAATCGTCACTACAGGCGGACGCGGTACATCTGGTCCTTACGAAAAGCTGGAGCTTTCCGTAAGGACATTTATTTTTGCGATTACATTAGAGGGAATAGATGTTCAGGTTGCTGTAGACTATGTCGGCGTCCTCGCCGCCGGTGGCGGTGGCGGCGAGAAGGGCGATGTAGCCGTTGGTGAAGGTGTTGTTTGTGTCTTGTACTGTTGTTAGATAGGTGTTGTTGGCATAGAACGAGAGCGTGTTGCCGTTGGC
>CAXTCR010000036.1:0-22617 GCA_964242555.1 uncultured Ktedonobacteraceae bacterium
AGGTGACATCAAGACCATCCGCAAGCTTGCTCAACGTGTGCACTTTCGAGTCCTGTGTTTCTGGATCTCCTGACACCTTGGTAAAAACAGCTTACACGGTTCAGTAAGCTGCTAAGGAGGAAGGAGCATGAAAAGTAGATGAGGCAAGGATCACCATGAACAAATTTTCTCTCCATATCCACCTCTTCCCAAGTCATTCTACATCCATGAGATAGGATAGGTGCATGGCAACACAGCGTAAACGTACACACTACGATAAAAACGGTTGTTTGCGATGAAAGAAGAGATACTTTTACGGCTCCATTGGGAGGGTTTCCTTTTTTTACTCTTGTCCATATCCTGTCGCTGATGTCTCCCTAACAACATGAAGAAATTCGTCACGAGTCGCTGATATACCTTCTGGTACCCATGCAAGCGCGAGATCAACGGTAGCTGCTTGCTCCTGTAACGGTCGATACACGACCTGCGCCTTGCGCAGATGCTGTGTTGACGCGGGAACTAGTGAGATGCCAAGTCCTGCTGCAACCAGTCCTGTGATCGTCTGCATCTCTACCGCTTCCTGGACGACCTGTATCGTAAACCCAGCCCGATCACAGAGAGTGATGAGCTGGTCATAGGTTCCAGGTCCCAATTGACGAGGGTAGAGCACAAATACCTCATCACGTAATGAGGAAAGTGAGATGCACTCTTGAGCAGCAAGAGGATGCTGTTCAGAGAGGGCGACGAGCAAGGGTTCCCGCCTGATGATCTCTACTGCTAGCGAGGAATCCGCAAGCGGAGGACGAAGAAACCCCAGTTGGATACAACCATCGTGAAGGGCGTCTATCTGCTGTGATGTCGTCAATTGGTGTAAACCTAGGGTGACGAGGGGAAACCGCTGCCGAAAGGTTCTCAGGGCGACAGGAAGAGCTTCGACCATCGCTGATCCAACGAATCCGATCTCCAATCGCCCTCTCTCTCCACGATGCACCTGTTGTGTCACCTCAATGGCTCGTTCTACTTGCGCTAGTGCTCTCTTGGCCTCTTCGAGAAAAGCTTGCCCCGCCTCCGTTACTGTCACGCTTCGCTTCGTTCGAAGAAGCAACGTCACCCCAAGCTCTTGTTCTAGGCTGTGAATCTGCTGACTAAGTGGAGGCTGAGCAATATGCAAGCGTTCAGCCGCTCGGCTAAAGTGTCGCTCCTCTGCCACGGCAATAAAATATCGCAGATGCCGTAACTCCATGTCTATTTATACCTCCTGCATATAAGTATAGCATGATTTATATATTGGACAGCAACATACAGTCCCTT
Organism: uncultured Ktedonobacteraceae bacterium; assembly: GCA_964242555.1. Classification (GTDB taxonomy): domain Bacteria; phylum Chloroflexota; class Ktedonobacteria; order Ktedonobacterales; family Ktedonobacteraceae; genus JBBQVS01. Next base: position 1,291 of record CAXTCR010000036.1, read on the forward strand.
TATACTGAGAACGATTGGCTTCTCGAAAGAGGCAATATGGACAAAGAAATGCTCCTGCGAGAAGGAGTACTCTGGCTGAAAGGAAGATGTCTTTTTGGATATGAAACCAAGTCATTCTGTTCGAACGACCCTTTGGCATCACGCTCGCTTCTTGCGCTTCTGGTCTGCCCAGACCATTAGTCTCTTTGGAACCCAGGTGACGCTCCTGGCCCTTCCAACGCTTGCTATCCTCTTTCTACATGCAACAACAGGGGATGTAGGAGTATTAATTGCCTTGCAATGGCTTGCTTTTCTCTTTGTAGGGCCCTTAGCAGGAGTTGTTGTGGATCGACTCTCCCGCCGAGCGATTATGATTGTAAGCGATATCGGTCGTTTGGTTGCACTTGGCACGCTTCCCCTGTTTTTCGCTTTCGGGATGCTCAACCTGCTGTATCTCTATTGTGTTACCGCAGCCGTGAGTATCCTGACGGTCTTTTTTGATGTTGCGTACCAATCCTTTCTGCCAGACCTTGTAGAGCCATCTGCTGTTGTGGAGGGGAACACGAAGCTTGCTCTTGGAGAAGCGTCTGCTCGCGTTGGTGGTCCTGCGTTGGCCGGTCTTCTTATTCAGGCAGTCGGTGCAGCTCTAGCAGTTGTAGGTGATGCGCTCTCGTATCTGCTCTCAGCACTTCTGCTCACATCAATACGCTCGCTTTCACCACAGACCACATCCCCTTCAACCTTTCGACTGAAACGGGTGCTGCTGGAGATACTAGAGGGAGTCATTCTTGTGATGCGCCATCCACTTTTACGCCCTATCGCTCTTGCCAATACGGGAACCAACTTTGGATATGCCATCATCGATGCCGTCATTCTCCTTTTTGCCTACCGTGAGTTACACCTGACTGCTGGCATTGTTGGAATAACCCTTGCGGTAGGAAATGTCGGATTTATCATAGGGGCCGCATTAGTGAAAAAGGTGACACGCACCTTGAGTGTCGGCATCACCTTAAATGTGACCAGTCTGCTGGGAGCAGCAGCTCCTCTCCTGCTTCCATTGGGAGTACTGGGTGTACCAGCACTTATGCTGGCTCTCTGGCGCTTCCTCTTCGGCTTCCAACTTCCCATTTACAATATCACCTCGGTCAGCTTGAGACAAGTCATTACACCTGCTTATCTGCAAGGAAGGATGAACGCAACCATGCGCACGCTCAGCTTTGGAGCGTTAGGCATCGGTGCTTTGCTTGGCGGTCTGCTTGGCTCGACATTCGGCTTGATCCCAACAATCATTGTGGGAAGCCTTCTTTCTATTCTTGGCTCTCTCGCCCTGCTAGAGCGTGCTCTACGTACACTCAAGGAACAGCCTCAACAAAGAGAGACGTGAGTTCACTCTCTTCTCGCTGCGTCGAGAGGTTATGTCAAAGATGAAAAGACATTTGATCTTGTGATATGAGGACGCAAGAGGTACGCCTGTAGTGGTCTAATTCTATTACACCCTCGTCCCCATTGATTCCGCTCGCATCTACACACAATTGCCCTCAACCCTTTCTTCCTACAAAAATGTCATAAGCGTTGAACCATGTACAGGCATGCATTCTATCATGACCTCATGCCTCATCGCCCCGCTTCCTATCGGGTGAAAACAGTTCCAATGAGGATGGTTAGTCTATTACCTTGATAACATCAATAAGAACGGTAATTAATGGTAATGATTTATGCTCATACAAATTACCACGTGCCATACCATGACGCATCCTAACGCTACAAAAATCAACGTGTAGAGAAAACCCTTGCGCTCTGCTTGCCCCACCCGAACAAGCTGCATCAATCTACATCGTAGCGCAAGACCAACATGTCACGCAGCATAATCCCATGCTCCGATATTGGCGGCCTAATGTAGTCAAAGTAGTCGCGTCGAACCTCGTACATGCGGAATCCGCACTTCTGGTAGAACGCGATGTTCTCAAGGGAGGAGTTCCCTGTTCCAACCAGCAGCGAACGGCTACGATGCTTGAGCATTTCCTCTTGTATCAAAGAGATGATCTCCTTACCGTAGCCCCTTCCACGCAAATTCGATGCTACAGCTATATAAACTATCTCGCTGACTTCCCCTTCCCAACGGACTACCGCGGCACCTACAAGCTGACCGTCTAACCAGAAGGCATAGTTTGTGTTGGCAGGCTGAAGCAGTGCCGAACGAATGAGTTCATCATCTTCCTCGGCATCTGAGAGTATCAGCAGTAAGCTTTCGCTTTCATTCTTAAGAACCTGTTTCAGAATCAACTGCATTGTCTCTCCTCATGTCTCTAGGGAGTCGCGCTATACGCGTTAACTCAAAGGATTGATGCCAACTTGAACAGGTGATGGAGCGACTCGCGTCACCGTCTATGGGAGGGGCATCCCCTAGCGGGTGCCCTGGCCTCTATACACGACGCATTTGGCTTATGTTGACGCCTATGAAGAAGCCTCAAAATATGGGAGGGGCATCCCCTTGCGGGTGCCCTAGCCTCTACACACGACTTATGTTGACGCCTATGAAGCCTCAAACAATCCAGCGTCCCGTCAAAAATTGAAGCAGCATAAACGCGAGAAGACTGGTTGAGATAGTCAGGTAGTACAGAGTGAATGATGGTCTTCTACCCATTGCCGCAAGCACGATAAAGGCGGGAAATAGCTCTATCACAAGGCGTGAGAGTGATTGGAGTGGGAACTCGCTTGCCGAGGGAAAGAGTATCAGGAAAAGATAGAAGGCGACAGCGTAGAGTCCATACACGAAACGGTTACGATCAAACTTCCAGGGACCAACAAAGCAGAGTAGCAGAACTAGCAACATAAGGAGTCCCGCGCTTAGATCGATGACGTTGTGTATGGCATCAAACGTCAATGACTCATGCTTTGAGAGAATAGTAAATGCGTCACTAAAGCCCTGCCACGGTAGAGCGAGGCGGCGTTTCCAGTAAGCTTGTGCATGTGAAAAGGCCAGCGCATCGTGAAACTTGTAATAGCAGTAAAGCGCGAAGAGTCCAAGTCCCGCAGGTATGAGACCTCCAGCTAGAATATCCAAACGTATCCTTCTTAAGCTGAAATCATGCTGGCGCACATATTCGTAGCAAAAGGGGATAAGTAGAAATATACCTGCCGAACGTGTCAGGCTTGCAAGCAAACCACACAAGCCCGCTGCCCACCAATGTCCACGTCGTACACAATAAAAACAGGATACAGCAAGCAGAAGGAAAAGCGACTCATTATATGCTGCCGACAAGAAGAAGGCAGTTGGAAAGACCGCGAGGTAGAGCACTGCACGCGCTGCATGTTCCGCATCGAACTCTTGCCAGACAAGGCGATAGAAAACGGTGAAGAGACCTAAGGTAGCGAGATTTGAGACCAATAGACCCGCATAGAAGGGTTTGTGTAGAAGCGGTGTAAGCGCCGCTTCAAGCATTGGATAGAGTGGAAAGAAAGCAGTGCGCCACGGAGCATTGTATCCAACTTGTGCAATTGCGCTAAACTGCCCTGTATCCCAGTGGTCCCAGTATTCGAGCATGTCATACACTTTTAAGGCATTCTTAGAGAAATCGTCAAGAAAGAAGAGATTTACCAGATAGGTGAGCAGGAGGAATACTATATGCGTTGCCAAATACATGGGAAAGACGCGCCCAAGCGCAATAAGCCAGCTCCGCCCGTCATTGTACCTCTTTTCCTGTTGGATAGAGATACTCTCGTCGACAGCGTCCTGTGTTACCTTTGCAGCAGGATTATCTTCTGCGACATCTGGCGGTGTTATTCCAAACAAATTTTTCTTTGTATGCTTTGTTGACGATTGCATAGGTGTTCCTGATATCTCCAAACCCATGTATAGGAACTAGTATTACTCCTTAACGAAGCAGCGCTTATGGAGGAGTAAGGCACCAATCCCTACAAAACCCAATGACCCGTAAGGAACTGTGTAAGTAAAAAGAACAGTAGCGCACCTGAAATGACAACATAGTTCATATGGAACATACGGTATTTGCCAAAGGTGGCAAGGATAATAAAGCCAGGAAACATTTCTAGCAGATAACGGCTGACAGATTGTAGTGGGAAGAGTCCAGTACCACCAACCGGAAAAAGCTGCAAGAAGACCCACACGACCAGCGCATAGACACCATAGGACCATATAGAGCGTGGAAAGCGCCACGGCCCTACGAAAATCAAGATAATCGAGACAAGCATCAGCAGGTCCGGCACAAGGTCGAGCAGGTTGCGTATGGACTGGAAACCTATCAGCCCACCGCTCTGACTGATCGCGGTGATCGAGGCAATGATGCCAAACCACGGAGGCTCAAGATGATGGTTCCACACTGCCTGAACATGAGAGAACGCGAGAGGATCGTGAAATTTGTAATAGCAATACGCGGCGTATAGGGCAAGGCCAGCGGCAATAAGTCCGCCACTGATTACATCAAAACAAATGCGCTTCAAATGAAACTGGTGTTGACGGAGGTATTCGTAGTAAAATGGCACAAGTAAAAAGATGCCAGCCGAGCGCGTCAAGCTCGCAAAAAAGCCGAAGAGACCAGCAAGCCACCAGTTACCGTGGCGCATATTGTAGAAGCTCAGCAGGGCTAAACAGATAAAGAGGGACTCATTATAGCCTGACGCAAGAAAAAAGGCGGTAGGAAAGAGCGACAGGTAGAGGACCGTGCGACCTGCCCGCTCTTCATCGAAGTCCTCGCGTACAAGCCCGTACAACACCACTAGGAGGAAAAAGCCCGCGACATCGGAAATGATCAGTCCTGCCACAAGGGGATTATTATGGGTAAGAGGCATCAAAGCGCGTTCGAGCACGGCTTGGAGAGGAAAAAAGGCTGTTTGCTCCACTTTCTGATAGCCGTATCTGGCGATGACCATATAGAAGCCGGTATCCCAGTGATGCCACGCCTCGGGCAAGGCTGAAAAAGGGACCCATGTACCATCGAAGTCCCTGTGGGTGAACAGAAATGAAAGACAGGTGGTCAGAAAAAACGCGATATGGACAGCGATGTAGACAGGGAGTATACTCCAGATTGCAGACAACCATGTTGCGCGAAACGTTTGCGGTGTCGAATCCCGTTTTGTTTGTCCAACAGCAGGACGTGAAGCTTCATGGGGAGAAGCTTGTATTGCTGCATTTGAAATGTCTGCCGAACTATGTTTTGTATCCAGAGTATCCATCCGTTACTCCTAATGGTCATACATCGACCTATAGTTTCTATTATAGGACGTTCTAATAAAAAAGGGGTAACAAACGGGAAATCATTCCTACAGCAGTAGAAGAAGGAGACGTGGATGACGCAGCGACAACGTCTACAGGTGAAGAAGCAGGTAATGGATATTGCATATAGTCTTTCAGTTGTTTTGCCAGCACATAACGAAGAGGTTGCAATTGCTGACACAATACGTTCGGTCTTAGATGCTGTGACACAATGGACACAGGACTTCGAGCTGATTGTGGTGAACGATGGAAGCAAAGATGCGACACCAAGTATTCTGGAGGAACTAGCGGCGCAAGAACCTCGTATACGTGTTGTTACCCATGAGGTCAATCAGGGGTATGGTGCTGCGCTTGTAAGTGGTTTTGAGGCGACGAGCAAGGACCTTGTATTTTTCATGGACTCCGATGGACAATTTGATATTTACGACCTGGAACGTTTCTTCCCCTTGATTGGACAATATGATGCAGTACTGGGCTATCGTGTGCAGCGCCAGGATACATGGTTACGTAAACTCAATGCATGGGGCTGGAAGATGCTTGTGCAATCAGTGTTTAAGCTGCGTGTGCGCGATATCGATTGTGCTTTCAAACTCTACAAGGCCAGTTTCTTCCAACAAAATCATTTAGAGACGCGGGGCGCGATGATCAACACGGAGATGCTCTATAAGTTTACGCGCGCGGGCTATACCTACACCGAAGTGGGAGTACATCACCTGCCACGAAAAGGAGGACGAGCTACCGGTGCTAAACTTTCCGTTATTGCCCGTGCCTTCCGCGAACTTTTTGTCTACGCACGAAAATGGCATACCGAAGAGCAGCAACAGCAACGCGAGGTAAAACGTGGTACGATAGGGTGATGGAGGGCGGAGAGAAGGGGAACGGGATGTGATAGGGGACAGGTGTGATACATCAGACCCGTACAGCAAGTGTATATGATATAGAGGGGAGCCTGTTCATGGCTACAGCGGATTTTGCAGAGATGTATAGCCGATTACTTAAGGATGTTTTTATAGAACAGGCGCGCAAACAGATTGAGAGCGGGGCAGATGCGCTGACTCTTGCCGACGCATATGCAGAGCAGGGAAAACCAGACTTCGCGCTGGCCTATCTTTTCCTAACCGACCTGAACGATGAGGCCAAGCGCGACATTTTTGCTCGTGCTTATGAGCGTCGAGCCGTTATCTCCGAAGAAAAGGCTGAGTCCTTCGATAAGCAGTACAATAGGCCGTTTCCCCTGATCAAACTTGAAGCGCAGAAGGACCGAACCGCCGCTCAGCAGATACGCCAGGGTAAGCGTGTGCGCCGCGAAGCAAAGACGTTGCGGGTAAACTAAGCTGCAAAAGCATCAAGAACCCAGAATACAGTTTTTCGTCCTCAGCAGTAGCAATTTGCTTTGTGAAAAGCTTTCACATATCCATACTTTGAATACTTGTAACCCTTTGCAGCGCGGTTTCTGTCAGTTGAGGAAAACGTGCTTCAACAAGAGTCGTTACCATTGCTTGTGCCACTTCAGTTTTACCTGTAGCTACTCTCCTCTGTATGTCTGGATTATCATCTATAAAGCGTCTCTTTGTATAAAATCTGCGTACTGTCAGTCAGGCTTAAAATCCACAAGGTATCTGTATGGTTTGTCGTATCCGTCGTCACGGCAAGCAGTAGACCATTTGCTGGCGTTTTCGTAACACTACTCCATGTGCCCCTTGTTACATCGTAGCATTGAATGGTTGTTACATCACCGATTGCCACTTGAGATTTTCCTGATGCAGTAGTTCCGCCAGGAATAGGTTTTATTGGTGGGACAGTTGTAGTAGAGCTAACTGCGATGTATATCTGACCATTCGCGCTAACAAACCAGTTTCGCGTACTCGCGGCCCCAGCAGGCAATTGGATTGTGTTCCATGTAGTACCACCATCTTTACTCGCCATAAGGGAGAATGACTTTGCTGTAGGCGGAGCATACGGGCCAATTGGAGACAATGCGCCAGCTGAACTTCCAATATAAACAAGCGAGGTGTTATTGTGTGCGAACTGTATTGTGCTGTCAGACGGAATGTTCTCGCGCAACTTTGTCCATGTTTCACCGCCGTTAGTGGTTTTGTAGAGTGTAAGACTGCTACTCACTGTGGTAGAAGGATTGCCAGGAATTACCGGGTGATAATATGGAAGTTCCTGCACGCCAGCAAGCTCATATATCGTTTGCGCGTCATTGAGTGAGACTGCGTATTCGTAGGTCTCCTGTCCTGTCGCATTGAGGTTGCCATCGACAATTGACCACGTGCGTCCACCGTCGCTGCTTGTAATGAGCCGGGAGAGGTCAACGCGAGTTACAATGCCAATGGGTGAGGGCTTGCCAATGGGCCGAATTGGTCGGACGTTTGCCGATGGGATCGTTTGTATGCCAAACAGACGATTCCCTACCATTGTAAGCTGTTGCACGTCCCAGGTTATAGAAAGCTGTGGATTACCTGTTTCGATTATAGGCGCGATATCGGTCCATGAGCGGCCACCATCGGTGCTATGTTTGAGGACATTCGAGACCGTCCCGTTGCTTGCTGTATGTCCTGCTGGTCCAACGACATAGAGGTCATCGCTTCCTTTAGGATTGACAACAAACTGGCAGTTCGGCATATTGCCTGTCACCCTCTGCCATGTTGTACCACTGTCATTGCTGCGCAGGAGGGTGTAGCTAGCTGATGCTCCAACTGTAGACGTTGAGACCTCGATTGCATTGCCACAGGCATATAGTACGGCTGCGTTGCTGGATGCTGCTATAAGCGACACAAGGGAGTAGCCATTCAGGACACGTTGCCACGATGGGCTTGTCTTTGTTGCTGTTCGACTATTCGAATCGGTGCGTGCATATGCCAGTACAGTAACTCCGATACTTGCCAGGAGCGCAATACCGATGCACAGGCTGATAAGCCACGTTATACGTTTGCTATTTCGAGGCGGTTGTACTGCCTGTGTTGTTGCTCTATCTTGTGTTTGCATATGTTTTATTCCTCCACGCTGTGGCATATGTAACTCTAGCGCAAATCTCCCTGCAAGAGGGACGAAAACTGTAAGCAAAAAGTTCCTTTTGCACATGCTTGCTAAGCATTCCCTGCTCTAATTCTCTGATTTTCCACATTGACATCACCTATCAGTTAGGCATATTATTGGCATGGTGACGAAGAGAGATTGCACACGACAGGTGCGAGCTATTTGCATAAGGACACGACATCATGGCACAAATGCACGACGATAGGCATATGCTCCCCGATGGAGAGCGCGAAGAGAATCTCAGGGAACTGTTGACGAATGAGGTGACGCTTGATGAGGATACGAAAGCCATCATCGAGCGTACGACAAACGCGGCGCGGGACGAAGAAGATGACGATTCTTCAAATCCACTACAGGGTGATTTACAGGGAGCGTTAGCGGTCTTCGCAGAGGCGGCCCAGGACATGGCAACGGCGAGCGTTGAATTGGGGCTTGGGCGCCACTTTGCTTGTGCGGACTTTTGTAATCAGGCGGCGGAGAAAGCTGCACAGGCGGTCAGCGTTTTGCGTTTTGGGCGTCGTTCACCTTACAATCACGACCTGCGTGCACTGGCTGCTACCGTTGGTGCGCCAGATACTATTCAGGACGAGATGGCTATACTCACGCCGTTTCACCCGGAGGCTTTCTATGCTGATACGCCGCCGGAGGAGGCTGATGAGGTAATCAGCGCGGAACAGGCTACTGAATACGTAGGTCATGCGCGTGCTATACTACGTTGGGCCAGAAATATTGTATTGAGAGCGTAATAGCGTTGCTTCGTACACTTTCTTATTTTAACAAGCTTCTATGTTGGAGGGATACCTTACATGACACAACAGGTTACTCGTTCGGGGTTGGATGAGGCAGTCAAACAATCTCCGCGTAAATGGGTGTATCTTTTTAGCGAGGGCAATGCCAAGATGCGCGAACTGCTAGGTGGCAAGGGCGCGGGCGTTGCCGAAATGACGAATGCGGGCTTGCCAGTACCTCCAGGCTTCACAATCACAACCGAAGCCTGTAACGCCTATTATGAGGCGGGCAAACACTTTCCACAGGGTATGTGGGAGCAGGCACAGGCGGCACTCAAGGTTGTGGAGGAGCAAACGGGCAAGGGCTTTGGCAAAAAAGACAATCCTCTGCTCGTCTCTGTCCGCTCCGGTGCGAAGTTTTCTATGCCGGGCATGATGGATACCGTGCTCAATCTCGGTATCAACGACGAGACGGTGCAGGGGTTGGTCGCGCTCACAGGTGACGAGCGTTTCGCCTATGATGCCTACCGCCGCTTCATTCAGATGTTCAGCAAGATCGTGCTTGACACCAATCCACAGGATTTTGAGCATGTGCTTGAGACCTACAAAGAAAAGGCTAACGTCAAGACCGATGCCGAAATTCCTGCCTCCGATCTGAAGCAGATTGTGGTGGAGTTCAAGGGGATCGCTGAGAAGCAGTCTGGCGAACCCTTCCCCACGGATGTCTACAAGCAGTTGGAGAAGGCTATTGAGGCCGTGTTCTCTTCCTGGAACAACAAACGTGCCATCGACTACCGTAATTTCAACAAGATTGAGCACACGCTCGGCACCGCCGTCAACGTGCAAAGCATGGTTTTTGGCAATATGGGCAACGATAGCGGTACTGGTGTGGCCTTTACACGCGACCCCAGCACAGGCGAGAAGCAGTTGTATGGCGAATACCTGCTGAACGCGCAGGGCGAGGATGTGGTGGCCGGTATCCGCACACCATCCAAGATCAGCAAACTGCAACAGGACCTGCCGCATGTCTACCAGGAATTCCAGGAGATTGCGAACCGGCTTGAGCAGCACTACAAGGACATGCAGGACCTGGAATTCACTGTGGAGAAGGGCAAGCTTTACATGCTCCAGACACGCTCTGCGAAGCGTAACGCGGGCGCAGCGGTGAAGGTTGCCGTCAATATGGTGTCCGAGGGCCTGATCTCTAAACAGGACGCCATCAAACGCGTCGAGCCAAACCATGTCTATCAACTCCTGCTGCCACGCTTCGACGAAGCTGAGAAGAAGCAGGCCGAGAAAGAGGGCCGTTTGCTGGCGAAGGGACTGAATGCCTCTCCAGGTGCCGCATTTGGTAAGGCTATCTTCGATGCCGACCGCGCCGAGGAACTCGGTAAAGCGGGTACGCCTGTGGTCCTGGTACGTCCTGAGACAAGCCCTGATGACGTACACGGTATGCTCGTGGCGAAGGGTATTCTTACAGCACGCGGTGGTGCTACCAGTCATGCGGCGGTTGTTGCGCGTGGTCTTGGTCTGCCATGCGTCGCTGGTACCGAGGGTATTCGCGTCAACGAGGCTGAGCACCTCTTCCGAGTTGTTGGGTCCGATAAGGTAATCAAAGAGGGTGATGACATCTCTATTGATGGCGCTACTGGCGAGGTCTTCGCTGGTATCATCAAGACCGTCGAGGCCGACTATGACAAAGAGGAGGACCTGAAGACGTTGCTCTCGTGGGCCGATGAAGAGCGCAGACTTGGCGTCTGGGCCAACGCGGACTACCCACGTGATGCCGAGCGTGCCGTGAAGTTTGGGGCTGAGGGCATTGGTCTCTGCCGCACCGAGCACATGTTCATGGAGACGGAACGCCTACCAATTGTGCAAAAGATGATTCTCTCCGAGACAAAGGAAGAGCGTCAGGCGGCATTGGACCAGTTGTTGCCGTTCCAGCGCAGTGACTTCAAGGGTATCTTCGAGTCGATGGTCAATCCCAAGACGGGTGAGGGCTATCCGGTGGTTATTCGTCTGATCGATCCGCCACTGCACGAGTTCCTGCCTTCATACGAGGAATTGCTGGTCCAGGTGACGCGTCTTGAGGACAAGGGCGATAATCCACAGGAGCTGGCGGAGAAGCGTAAACTGCTAGAAGCGGTCGGCACCATGCGCGAGATGAACCCGATGCTGGGTCTGCGCGGTTGTCGCCTCGGCTTGCTCTTCCCAGAGATCAACGTCATGCAGACACGCGCCATTCTTGAGGCGGCACGCGAACTGGCGCAGGAAGGTAAGAAGATTCAACCCAAGATCATGATTCCGCTGGTGGGACATGTCAACGAGTTGAAAGAGGTCCGTCGCCAGCTTGAGGCGGTGGCACATGAGATCGCCGACGAGGTTGGTGGTTCCATTGAGTACAAGTTTGGCACGATGATCGAACTGCCACGTGCGGCCCTCACCGCCGATCAGATCTCGCCCGTCGCAGACTTCTTCAGCTTCGGCACCAATGACCTGACACAGACCACCTTTGGCATTAGCCGCGACGATGCCGAGGGCAAATTCCTGCTCCGCTACGTCGATGGTCTTGACGAACCCGGTCTGAAGGACAAGGTGAAAATTCTGAAGACCAATCCGTTCCAGACGCTCGACCGCGAAGGCGTGGGACAACTGGTACGCATGGCTGTCGAGAAGGGGCGTCATGCGAATGCACACCTCGAACTCGGCATTTGTGGTGAGCATGGTGGAGATCCCGATAGCGTGGAGTTCTTCCACATGATCGGCCTCGACTATGTGAGCTGCTCGCCGTTCCGCGTGCCTGTGGCGCGCTTGGCTGCCGCGCAAGCCTCACTCACAACGCATGAGCGAGACAAATAAAAAAGAGGGTTTAGGACAAAAAACATGCCAGTATCGCTCAGGCGATACTGGCATGTTTTTTGTTCTAAACCGAGAGGATGGTACAATACCGTTATTCTTTGTATGCAACTTTTCGAAAGGGTAAGAAGATTATGAGCATTGAACGCATTCAACAGGCGCTTCAGGATGAGCATATAGATGGCTGGCTCTTTTATGATTTTCGCAAATCAAACCCTATTGCTTATCAGGTACTGGCTCTACCACGGCAGGAGATGTATACGCGTCGGTGGTTCTATTTTGTGCCAGCACAGGGAACGCCGACAGCAATTATCAGCGCGGTTGAGTCGCATGTGTTAAGCTCTTTGACGGGGACGCGGCTTGTGTTTCGCACGTGGGAAGAGATGCAGCAGCAGGTGCGAGGCTTGCTCAAACCAGGATTGCGGGTCGCAATGGAATATTCGCCCATGAATGCAATTCCCTATATTTCGCGCGTCGATGCGGGTACGATAGAACTGATACGCTCGTTTGGTGTCGAGGTCGTAAGTTCCGCAAACCTCTCACAGCGTTTTGTCGCACAGTTAACTGAGGAGCAGATCGAGAGCCATCGAGAAGCAGGTCGTCGTCTGATTGAGGCGAAGAACAAACTATTTGCGCAACTTACACACGACTTGCACATTAGTACAGAGCTTGATGAGTATGCTGTGCAACAACGCTTTATTGCTCTTATTGGAGAGGCGGGACTGGTCGCACCTGAGCCACCGATTGTTGCGGTAAACGCGCATAGTGGCAATCCACACTATGCGCCAATGGAGCAACAGCATGCGCCTATTGTGCGTGGTGATCTGATCCTGTTCGACTTTTGGGCGAAGCTGCCGCAGGATGGCGCGATATTCGCTGATTATACATGGATGGCGTTTGCTGGTACACAGGACGAAATTCCACAAAGGCAGCGCGAGGTATTTGAGACTGTGCGCCGGGCGCGTGATACTGGCATCGCGTTTGTGCGAGAGCGATTGGCTGCGGGTGAGCGCGTCGAGGGTCGGCAGGTCGATGATGTGACGCGTGCGGTCATCGCAAAAGCGGGTTATGGGGATTTCTTTGTGCATCGCACAGGCCATAACATCGGCGTCGTCGATCATGGCAATGGGGCAAACATCGACAATTTTGAGACACAGGACGAGCGTGTGTTGTTAACAAACACCTGCTGCTCTATCGAACCGGGTATCTACCTACCCGAGTTTGGTGTACGAAGCGAGATCGACCTGCTGATCCATGCGAATGATGCAGAGGTGACGGGCGTTCCAGCGCAGCAAGAGATTGTGACGCTGATGCAATAAAAACACATCATGCAATTTTCGTGCACACACGAAAATTGCATGATGTGTTTTTATTGCATCAGCATAGGTTTCTTTATGCATCGTGTTTGACGGATGATGTAAATATGATACGAACGAGTCTCTACAAAGGGAATGCTGGTCGTTTCAAGCCCGTTGTATAGTTACAACGTGTGTATCTCTTTGATAAGCGATTGCCCCGAGCAGAAATCCATAGAGGACAAGCGGAATAAAGGAATAGAGAAAGCCACCAAAGTCAAGCCGAATATGGTTGATGAGGGTTCCGAAGAGCAAGGGCACGATTATCCAGAAGAGCACTCCTGTTGCAACGCCAAGTAGCAGAGAACGGCCAAGTGTGAGTGTTCTCCGACCTGTGATAGTGCTAAAGACAAGGCCAAAGATGCCACCAAGCACGATCAGCAGGAGAAAGCCTACAAATTGGCCGGCTCCCTTGCTGTCGAGAGCAAGCCAGCGTGCGGGAGTGTGGAGCAGACCGCCGGGGCCATAATCTACAAAAAAGAGTACGGCGAGTATCAGACCAGCAAGTAGTCCCGCAATGAGTCCGTTTAGAATACGTTGTTGCATCATCTTCTATCCTTAGGCTTCCTATACAAACCAGCGCAAGAGCCGCGCAAAACGATTACTACCAGTTGTCGCTGCTAAACGTGGCGCAAGCCACTGATCGATACCTAAGCGGCGTCCTGCCGGGATAGCAACGAAGATGGCCCCGAGCAGCACAAGCATGCCATACGTCCAGTACCATTCTCCCGGTGCTACTGCCAGGCCAACATATAACTGCAATGCGAGCACTAGTGCAAGTAAGGCACCTAAACGACTGAAGATGCCGAAGAGCAGGCTTATGGAAACTAAGAATTCGGCGAGCCACGTTCCCGCTCCCAGGAGAATAAAATTTGGCAGAAAAATCTGTTGAATGACGGCGGGGTAGCCGGGTAAAAAGGTGTATTTGCCCTCTCGAACTACATACTCATGCAAGCCTGCGAAGGTAGGTGGCAACTTCCAGAAGAGTTGCTGAAACCAGAGATAGCCGAAGAAAACACGTACAATTGCTAGTGCTAATAAACTGCCTTCACCCAGCGTTACAGCAGGGGATGATGCTGTTAATTGCTCTTGCCCTGTTACACTTCTGTTGGCTTGTCTGCGCGCTGATGGTAGTATACTCATATGAGACCTCCCGTATTTTGTAGGTCGAGAACGACTCTCTACCTTCAACACGTTCATTAGGAACCTTTTTTTCCCCTTTGTCAATACCCTTTTTTGTTAACTCTTTTAGAATGTAGAAGCTTTACGTATTACAGTAGAAAATAGCGTCACTTTGTTTCGTGATATACTGGTATGTAGAGTGTAGGGAATAAAAGGAAGCTTTCATGGCAGATACTATTTTTCGTACTCGTGCTGGACAAGAGATTGTCGTCAGTGCTGTGTGTGACGGGGGCGATCAAGGCTGTGGTGGTGGTCTGCTCTTACTCATGCTGCAGTCAATGAAGCGTTTGTCATCCGGGGCAGTGCTTGAGGTACGTTCGACTGATCCTGGTGTACGTGAGGATTTACCTTCGTGGTGCCGCATGACAGGGAACGAACTCCTGGCGGAACAAGAGGGCGAACTTCGTAACTGTTATTTTGTGCAAAAGGCATGAGCATGTCTACTCCTCTTTCTGCTGACCGTGTGCTCGACCTCGGCGAGGAGGGCTGTGGTCAACTCGTGATGACGCTCATGCTGACTATGCGCGAGATGGTCCCCGGACAAACCCTGCTTGTGACAGCCTACGATCCCGCTGCTGCCGTAGACATTGCAGCATGGTGTCGTATGACTGGAAATACTCTACGCAACGCCTCCGATGCCCCTGAACATCAGTTTCTTCTCCAGAAAGGACCTACCGCATAATGTTAAACAACTTTTGTGTCAATCTCACGCGCTCAACCGATGATCCCGACCGCGCAACCGTGGCGATGGTTGTCGCCAATGCAGCCGTTGCCTCTGGCAAGCAGACAATGGTATTTTTGAGCAGCGAGGGTGTACATCTGGCGAGCAAAGGCACAGCTGAAAAGATCAGCGAAGAGGGCTTTCAGCCAATGACGACGCTCCTACAGAATTTTATCGCTGCTGGTGGCAACCTATGGGTATGTTCTCCATGCTTCAAGAAGCGCAACTATACAGAGAGCGATCTTATTGAGGGTGCGACTATCGTTGGTGGGGCGAAACTGGTCGAGTTCTTGTCAAACGACGGCACGGGCGTTTCGTACTAACTTCCGTTTTTTAGTGAACAAGGTCCACTTATGGCGAAAGAGCTACTTCTACGTGCGCTACATGGCGAGTTGGTCAAACAAACGCCGTGGTTGCCACATATCGGAACACATGCCGCGCAACTATTAGGCGTGAGTGCGGAACGGTACCTGCAAGACGCCGAACTGCTTGCTCAAGGAGCGCTGTTGTGCGCTGACCGCTATGGCTGCGATGGCATTCCGCTTGTCGATGATCCGCAGCTAGAGGCTCTTTCGTTGGGCTGTGTTCCTCATTGGTCAGAGCAAGGACCTCCCTCTATTATTGCATCGCCGCTCTACTCCCTGCCGTCGGAACAACTAACTCAGCATTTGCCCCCGTTGCCCGATGAGACGACCGGGCGCTGGCCTACTGTGATTGCTGCCGGCGTGATGGCAAAACCAGAGTGTGAGCGGCGCGATGTTGCGCTTGTGGGACTTGTCGCTGGCCCGTGCACACTTGCTTATCAACTGCGAGGGCTAACGCTATTTACGGACTTCATTCGTGCCCCGAAGCAGGCGGAGCAACTGTTCGCCTATGCGGGTCAGGTGAGTGCGCTATCAGCACGTATCTACGCCGAGGTAATTGGCTGTGATATCGTGGCGATTAACGACACGCCTGCTACTATGCTAAAGCCGGATTACTTCCGACAGTACGTTACGCCTAATCTGCAACCTGCGTTGAGTGTTATTCATAATGCGGGTAAGACATCTAGCTTGTGGGCTTGAGGGGAGAGTGGAAGAGTCATCCGTGAGATGGCAAGTTGTGGAGCACAGAGTATTGCTGTTGATGAGTGTATGGCGTTGGAGGCTGTAGGAGAGATCGCGCAGGCCCATTCTATCGGTTTTATTGGCAACCTGCATGTCACGAATGCACTTTTTGAGGAGACTGAAGCAGTCGATGTTGATGTGCAGCGCTGCATGACCGATGGCAAACATTTTCCTGGATACGTCTTTGGTCTGGGCGGTCCAATAACACAGCATGTTTCTCTCGCTCGAATGGGGGAAATGGTCGCATCCTATCAAGCATTGCGCTAAAAAGGAGTTCCAAATGCCGCTCGTTCATTCAGAGCAGCCTGATGAGAAAGAAGGACTGTTGCACCGTCTCTGGCTCTACACCAACTACGACTGCAACCTTTCCTGTAGCTATTGTGTTGCGGAGTCTTTTGTAGGAGCGGAACGTCGTGGCCTGACGCTGCAACAGATTACGCGCCTTGTGGATGAGGCTGTCGAACTTGGCATGACCGAGCTGTTTCTAACAGGTGGAGAGCCGTTTATACTTCATGATATTTTCTCTGCATTGTCGTATGGCCTCCAACGTATGCATGTGACTGTGCTGAGCAATGGTATTTTGCTCAAAGGGAAGCGATTGCAGCAGTTGGAGGAGTTACCACATCGCGAACGATTGACGGTTCAAATCAGTCTGGATGGCTCGAATGCGGCTACGCATGATTTCTATCGAGGCGCAGGCAGTTGGCAGAAGGCGATTGATGCTATTGTGCGGCTTAAAGCTGCGGATTTTCATGTGCGACTGGGAACGACGCAGACACCTGAGAATAGTCATGATCTTGCGGCTATGTGCCAACTGCATCGCTCGCTTGGCATATCTGATGAAGATCACATTATTCGTTCGCTTGTCCGGCGTGGCTTCTCCGCGAAGGGCATGGCAATCTCGCTGCCAGCACTTGAGCCGGAAGTGACTGTGGACCGAGATGGCGTCTACTGGCATCCCGTCGCGACCGACCCTGATCTACTCATTACTTCTGATATCTCGCCGCTGCGGAATGCGGTAGAGCAAATAGCTGCCATTCGCGAGTCGCTACTACTTGTGACGGGAGGAGCATCGAGCCGCTTCCGGTGAGGCTAGTAATTGAGCCTCCGTGCGAGGCCAAGACATGTAGAAAATACTATTCGTTATAGCTATGAAAATCATAATTTTTTGCCCAGCGAGATAGTCCTCTATTCCATAGACGTTGACAAAGAACTCTATTTCCTATTAAAATGTAAGTGCGTAGCAAACACTATATTCCCCAAATTGTTCGCGCCCTTCATTGGGTATAGTATTAGGGTTGTGTAACATGGCAGTAGGCGTAAACGATAGCGCATATAACAATACAGCAACAAACACCGCTCCGGCTGTCTTTGTCAAGGATTTGAGTTTTCGTTATCGTGCCTTCGACGATGATGACAACACTATTCCAGAGACAACTGCATTAACTTCAGAGCTTGCTATTAAAGATATTTCCTTCAGTTTGCCACAGGGTGAATTATTGCTCATTGCGGGACCAAGTGGATGTGGCAAGAGTACGCTTCTTAAATGCCTGAATGGCCTTATTCCCAACAGTTATAAGGGAACGCTGACAGGTGATATTCAGCTCGAAGGACGTTCAATTCCTGGTTTGGCCCTACGTGATTTAGCCAAACAGATTGGGACAATGCTCCAGGATCCGGATAAGCAAATTATTGGCAGCACGGTTGAGCAGGAAATTGCCTTTGGCATGGAGAATCTTAATACGCCAAGAGCCGAGATGCGCGAACGTATTACTGAGGTGCTCTCGCGCTTGCATCTGGAACATTATCGTAAACAGGCGACGCATGCGCTCTCAGGAGGGCAACGGCAGCAAGTCGCGGCAGCAGGTTTGTTGGTAATGGAACCCTCTATCTTTCTTTTTGACGAACCATTCGCAAATCTCGATGCACGTGCTATTGATGAGCTAGAGGGCTTAATCACAGCACTGCGTCGCGAGGGACATACGGTCATCCTCGTTGAGCATCGTGTCGAGGAGGCTCTGACGCTCAAGCCAGACAAAGTATTGCTCATGCGCGATGGCACGCAGGTATTTTTCGGTACGGCAGACGAGTTTCTCCATTTTGCCGATCCAACGCAGGTCAAGCTGCCAATCGAGTCTACGCTGCGAATTTTGAACAATGGGGAGGATATACGTGCTCAACTGATTCACCCCATCACGACACGGCATGAGGGAGATCAAACACTCGAGCAGCAAAAGGCGCCTATACTCGCTTTTGAGAATGTACACTTTCGTTATTCACGCACTTCGGAGGAGATACTACATGGTATCTCCTTCAATGTTCACCGGGGTGAGACGATTGCCCTGCTTGGTCCTAATGGCTCGGGCAAAACAACGTTAGTGAAGCAGGCACTTGGCTTACTGCGTCCAACAAAGGGAAGTATACAATTATATGGGCAGCCGACCCTCAAGACGAGTGTGGCAGAGGTTGCAGCGCGTATTGGCTATGTCTTTCAAAGTCCAAGCGCGATGTTATTCGCTCCGACGGTCCAAAAAGAGATTAGCTTTGGGCCAGAGAATATGCGTTTTGCGTCTGAACGCATCACCTCACTTGTGAAACAAGCTCAGAGCGCCACAAATGTTGCGGAGTTTACGGACCGTTCGCCATTCTCGTTAAGCTTTGGACAGCAAAAGCGCGTCGCGATTGCTTCCATTCTTGCTATGCAAAGCAAAGTACTCCTCCTCGACGAGCCTACAGCAGGGCAGGATTACCGTTCGTATATTGCCTTCATGGAATATTTGCGCGGTCTGCCAGCACTCGATGCTTTATTATTTATCACGCACGACCTTGATCTCGCGCTACGTTATACGCAGCGTGTTTTACTTTTGAAAGAAGGAAATCTGGTGGCAGATGGACCGCCGCTACAAGTATTGTCGGACACAAAACTGCTCGATGCCTGTAACTTGCGTCCGACATCGTTGTTACGTTACTTACTCAATTCGTCGAGTGCTGCGACGTAAATCGATGAATATGCCCTGAAAGGAGGTGAGATAAGCAGTCGTTTTTCCTTCTTTTTTCATTGTCCTTGTAGTATTTTTCTTGGAACAGGCAAGCTATCCAGAAAGGATGTTTCGCAATGGCAATACGACAGGAACGCACAACTGTAGAGGGCCGTCAATCACTATGGTCTTTTGATGTACGTAAGGTTGTGTATTCGGCATTGGGTATCGCGCTCTATGCAATCTTGAGCATTATCTTTAATCTTGTGCAGCTTCCTAACGCAGGAGGTGGAGCAGTTGCCCTACGCCCTGGTATTGTAATTCCGTTATTATTTGGTGTGCTCTTTGGACCCATCGTTGGCCTACTTGTTGGCGGACTTGGCAACATTATCGGCGACCTGATTAGCTTCCACAACTTTTACTGGAACTGGGACCTTGGCAATGCGCTTATCGGCTTTATCGCTGGTCTAGCTGTAATTTACACGGGCGGACGCTATCGCAATACCCGCGCCATTGTCTATGCCGAGGTTGCCAGTGCCATTGGCATTATCGTGGGTATCGGCTTCGCGGCCTATAATGACATCTGGGTTTCTAAAATTGATTTTGCAGCAGCAAGTAGCGAATTCTTCGTTGCTGGTCTGCCCGACCTGATCAATGGTCTTATCCTCCTTCCCATCTTGCTTGTTGCATATAATGCGGCAACACGTGCACGAGGGCGTGGATAAAAGATGGTTGTATACTAGTTGACAGGGGCAAGGAGGCTTGCCCCTGTCATACCGTTCTTGTGGCTCAAATGGAGCACCTAATTACATGCTTATCAATTTTCCATATATTAAACGAGATTCACCAGTACACCGGTTGGATCCACGTACCAAGCTAGTGATGCTGTTTGTCTTTATTTTCACGATCACGCAATCATCAAATTTCTGGTTTGTTCTTGCTGGCTTCGTTCTTGCCTGTGTTTACTACAGTCAGACCCATCTTACATGGGCTGAGACAAAGACTGCGTGGGGTTATATCATTGTCCTGGCCTTAATGCTGGTTGTGGTGAATTATTTTGTGACGGCGGGAGCGGTGGTGCAGGGCGTTGACATGCCCTATGAGCATGTGTTGTTTCGGATGCCTTTTTTCTCACTGATCGCCAGACCTCCTTTTATTGGACCTGGACATCTTACATTCAGTGTTGAGAGTATTACTTTTGTGATAACGCAAATTATACGCAACATTAGTATCGGCCTCTTTGTGCTGCCTATCACCTACACGATTGATCCTGCGTTGATAGGAATCGCGTTCAAAGGTATGGGCGTGCCAGATAAATTTGCTTATTCCGTCGATCTCTCGCTGCGTTTTTTGCCCAGCTTAGCTCGTGATTTCATGACCACCTATGATGCCCAGCGCGCACGAGGCTTTGAGTTAGATAAGCTTCGCGGCGGTGTCTTTGGCAGAATTGCGCGACTCGCGCCTATGATTGTGCCTGTTGTAATCGGCTCGATTGTGGAGGCCGAGGATATTATCAGCGCGATGGAGTTGCGCTGCTTTGGCATTGGTAAACGTACATGGCTGGTCGAATTGCACCCGCGTCAAATCGATCGTGTGCTCAACATAGGCTCGTTTGTTGTGCTTGCGCTTGTAACGCTGCTCAATATTGTTGGAGCGTTTACCTCCAATCCTGTGCTGCATGTGCTGCATGTGCTGGGTATCCCCGGATTCCTCCTATAGATAGAAATGCTCTCATTCTGTACGTCTTTTGTGCATAAGACATACTCATACAACAGCTATTACATGTAGTTCAGGTGGCAATCTCAACAAAGGAGAGACCGCAAGATAACAAAACAGAAAGACTTTTCCTAAAGACCGTCATCCCCTTTTCCGTGCACAACACCTTTGGACCAAGACATGAGTGTACTTTTTAACTACATGCTATACTGAAGTCTGACTGATGTTAGCACCGTGTGGTTAAGAGAATTGTAACGTTTTTGCAATCGCACTAATGTAGAGAAAGAGGTATTTGCTCATGCCGATGAAGTATAGTTTGATTCTTCCACAGGGCTGGACAATGGACCTTGAGCACATCAAGGACCCTGTTGAAGCGTACGAGACGATGACGCGCGTGGCGCAGACAGCAGATGAGACCGGTTTTGAGTCGG
>CAXTCR010000037.1:0-22522 GCA_964242555.1 uncultured Ktedonobacteraceae bacterium
GCCAATCACCAGTTCAAAGTCGGTATCTACAGGTGTGTGTGTTGTCGTCGTCATTCCTACCTCACATCTCGCAAATCAGGGTTTTGTGGATTTTTGTTCGTCCTTAGTCTAGTCTTTTTCGCCCTGTTCGTCAATGGGCAGAGGAGTCACAAATATCCAAATTTCTCTACCTCTATGGTTCATTTAAGCGACACTATGGCAAGTATTGGAAATTCCGTCTGGCCATTTTGAGCAATTGGCAATTTGTATAAAATAGGTTATACTGTGCCAAACGCAGGAGCAAACAGTCACCTCGCTACCGGACAACCACCAGGCAGGAAGTGGCGCTTGTACACGTTATAACCTTAGACAGTGTACGTAAGCGGGCAGGAGAGAAACAAGATATGTCCCTAATCAATATGGCGAAACGCGAAATCAACTGTAAAATTGTCTACTACGGCATCGGCTTGTGTGGCAAAACCACCAACCTCCACTATATACATCAAGCAGTAAATCCTCAGGACGTTGGCGATATGGTCTCCATCGACACCGAAACGGAGCGCACACTCTATTTTGATCTGCTTCCCCTCGAACTCGGCAAGGTCCACGGCTTCCAGATTCGCTTCCAGTTGTACACAGTTCCTGGCCAGATCCTTTACCAACAAACGCGTATTTCTGTCCTAAAAGGTGCGGACTGTGTCATCTTCGTCGCCGACTCCCAGGCAAGCAAGCTACAAGAAAATATCGAGTGCTGGAATGAACTACAGGAACAACTGCGCCGCATGAATAAAGATGTCTCCGACTTCCCGCTTGTAATGCAGTGGAACAAACGCGACTTGCCCGATGTCTTACCAACTTCTGTCTTGGAAAAATACCTCAACCCCAATCGTGTACCAAGCTTCGAGGGTATCGCCGTGAGTGGACAAGGAGTCATTGATTCGCTGCGCGTTGGCATTAACTCAACACTACAACGCTTGGAGCGCATTTAACGTGTAGAGTTCGATGTATCGCGTCCATTTCATTGCATTCATTGCGTCCTCTTGCCCATACTATAGATGTGGCAACAGGACGCGATACATTGGTCCACACGTAATTGTTGATGCTGCTTAAAACATGTATAATGGCAAGCATCCGGCTGGGCCATCCCTGTCAGCTACAATCATATTTTTCAATGTGTCTGTATACTAGATTAAAGAGCAGGGAATCGAGCGACTACATTCCGCATTCCTACCTGCCCTTCACAAAGGAATTACATGGAAACAATACGTGTCATTGTTATAGATGAGCAACCGCTCTTTCGCGCAGGTATTCGCGCCACACTTGAAAATACCGGCGATTGCCAAATTGTTGGAGAGTCTACCGATACATTCGATGTGCTCGAATTAGCTCGCCTACACAATCCCGATGTGGCCTTAATCGATACTGGTCTTATCGCCTCCGATCCGCTTGAGATCGCTCGTCAGGCTCGCCATCTCGTGCCACGCATGGCCATTATTATGCTCACACCCTCCGAAGATGAGGAGCGGCTATTTCAATCCATCAAGGTTGGCGCCGCCGCTTACTATACACGCAATATCTCCCCAACAGATCTCATAGAGGCGGTCCGCAAGGTGAGCAACGGGGAGTACCTGATACAGGATGACGTATTGACGAAACCACAACTCGCCAGTCGTGTCCTGAAGTCGTTCCGCGAGTTGACAGTAGAAGAGGAAGAGGGCGAGAATAAGGATCTGTATTCGCCGCTCTCAAGCCGAGAAGTTGAGATACTTGACTATATTGCTCGTGGCAATAGCAATAAAGAGATCGCGAAATCGCTTAAGATTAGCGACCAAACGGTCAAAAACCATATCACTTCTATCCTCAAAAAGCTCTCGGTCAACGATCGTACAGCGGCAGTTGTCCACGCACTACGACACGGTTGGATCAAAATGGACGAAAATTAATGGGTCACATAGCCCATTAGTACTAATTTCAAGTATGTGACATTTGCTGACAAAAAACAGAATGCATATGTACAATACAATGCAATTCTATTTTTTGTCAGCAAATATTATATCCATACTGTTAGCACTTCTTTTCCACTGTTCGCATCAATAAAGACATAAAGATCGTGGTAAGTACGTGTAGAGGGCACAGGGTCCACCGAGGCACTATTGGGCGTAACGGGGATATGCTGATAAAGGATCATCCACACAGGAGTATTTGTTACAGCACCATGCGATGAGCTTCCTGTTGGCACATAATTGAGCAAGACGTACTTCGCGTTGCTGGTTCTTGCGTTTGCCGACGCGTCAGGTTCTAAACCGTTCGCAATCGCCATCGCTTGCTGTTGATTTAATGCAGCACTTCCATTCGCTGGTCCGGTACTGATGCCAGCTGCAACGAGTTGTGGCACTGGCGCATCAGTTGGCGCTACATTGGCACCTACAATAGGCCAGACAAATGAGCCTGAGCCGCTTGTGTTATGCTGACCCAGCAAAAGCCACCCCAACCAGAGGCAACCAAGTCCTAGCAGAACCGCTCCCACAACGCCACTTACGCGCTTCGATTGTAACCGCTGTCGTCTCTTTATCACACTGTTGCTGAACTCCCACGTGCAAACATTTCCTCATAGGCAATTATAGAGCACCGCCTGTCTCATGGCAAATGTTGTTGACCTCGTTTTCGTACACACGATATACTGATAGAAAGAGGTAAAATAGCATATTTTGCCTCTCTATGTAATGAAAGGAATTCTATCCCTGTGAAAGTTTATGGTCGCATGACGGTGTTTCCTGTGATGCCCCCTCGCATTAACCGTCTTTACGAACTTGCCTATAACCTGTGGTGGAGCTGGCGTCCCGAGGCACGTCTGCTCTATAGCTCCCTGGACCCCGCACTTTGGGAACACGTGGGACATAATCCCGTACGCTTTCTAAGTGAGGTACACCCCAGCATCCTTGAGCAGGCTGCCGAGAACAATGACTATTTGCACCAGCTCGATAGCGTGCTTAACGACCTTGACTACTACACGCATCCACGCGCCGAGGATACGTGGTTCTCGAGCACCTATCCCGAACTACAAGATAAGGTCATCGCATATTTCTCCGCGGAGTTCGGACTCCACGAGTCCCTGCCTATTTATTCCGGCGGTCTGGGCATCCTCTCAGGCGACCATTGTAAAGAGGCTAGCGACCTTGGCCTACCATTCGTCGGTGTTGGCTTCCTGTATCCACAGGGGTACTTCCACCAGCGCGTCACTCGCGAGGGCAGGCAAGAGGCTACCTATGACAAACTGCAGTTTTCTGAGGCACCCGCGACCCCTGCGACAGGACCTGATGGCAGCGAGATCATGATTAACGTCGATCTACCCGGACGCCGCATCTACGCTAAGGTCTGGAAGCTTCAGGTTGGACGCATTCCCCTATATCTTATGGACACAGACGTGGCCCCCAATGCTCCTAACGATCGAGAGCTTTCCGCGCGTCTCTACTCTGGCGATCACGAGATGCGCATTTCGCAGGAGATTGTGCTTGGTATCGGCGGTGTACGTACCCTGCGAGCACTCGGCATCTCGCCTTCGGCATGGCATCTTAATGAGGGACATGCCGCATTCCTGAATCTTGAGCGCTGTCGTGAATTGGTAGCCTCGGGGCTGAGCTTCAACGAAGCACGCGAAGCTGTAGCGGCGAACTCGCTCTTCACAACCCATACTCCTGTCCCAGCGGGTAACGATGCCTTCAGCTACGACCTGATTGACAAGTATTTCGGCAACTATTGGAGTCAACTCGGCTTGAATCGCGACCAGTTTATGGATGTTGCACGCGAAGAACATGGCTGGGGTCCAAGCTATAGCATGACCGTACTCGCCCTCAAGCTGACCGGTCAGCACAATGGCGTGAGCAAGCTGCACGGCAACGTCTCGCGCAAAATGTGGCAATTCCTCTGGCCCGGCGCCGAGGTTGACGAAGTTCCCATAGGTTCTATCACCAACGGCATTCACACCTTCTCCTGGCTTGCACCCGAGGTAAACGAACTCTACCGCACCTACCTCGACAAGGATTGGGGACGCAACGTTGATAACCAGCAGTTCTGGGATAGCCACATCGACAACATTCCCGATGTCGAACTGTGGAACACACATGCCCAGAGCAAAAATAAACTCATCACGTACGCTCGACATCGTTTGAAGCAGCAGCATCTCCGTCTAGGCGAAGGGTCACTCCAAATCTCCGAAATTGACAACTTCCTGGACCCAACGGCGTTGACATTAGGTTTTGCCCGTCGCTTCGCGACGTACAAACGTGCCACCCTGATCTTCCGCGATATTGAGCGCCTCAAACGCATTCTGAACAATCCCAATCGTCCCGTACAGATTGTCTTCGCCGGTAAAGCCCATCCTGCCGATGAGCCGGGCAAGGCGCTCATTGAGCAGGTCTATAAGCTATCGCGTTCGCCAGAGTTCAAGGGCAAAATCGTCTTCCTTGAAAACTACGATATCGACATGGCTCGCTACCTCGTCGCCGGAACCGATGTATGGCTCAACAACCCAATCCGTCCTTATGAGGCAAGTGGTACCAGTGGCCAAAAAGCTGCCCTGAATGGACAACCAAATTGCAGCATTCTCGATGGCTGGTGGGTTGAGGGCTACAATGGGAAAAACGGCTGGGCAATTGGTGAGGAGCGTGAATATCACGATCAGGAAGCTCAGGCCGAGGCCGACAGCCTCTCACTCTATCGCATCCTTGAGGAAGAGATCGTGCCAGCCTTCTTTGAACGCGATAGCGATGGCATTCCACATCGTTGGACTGCCTATATGAAAGAGGCCATTCGCACCTGCGCACCCCAGTTTAGCATGCGCCGCATGGTCAAGGAATACACCACGACCTACTATGTACCTGAAATCGAGCATAGCCAGTACATTGAGCAGAACCGCTACGAACAAGCATGTACACTTGCTGCATGGAAAGAGCGCGTCCGCAGCGCATGGGGTAGTCTTGGACTCTACGTTGATGGTCGCCGTGACGGTCAACTTAGCCTCGGCGAAGGCATCGACGTTCAGGCGTGGGTACGCGTCGATGGCTTATCCCCCCAAGACTTAAGCGTCGAACTTGTCTATGGTGAAACGAACGAGGAAGAAGTCTTGGCACAACACTGCATTCCTATGACCTATACCAAGCAAGAGCAGGACGGTTCCTACCGCTTTGACGCTCAACTCAAACCCGACGAGAGCGGAAGCATTGCCTACAATGTTCGTGTCGTACCAACGCACTCCGGTCTGACCGAAAAGTACGAGATGGGCCTGATCCGCTGGGCATAGCAGAGCAATCATACAAATGCAGCCACTGGCAGGAGAGCTAGTGGCTGCATTTGTATGATTGCTCTGCTATACTGTTGTCGTGCCAGAGGTCGCGATTTGCACCATACGCTCACCAAGATGTAACAGAGCCTCACGCAATTGTTGTGGACGATGAACAACGAAACGACGGGAATAAGGAAATACAAATATGAGCATTCAACCATTGGAAATAAACATTCCACAAGCAACTCTTGATGATTTGCACGAACGCTTAGCTCGCACACGCTGGCCAGATGAGATCGAGGATGCGGATTGGGATTACGGCACAAATCTCGAATATCTCAAGGAACTGGCACACTATTGGCAACACTCGTTTGACTGGGGCAAGCAGGAGGCACTACTGAATCGATTCTCGCATTTCCGCGCAGAAATTGAAGGTCTGGGCGTTCACTTCATCCACGAGCGTGGCAAGGGACCAAACCCGACTCCTATCATTCTTACACACGGCTGGCCCGGCTCATTCTACGAAATGCTGAAGGTGATTCCAATGCTTACCGACCCTGAAAGCTACGGTGGTAAAGCTGAAGACGCCTTTGATGTCGTTGTTCCATCGCTGCCGGGCTATGGATTTTCGGACCGCCCAACTAAGCGCGGCATGACCGTTTCGCGTATCGGGGATATGTGGACGCACTTGATGACACAAGAATTAGGCTACACACATTTCGCGGCTCAAGGTGGCGACTGGGGCAGTGCTGTAACAGAACAACTCGCAATTGCTCACGCGGATGTAGTGCTTGGTGTTCACTTTAACAATGTCCCTTTCACACGCCTGTATGCAAAAGTCGATACCCCCTCTCAGGAGGAGAAAACGTACTTGGCGACAGTACGCCCCTGGCAATCACAAGAAAGTGCGTATGCGATGATACAGGGAAGCAAACCACAAACGCTGGGCTACGGGTTAAACGACTCTCCAGTTGGCTTAGCAGGTTGGATTGTTGAGAAGTTTCGCACATGGAGTGACTGTGACGGAGACGTGGAAAAGCGTTTTACAAAAGACGAGTTGCTGACGACGGTCATGATTTATTGGGTGACAGAAACTATTAATTCCGCGAACCGTCTCTACTATGAGGCAACACACAATCCTACACCACCAGACTCGACAGTAAAGAGCAATGTGCCAACAGCAGTAGCACGTTTTCCACAGGACATTCTGCCTGCGCCACGCGAGTGGAGTGAGCGTTGGTTCAACGTACAGCAATGGACAGCGATGCCGCGTGGAGGACATTTCGCAGCACTAGAGGAACCCGAACTGTTGGTGGACGATATCCGAAAATTTTTCCGTAGTCTTAAAGCGAAACAGGAGTAAGAAGAGTAAATCTATGCTTACAAGCCTGGACATCCCATTGCAAAGAATGCACAATCAACGTATTGCCCGGCCCAACTTTACAACGCCTGTCGATGTAGTGCAGTGGATGGGTGCTGTCCAGGCTCAAGATTTCTCAGCTGCAAAATGGGCACTCGGTCTGCGCACGCGTAATACTACAGCAGATGTTATTGAGCAAGCCTTCGCTGAAGGTGCTATTCTGCGTACACACGTTATGCGTCCAACATGGCATTTCATCTCACCCGCCGACACCCGTTGGATGCTGGCACTTACAGCACCGCGCGTTTATGGTGCTCTGGCCTATTATGACCAGCAACTTCAATTGGATAGCGCAACATGTTTACGCAGCCATAATGCTTTAGCAAAAGCGTTACAGGGTGGAAAGCATTTAACTCGTCCTGAACTTGCGTCCGTTCTACAGCAAGTAGGTATCGTGACTGAGCCTGGACAGCGCATGACTCATCTCATGATGCACGCAGAATTAGATGGCATCATATGTAGTGGTGCGAGACGAGGCAAGCAGTTCACCTATACCCTACTCGACGAACGCGTACCACAGACCCCAATGCTAGCTCGTGATGAGGCAATGGCCCAGCTGGTCAAACGCTACTTCACCAGTCATGGACCTGCTACGCTACAAGATTTTATATGGTGGTCGGGCTTGACAGGGTCCGAGGCAAAAGCGGGCCTCGATATGAATGCATCCCATCTTCTTCACGAGAACATCAATGGCCAGACATACTGGTTTGCGGATTTGACATCAATTGCGCAAGAGACAACGCCGATAGCTTACTTGATACCGAACTTTGACGAATATACAGTCAGCTATAAAGACCGGAGCACGATAGTAGAGAGAGCGCATACGAATAAGCGAGTAGTTAGCGCGAGCGAAATACTCAGCAATGTACTCATCTTGGATGGTCAGGTTGTCGGCACCTGGAAACGTACACTGACTAAAGACACTGTTTTTATCGTTCTTAATCCCTTCATATCGCTGGACTCAAGTGAAACACAAGCTGTTGCAGTTGCGGCAGAACGATACGCAGCATTCGTTGGCTTGCCTGTTCGTGTAACCTATCAGGAAGCTTGAGGAGATGAGAAATAACGAGTTGTACTTAGTGGGCATCTAGCATCGAAACCACCACATAGGCTATAATTTACACAGCACAACAGACACTGTAGACTGTTCCTCTTGGAGACGATGCCAATGCAGCAAAGTATGCTCTTTCAGCCAGTTCAGTTAGGGCCGCGCGAGGCTCGTAACCGCATTATTTTTGGTAGCCACACGACAAACTTCGCACAGGACAATCTCCTTAGCCAGCGGCATGCCGACTACTACGCCGCCCATGCCGAAGGTGGTGCTGGCGTTATCGTACTCGAAGAGCACATCGTCCATCCCTCCGATACACCTTACGAGCGAGCTGTACTTGGCTTCTTACCAGGAACCTCACAAGCATTAGCACCTGTTGTAGCACGTATCCATGCCGCCCGTTCGCTCGCGCTTGTTCAACTTAATCACAACGGCCAACAATCTACGAGCGATCACACGCAACGCGCAATGTGGGCACCCTCACCAGTACCCAACGTATCTTCCCGAGAAGTGCCTAAAGCGATGGAGCGGGGGGATATAGATGCTGTAATCACAGGCTTTGCGCAAGTCGCCCGCACCACGATAGGAGCTGGCGCGGACGGCGTTGAGCTACAGGTCAGCGATACTTCACTGTTACGCCAATTCCTCTCGCCTCTTACCAATCAACGTAGCGATAGTTACGGTGGCTCGTTAGAAAATCGCATGCGCTTCCTGCAAGAAACGCTCGAAGGGGTCACATCAGCGATTGGCCCAGATGCGATCTTAGGACTACGCTTTTGTGGCGATGAGTTAGCACCGTGGGCAGGTCTCACGCCAGAGCAGGCATTAGAGATTGCTAAAATTCTCGTGTCTACGCATCGCATTGACTATATGACAGTTACGATGGGCAGCATTCTCAGTTCACATATGTTCCCCTCTCAGGCAACCATGCATGTCGCCCCCGGCTACGCAGTCCGCTTGGCGACAGCTCTGAAAGCAGCACTCGCTATTCCCGTCTTTACAGCGGGTCGCATTATGAGTGCTGCCCAAGCGGAACGAATTTTGACGGAGGGGCAAGCCGATGGCGTTGAGATGATTCGCCCCCTCATTGCAGACCCATACCTACCTCGTCTCTCACAGGCAGGACAAGCTGAACGCGTTCGTCCCTGCATCGCCTGCAATCAAGGTTGTCAGGTTCGAAATACTATGAACGTCACGCTCGGCTGTAACGTCAATCCTGATGTAATCCATGCACAGGACATATCTATCGCCGCACCTACGCGCAGCCGGGTAGCTAAACCCTCTATTTGCATCATTGGTGGGGGGGCAGCCGGACTAGAGGCTGCGCGAACAGCTGCACTCCGTGGACGCTCAGTTGTACTGTACGAGCGTTCACCATCCCTCGGCGGGACAGTTGCGCTTGCGGCAAAGGGTTCAGGACGAGGGGAACTTCAAAACATCACAGAATATTTATACTCAGAGATCGAAAAGCTAGGTGTCGAGGTCCATACAGGCGTTGAGATGACCGTGGAACATGTTCTCGAAGGCCGCTTTAACACAGTTATAGTCGCGACAGGAGCGCATACTGGCACTGGACTACTGCCCATACCCGGGAACGATCTGCCTCATGCCACAAACATACGACGGGTACTGGCAGGTGAGAGCATAGAAGGACAAAACGTTGTCGTCATTGATGAGCAATCCTCACATGGCGTGCTTTCTGTCGTAGAGATGTTGGCGACAGCGGGCAAGCATGTTGACGTAATAACAGAAGATTTTTATGTTGGGCGTGACCTCGTTGGCACGAATGATATTGTACTGTGGATGAGTCGCGTGATTGGACACGACGTGACATTTATGCCGCATACAAGTGTCGTTCGTATAGAGCCGGGTCAGGTGATTGTTATGGACCGCTATAGAGAAGACGAACGGGCCATCGTAACCGATGCCGTTGTATTAGGAACCTACGAACGTCCCTCTCAAGAACTCTATTATGCTTTGAAAGGCAAAGTACCGCGCCTCTTCCGCATCGGTGATTGTGTCACGCCACGTCGCATCGAACACGCTATTCTTGAAGGCAGACGCGTTGGAGAACAATTGTAGGAGTCTGATGTATTACACCACGATGTATCGCACCCAATCAGGAGATTTCTCATGCCAGGACAATACCAATACTTATTTACGCCTATCCGTATCGGTCAGACGGTCATTCCCAACCGCGTCGTCTTTGCGGCCCACCTTACTAACCTCGCCGAGGAAAATCTTCCTGGACCTCGCCTGACAGCCTATTATGCCGAACGTGCAAAGGGCGGGTGTGGCCTCATCATCACCGAAGAGCAATCGGTTCATCCCAGCGACTGGGCCTATCAAAAGCTGATTCACGGTTTCGATCCCCATGTCGTTCCCGGCTACAAACGTCTGACCCGTGCGGTTCACGAGCATGGCACACGCATCTTCGCCCAGATCAATCATAACGGCATGCAGTGTAGCAGCATCTACTCGCGTCGTCCAGTCGTGGGTCCATCACCATTGCCCGACCCCATTCATCGCGAGATGTGTAAAGAGCTAGAGCAAGAAGAGATCGCGGAGATTGTACGTGGCTACGCGCTCGTTGCTCGTCACGTACGCGAGGGCGGCTTCGACGGTGCCGAGTTGCAATCTTCCCATAGCTCGCTCATGCGTCAGTTCTTCTCGCCCTACTACAATCGACGTACCGACAATTACGGTGGCTCACTAGAGAACCGCATGCGCTTTACCCTCGAAGTTATCGAGGCGGTGCGTGCCGAGGTTGGACGCGATTTCACAATGGGCATCCGGCTCTGTGGCGATGAGCTTATTCCGGCAGGACTTACGCTAGATGATGTAAAAGAGATTGCTAAACGGCTTGAGGCTACAGGCCAGCTTGATTTCATCAACACGAGTATTGGCGAATTTCACAATCTGTACATGGTTGAAGGGTCGATGCACACTCCTCCCGGCTATCAACTGTTCGTCTCCGCTGGCATTCGCGAGTCGGTCAAATTGCCTGTGTTCTGTACTGGACGCATCAAAGACCCTGTACAGGCCGAACGTATCCTGCGCGAAGGACTGGCCGATATGGTTGACGTGGTACGGGCACAAATTTGTGATCCCGCCTTCACGCGGAAAGCACGCGAGGGACGCACAGAAGCGATCCACCTGTGCATCTCCTGCAATCAATACTGCATTGGGCGTATGGGCTTGAACCTGAGTCTTGGCTGTATCCAGACACCCACAACGGGTAACGAACAAATCTTCCCAACCATTCCTCCCCCAACGAGAAATAGTGTAAAGATGCACAGGCCGCCAACCGTAATGATCGTTGGTGGTGGACCTGCTGGTATGCAGGCCGCTAAGGTCGCAGCACAGCGCGGATTTAGTGTAAAACTTTATGAGAAGTCGCATGAACTAGGTGGACAAATCAACGTGCTTATACGCGTTCCTAGTCGCGTTGAATTCGGTGATGCAGCCCGCAACCTGCAGCGTGAAATAGGTGAGGCCGGCGTTGAGGTACACCTGCGAACAGAGGTGACAGCGGAAATGGTCGAGCACGAGAAGCCCGATGCTGTGATTATTGCGACCGGCTCACTCCCTCAACTACCACCAATTCCAGGTGCCGATCTACCACATGTTGCCACAGTCTCGCAAGTACTACAAGGCGAGCTACCCGTCAGCCCGGGAGACAACATTCTTATCTTCGACCAGATGGGTTTTCATCAAGCAACCGCTACAGCAGAACTGCTTGCAGAAAAAGGCTGTAACGTCGAAATCGTAACACCGCAGTTCTATGTTGGAGGCGACCTTAGCATCACGCTCGACATCGAGCTATGGTACCGCCGCGCGCTGGCAAAGGGTATCAAAATGACCCCCAACCACTTCCTGGCAAGTCTCAGTCCCAATGGCGCAATGATCATGAACAACTACACAGGCCAGCCGCGCCAGATAGAAGGTATCTCACTTGCGGTCTTGGCAACACCTCACAGCACAAACGATACGCTCTATACCGCGCTGGTCGGCAAGGTCCCACAGCTACACCGTATCGGCGACTGTCTTGCCCCCCGACGCGTAGAAAACGCCATCCTTGACGGCGAACGTGCGGCCCGCGCACTGAGCTTAACACCAGCCACAAATGCCACGGTAAGTAAAGTCCACGCCCTATCGTAGGGACCACGTTCACGGCGTCCGAGTCGGCCAATTCATTGGCTATATTATATTCGTAAGGAGGGAATATGTTTGGATACATATTCCCTTCCCCTTATGCAGCCGTACCAACCCGGTGTTCGAGAAACAGTGATCGAGCCTCTGGCGATGGTTCTAATAAGGAGAAAATGTTACCATCGGGGTCTGTGAAAACAGCCTCAACACCATAGAGCTGCTTTGTAGGAGTGGTAATGAAGGTCACACCACGTGCCAACAACGTTTTATAACTCTGATTACAGTCATCAGTATCGAACATCCATGCGATACCATGACCTGTGCGCTCCCTTAGCTCTTTTAAATGTCCTGCATCATGCAACCTCTCATCCGGTCTTGCGAGGGCGATCTCTGGTTTGGGTTGACCCTTTGGCGCAACTGTCACTAGGCGCATCCCTGGTCCATAGCTGATGTCTACCCGCTTCTCCAGGCCAAGCTTCTCTGTATAAAACTGGAGCGCCTCGTCTTGATCGTTGACGAGGACCGAAATCATTGCTAACGGCGTCTTCTTTTTCACAATATCTACATCTCTCTATGTATCATTGCTGGTCTCACGCACCTGATACAGAATACTGGTAAAACACTACACATTCGCTTCTACACCCGACATATATCTTCTTTTTTAACTGCCCTTATTATATAAAACATCTGTTCTAAAAGCAAGTGTATAGCCCTATTTTCGGGACAGAAAAAATGCCAATTCAGCCAAACAATTATGTGATATGCTATTCGCAATGTATACACATTCTTATTCTTAAACTGGCGAATGGAGTAGGCAATCATGGGCGAGATTTGGGCGATTCTTGAGTATGAGCAAGGGCAATTGCATGAGCAGAGCGGTGAGCTACTAAATGAGGCCATAGCTATTGCTCGTCAGCAACAGGAGCCAACGAGGGTACACGCTCTTTTGCTCACCGCCCCTGACGCTGAACTCCCTGATCTGGCGTTGATCTCGTCAACCGGCATTGACACGCTTGATATGGTCGAACATCAGCAGTTAGCCTACTACACGACTGAAGGCTATGTGAGTGCTATAGCATGGTTGCTACAACAACGCTCACCACTACTCATACTTGCTCACGCAACGCCAAACGCACGTGACTATTTGCCACGCCTTGCAGCACAGTTGCATATACCCTTTATTTCGAATTGTCTCG
Source organism: uncultured Ktedonobacteraceae bacterium (assembly GCA_964242555.1). Classification (GTDB taxonomy): domain Bacteria; phylum Chloroflexota; class Ktedonobacteria; order Ktedonobacterales; family Ktedonobacteraceae; genus JBBQVS01. The sequence continues at coordinate 13,080 of CAXTCR010000037.1, forward strand.
GCCTGAATGTACAAAATGATGCCCTCTTCGCGCTCCGTTCAATCTACGAGGGGCGCGCATATGTGCAAACGCGCACAGCACTACATGGACACACTGCCCTCGCCACACTAGTCCCCGGCGTACGAGGGACGCCCCTAAAACCATTAAACAATAGACTGTCCGATGTAGAGGTCAGGCACTACACGCCAGAGCTTGCACAGCCGGATAGACGAGTACGGCGTATCGCGTTACAGGCACCTTCCGCAGAGGAAGTCGAGTTGGACGCGGCAGAACGCATCGTTGCCGGGGGACGTGGTATCGGACAAGACGGTTTTGCCAGCATCGCAACCTTTGCCCACGGGCTTGGAGCAGCCGTTGGCGCCACCCGAGTCGCAACCGATCTGGGCTGGATTGAGCACGCTAGACAAATTGGTGCAACGGGCAAGATTGTGCGTCCGAAACTCTACATTGCATGCGGCATCTCTGGCGCCGCACAGCATACAAGCGGCATGAGCGAATCGCAGACGATAATAGCCATTAACCCTGACCGCAGTGCCCCAATCTTTGCCCTCGCCGACCTCGGATTATTGGGAGATGCCAACCAAATACTGCCCATTGCCGCAACACTTCTCGAAAACGAAAAGCACGTGAAAGCGTAGTCCTTGCGTTGCAATTAGAACGACGCATACAATGGAAGTAATCTAAGTGTGGTAGGAACCCAATGATGAAGATGAGTGAAATAACATGGGCATCCGTTTCTCAACGTAACCGCGTCCGCCATGTGCACATCCCTATCAATAGAAAAAATGCACCGATGGACGATTTTGTTTTTCTTATAAGGAGTGAACCATGAAAGCTGTACAATTCTCACAACATGGCGGTCCCAATGTGTTGCAGGTACAGGAAGTGGCCGACCCAACACCAGATTCGTCAGACGTGTTGCTAGAGGTTAAAGCATCAACGGTAAATCGTCTTGATCTATTTCAACGCGCTGGTAGCCGACCAGTACCAAAACTTCCCTTTACTCCCGGACTAGAGGCAGCAGGAGTGGTGCTTCAAGACGCTAACGGATTTCACGCCGGTGAGCGTGTGCTTACTGAGAATGCGCAAGTGGCGAAGGGAGGAGGTGGCTACGCAAGCAAAATTGCGGCCCCAGCATCCGATCTCGTACGAATTCCTGAAAACGTTAGTTTCGAACAGGCAGTCGCGGTTGGTCTCGCTGGCTCTACGGCTTGGTCAAGCCTATTTGATCAAGGACATCTGCAGAAAGGCCAAAAGGTCCTAATTTGGGCTGGCTCTAGTGGAGTCGGCTCCCTAGCAATTCAGTTGGCCAAACATATAGGAGCATGGGTTGCTACTACAGCTAGTAACAATGAACGCGCCGAAACACTACGCAAACTAGGTGCCGATCTCGTCATCGATCACTCTAAGGAAGACCTAGGCAAAATTTTACAAGAACAGGGAGGCGTCAACCTTGTCGTTGAGTTGGTAGGTTCTACTCTGCAGGCAAGCTTAGACGCTAGTGCACCAGATGCTCGCGTTATTCTCATTGGCAACTTAGGTGGACCGACATCAGAGGTAAACACGCAGTCATGGCGTCTCAAACGCGTTTCCGTAATTGGTGGTGGCATGGCACATACCACACCCGAAAACGTACAGAAGATGCTCCAGCTTGTCGCTGACGGTGCACTCACGCCACTTATCGCGAAAACACTACCCGTCGAGCAAGCAGCACAAGCACATCAACTATTAGAATCAGGCGAACCACAAGGTAAAATCGTCCTGACACATTCGTAAGACCCAATTCATTGCATCCTTGCTCGACATTCGTACCTTTGTAGGGACCGATTTATCACGTCCTTGTCCACATCTCCTTCGGCACAAGGACGTGATGAATGCGGTCCCTACAAAAGCGATTTCATTTATCCACTAGAAAAAGAGAGAAGAACAATGCAAAGTTCAAGCACAGTAGGTACAGAGCAAATCCTATTTACGCGAGGCGTTCCCGCTGTCGAAGCCCTGCCAACGCACTTGCTAAGCGAGTGTTTTCAGGCGGTACTGGAGTCGCCCGATGGCCCGTCGATACTGCAATATGGGCACAACGGCGGCTACCTCCCCTTACGTCGTCTATTAGGCGAGCAATACAATGTCTCACCCGATGCAGTCATCGTTGGCAACGGTTCGCTCCATTTACAGGACCTGCTTTCCGCGCTCACTATTAAACAGGGCGATGTTGTGTTTGTGGAACAACCTAGTTATGACCGTGCCATAAAGACCTTTCGTCGGCGTGGTGCGAAGGTAGTCGGCATTCCTTTAGAGCATGATGGCGCCAACATCGGGGCTTTAGAGCAGGCGCTGGCCAAACAGGTGCCAGCCTTTATGTATGTCATCCCCGACTTTCAGAATCCAGCTGGTGTCACAACATCGGCACAAAAGCGGCAAGCCCTCGTTGATTTGGCGAACCGTCATGGCTTCTGGCTCGTCGAAGATGTACCATATCGCACCCTTCGTTACAAGGGCGAACCAGCACCGCTCCTACGCGACTTGAATACCGAGCGTGTCCTGACCATCAGTTCCTACAGCAAGCTTATCAGTCCAGCACTGCGTGTAGGCTATCTGATCGGACCAGTAGATTTTGTCAAGAAGCTTGGAAAGCTCATGGAGGATACGATACTCGCGCCCGTCTTACCGGCGCAGGCAGCAGTTGTCGAGTTTCATAAACGCGGCTACTTCACCTCAAATCTTGAGAACCTCAAAAGTCTCTACGCGCCACGCTTGAGCAGTATCGTTGCCGCACTCAAAAAGCACCTGCCAGACATGCCCTTCGCAGAGCCAGAAGGCGGGTTCTTCGTCAGCATCTATCTACCTGAGCAATCTGACCGTGGTCCTCTGCTTGATCGCGCCAAAGCAGCAGGTTTAGCCTTAACCAATGGTCAAGACTTCTTCGCCGACACGCTTGAGGGAGGAGAGGACCCAGCAGGCAAACGCTTCGTACGTCTGCCCTTCTGCGCCCTCACACCAGAGCAGATCGAAGAGGGCGTACGTAGATTGGCGACGTTGCTCTAAACATTTTCCATATATACGAATTCTGTATTACCCTGGCGAGGTTGCTGTAACCGTTTTCGTAGGGACCACGTTGACGGCGTCCGAAGCCAACTCATTGGCTATCCCTGACATGCGAAAGACGATCCATCATCTTCAATGGTGTGAACGTAGTCTCTACGAAAATGGTTCATACGAAGATGGGCGAACTCGTAGGGACCGATTTATCACGTCCTAGTTGGCATATCGACCACCGATGAGGACGTGATAAATTGGTCCTTACAACAGTCCTATGAAATACGAAGACGGGCAAACTCGTAGGGACCGATTTATCACGTCCTAGTTGGCATATCGACCACCAATGAGGACGTGATAAATCGGTCCCTACAACAGTCCTATGAGAATTGAGCATCAGAAATTATCCCTAAACGCTGGGAATACATTGTTTCAGCCATAATGCGATTGCTCCTTGCAGTATAAAGAGGAAATTTCGCTCTAAAGGGAGAAGACGTACATCTGAAAAGAAGAGAATAAACGAGTTGCTACGCGGTCACTGGAAGCGCCGCGCTATTCGCAATAGCACTCGCCGCAACTCGCTTTGAGGACGAAGAAGATGCCGACGGGTAATGAATGAGGATTTTGACACATAACGAAGGTGCAGAGCAACAAGTCATCTGAATCAACAGATATACCTTTTTAAAAGTAGCTGGATAGCTCTGCACTTAAGGACTCCTAGTAAATGCTACGCATCATATATCTTTATGAAAGATACTCATTTCCAACATGATTGTCAAGAGGTTTGAGTCAGAGTTCCAAGTGCACCAATCAAGCGCCGGTACACTTCAAAAGCTGGCTTCGGTGTATAGTCATCACGCATCAAGCCAAGTTGATACAAGAGTTCTGTCTTTGTGCTGTCCGCATCACGTAGTGAGTGATATTCATAGTGCGTTATATTAAAAGTAGTTCGATGCTTATAAATAGTGCTAACAATCGTTTGGAGCACTATCGCTTGACGTTCATATGCACGTCCTTCTCCCGTCGACCAACCATTTTCACCAATGTGAATGGGTATAGACAAAGGAATACCGCCCATCTTCAAATTAACCTCACGGTAGTGCTTCAATACGACTTCAACGGATGATCGCAGATCACCAGGCTCACCATCTGGCGCGAGACGACGAAATACATCTGGGAAAAAATCCAAGCCCACATAATCGAGAGCGTTCAAGAATGATGGTGTTATAAGTGCAGCCATACGAGACCAAAAGGTATCATTGGGATCAAAGTTCAATGTGGCATTAAAGCCAACTTGCACATTATGCCTAAGTCGCTGCACCTCCTCTTTAGCAACAACTACACCGCGAATGATTGCCTCATGAACGCGCGGAAAAGAACCATCACCACCATAAGTTGCATCTGGATTATTTGGCTCCTCAGCAATCTGCAATACAGCAAGATACTGTCCGTATCGACGTATTGTAGCTCGTATAACCTCAAGCCATCCCTCTACAGCACCGTTGACATCGCGATAACAAAGAACTAAATCGAGTTTACGCCTACTACTCACATAGGCTTCGGGATCAAGCGGAGTCCAGTGTGTGAGCTTGCTTGCACCAGTATACCAAGCATAGCTACGCACCAAAAATAAAGAACTTTCTCCTTGTAGTTGATCTAGTGCATCGTGAATACAAACTGAATTATCGGTAGGACCATGAAGCATTCCTGCTCCATCACCTACTCCACTTCCTGCATAAATACCAAACATAAGTGGAAGTTCTTTTCCTACATCAGTAAATTGCTGTGAAGCATGTACTAATCGCTGATCCTTTTGCATATATGAAACTCCTATATACTGCTTGCCTTGCAAACAAATAACGTAACATCTACCTGTTACCTTCACACCTGCAATTATATTGCATCGACTCAAAATTTGCAATGAGTACAAATTTTGAGTCAAAGCATACCATAAGCTATAATAGTTTAGTGAGGGAGGGTAAACATGGAATGACTGAAACAAACAAGCCGATAATAACGATGCAAGAGCAAAACTCCACTTTAAGTTTGAGAGAACGAAAGAAAAGACAAACTCGTGAGGCAATTGCCGATAGTGCCCTGAAATTGTTCATAGAGCGAGGTTTTGATGCCGTAACCCTTGCCGAGATAGCAAATGCAGCTAACGTTTCCGTGAACACGATCTTCAACTACTTCCATACGAAGGAACAACTATTCTTTGACCGGCAAGGAGATGTTGAGGATACTTGGAGTCGCATTGTGCAAGAACGAGCCTCAGGTGAAACTATTGTTGCTGCCCTACGCCATGATTTCCTTACGAGACTAGCAAGCCACGACCCCTATCTAGGACTCAACGATGATTTCGTGACGTTTGCACGTATCGTTCAGGCGAGTGAAACACTTCAATCATACGAACGCAAAATTGGTGAACATGCAAGGGATGCACTGGCACGGACTCTCACTGACGAGATGCATACAGACTTTCGTGATATGCGACCACGTATCGTAGCGAGTATGATACATAGCGTCTATACAGTATTACTTGCAGAAAGCCGGAGACGACTACTAGCAGGCGAATATATGAATACAATATATCCCGAACTATCAGTCGCCGCTCAACAAGCGTTTGACTTCTTGGAGCAAGGTATTGAGAGTTATGGAGTGCCTTTAATGAATACGAAATCAGAGTAACCTCGTCTCAGTAAAGGCATCTATCTACAGTCGAGCAATATTCTAGGCGCACAAAAGAATGATCTCTCACTCTACCGCCAAGTTTTCTCGCTTCAGCGGAAGTACCTTCCAGTAGGTCGCTATCCGCCAAATCCATTCGAGCGGTCCCATACGAAACAGCTGTAGCCAGAGCACGCTATATACCATCTGAAACACATAAATGCCTCCGCATATAAGTGTCGTTTGCACGTAGGTGAGTGTAGTAAAAAGATGAAAAGCGTGTACTATTGTCAAAATGATAACCGTTTGTCCAATGTAGTTTGTCAAGGCTATTCGTCCATATGCCTTCAATGGTGATAATAGCCGACGTATCCATTGATGGCGCAAAGCAAAGATCAAAGTTGTGACATACAACGTCGCTAGAACAATACCAGCTGCCCTATGAGCAACACCATAATTGTTTGTTGCATTTAAAAGATTTTGTATATAGAGAGCAGGAAGAGCAAGCAGGAGCGACCCAAGCCAAATGAGACGCAGTGGCAACTGGTAACGCTCTGTTTTTACGAATAAACCAATCCTACCAACATACAACCCTAAGAGAAACATGGCTAGAATATTTATAAATTGAGAAAGCAGTATTCCGGCAATCATTGTCAGCAGAGCAGCAACCAGGATAAATGTTGGTCGGAGTCTATAAAAGGGAAGCAAGAGAAAGCCAATGACTGCATAGAAAAGCAAGGCCTCCCCCGGATACACCCATTGATGAATAATCCCAAACACCAGAAGCACTAGTAGTCTTCTACTATAGAGAAGTAGGCCATTCTGTCCTTTCGCTTCAGCTCGATGAATGAAAAGAAAGAAGCCCACGCCAAAGAGAAAGGAAAAGATCACAAAGAAACGTTCCTGCACAAAGTAGTCGAAGAATTGAAAAATGAACTCACTCGCAGACCCTGATACGGGAATAGCATTACGACTCAGTACAGGTATATTAACCAGAAGAATTCCCATTAACGCGAAACCACGCAGATAGTCAAGGTCATCAATACGCTGATTCGCATCTTGAGGTACCGTCATCTGTGCTTCCTCCTTATGTATTTACAGAGAGCATATTCAACCGGAAAGCGACATAAGCAAAAGCACTTTCTCATATGTGAGTATGCATCACTTCTTGCTCTACAGGATAACAGGGGAAGACATGGAAATTGTAGCGATTTCTCTTACAAAAAGCTTACAGTAGTGTAAGCTTTTGCATGCTCCATGGCCTTTTATGCTCGTCGCGCCATTCGATTGTTGCCCAGTAGTCTGCTCGCAGACTAACCTGCATAGCACTACCCTATGTACTAAGACATCTACGGTGTTATAGCTTACAGGACAAGTATCTTTGCTTTTATAGCCCTTCGTTAGATACAATAGGAAATAATATATCGGACATAGCAGTCCCCAAAAGCAAAGCATAAAGGCTAGAACAAACAGATGCAACAGTTTGATGCAATCGTGGTTGGAGCAGGACCAGCAGGAAGCAGTGCGGCACTAGCGATGGCGCGTGCTGGCTTACAGGTGGCCCTAATTGAGCGTGGCGAGTATCCCGGAGCAAAAAACGTCTCAGGGGCCGCACTCTACGCACCCAACATCCTCGCGGACCTGGTGCCAAATTTCTGGGAAGAGGCCCCCGTAGAGCGCTATTTGACGCGCCGCGTTGTTACGTTTTTGGGCCACGAAGCGGCAACGTCACTCGATTTCCGCACAAAAACATTTGGCGAACCACCATATAATGGCTTTACTATTTTACGTCCCAAGTTTGATCGCTGGCTATCCTCAAAAGCTGAAGAGGCAGGTGTGTTCCTCATCACATCTACCGTTGTCGATGATCTGCTCTACAAAGATAAACAGGTCGTAGGCGTGCGTTGCCGCCGTGAGGATGGCGACCTGTATGCGCCCATCGTGATTGCGGCGGATGGAGCTAATTCGTTTCTTGCCAAGAAAGCGGGCCTCCAAAAGGAATTTCATGCCGACGAGATGACGCTCGGTGTCAAAGAGGTGCTGCGCCTCGATGCACGCACGATTGAAGAACGCTTCAACTTGAATGGCGACGAGGGCATGACCAACGAATACGTGGGAGACGCGTCAGGAGATGTCAAGGGTGGCGGCTTTCTCTATACCAACCGTGATACCCTATCTATTGGCGTTGTAGCACAAATCGCCTCGCTTGCGGCAAAAAAACAACGGGCCTACGTCCTGCTTGACCAATTCAAACAGCATCCAGCCATCGCACCACTTGTACGTGACGCCGTTACAATCGAATATTCAGCGCACATGATCCCCGAAGGCGGCTGGTCCATGCTTCCACAGTTGTCGCGTGCAGGCTTAATGGTTGTTGGCGACGCCGCAGGCTTTGTGTTCGCGGCAGGACTCTTCTTAGAGGGCATAAATTTCGCGATTGCCTCCGGTTTAGCTGCGGCTGCAACCGCTGAGCAAGCTCATGCCGATAAAAACTTTTCAGAAGGAAGCATGGCGGGTTATCGCAAACGGCTTGAGGCAAATTTCGTTCTGAGAGACATGAAGAGTTTTCGCCATACCGCCGCCTTCGTGAATAACGAACGTTTACAAAACGTGTACCCTGATCTCATCTGCAAAACAGCCGAAAATGTCTTTCGCTCAAACGGTCAGCCACGCCGGAAAGTCGGACAGGTTGTGTACGACACGATGAAGGGAAAAGTTCCGTTGCTGACACTGTTACGTGACGGATGGCAAGCTGGACGTGCTTTGTTGTTCTGATAATATGGAGACGGTATGAATAAAGCCGAATTACGAGGAAAAAGAAATGCAATCCGTTGATGAACGCTTAGAACTTGTACGCTTCAAAGTCGACAAGACACCTCACATCCGCCTCAATCGCGAGGTTTGCGTGGAATGCGAGACGAACGAGTGCGTGTATGTCTGTCCCGCTGGTTTGTTTGAACTGCTTGGCGGAGAAATGCACTTCTCGTATGAACATTGTTTTGAATGCGGTACATGCTATGTTGCGTGTGGACGCAAGGCGATAGAGTGGGACTATCCTCGCGGCGGTTGGGGCGTGAGTTTCCGCGCCTCGTAACCCCTATGTCGGCTGGACTCATAAAGGATGCGATGATGCATATAGTTGTTTGTGTGAAGCAAACGCCCGACGGTGCCTCCGTCTATATTGATCCCATCACAGGACAGGTGGATGTGGAACGCTTTGTCCAGATATTGAATCCTGCCGATGCCTGTGCAATCGAGGCTGCGGTTCGCATCAAAGAGCAGCATAGCGGAACTGTTACAGTACTTACCCTGGGACCACGTGACGCAGAGGGAGCACTGCGTGCTGGTCTTGCTATAGGCGCCGACACTGCAATACGCCTCTGGCATGAGGAAGCATCAGAGTGGGGACCATTCGTTGTGGCAAGCGCTCTGGCAGAGTATATTGGGCGCGCAGAAAGTATGCCTGACCTCATTCTCTGTGGCAATAACTCCACAGATTGGTCCTCCGGCATCGTTGGTCCCGCACTGGCACAACATCTAGACATACCACAGGTTACAGGGGTAGCACAACTCCAAACAGTACAAGAGCAGGACACAATACGTCTACATGCAACACGCAAACTTGAGCGCGGCTATCGAGAGCTACTCAAGGTCGAAACACCCGTCTTGCTCACCGTTACCGCGGACCTTAACGAGCCGCGCTATCCCTCCCTACCGGCTCATCTTGCAGCCCTGAAAGC
>CAXTCR010000038.1:0-22158 GCA_964242555.1 uncultured Ktedonobacteraceae bacterium
ACAGAAAGAGTGTTTAGCCCTTCATTATAACACATTCTTCATTATTGAGGTTGTGTAAGAGGAGTTATAGCTTTTTCGCTTTCCCATTTCCCTCCTCCTGGTCATCATTCTGTTCTACATGAAATCGGCTATCTGATAAACCAGCTTGTTTCAGAAGCTTTTTCAGTTCCTCAACTACATAATTAGGACCAAGATGTGTGGACGTGTCCCAATTTTGTTGGATCCCTTACCCTTCGAGTCACGACGCAAGTAGCGCATAAACACTGTTAACGCTCTTGCCGATTGTGCAGCCGTCTTGCCCGACTTCGTAAGCGTTAAGAACAGTGTCAGCTCAGCTGCTTTCACCAATTGCCGCCACATGTCTACTTTACGAGGACCACAGTACAAGCAATCCCAACGGTTACATCGCGCTCGCCTCCATTCCCCCTGTCTTGATTAATGAACCGATGCCGTAGTGCTCATGCATTCGGACACCACAACAAGTTATCTATTCCTTTTTGCTCAATCAAGTCGGCTTGTAGTTCAATATTAAGCAGTAGAAACCGATCGCTCATCAGACCTCCTCATTCACAAATGAATACATTTTAACTCAACTTGCCAGGTACTTTAGCCTAAACGAGTGATAGTAAAACCAAAAATGTAAATATTACTATACCCAATTTGGCTACTACAACTAAAATTAGTTGATATGTAACTGTAGAATGTTATAATTACGGCAAATAGCTTAATATGTAGGAGTGAATGGTGACAAGAGGTAGACAGCAGCAGGTTCAAACATCATCAAAAAAACTATTTGATGTTTCCGATTTCCATAGTCTGGATTTACTATTTGACCTTATTAAAGAGCGTCTTACAGTTCAATTCGACCAAGCAGACAAGCTAGACACAAAAGCCTCAACCACAATGACCTCAGCAACAGCTATCATAGGCGCAGCATTGACACTACAAGCAGTCCTACCCACGCTACTACACTCATTCTCTGATATAAGCGTAAATACCTTTTTGCCATTGCTACCTCTTTCGCTGCTTGCTTTAACATATTTAATCACGATGGCCTTTAGTACATTAGCTTTCTGGATACGTACTTATAAGCTAACACCAGATCCCGTAGGATTATATAGAAATTACCTGTATGAAGACGAGAAAGAAACCAAAGCTTATGTGATGAGATCAATGGTAGACGACTATTCAAAAAATGAGAAAGAACTTGATAAAAAAGTTTTCTGGAACAAAGTTGCATTTACAGCCTTGCTAACTGAAATCATTTTCTTTCTTGTATTCCTACTCTTTCACGCTATCCACTAAAGTTTTAAGTAAACAGAAAGATGTAATAAATGAACGAACACTATAACAATCGTAAGGAAACTCCTGCGGAGAAACCTAAGCCAGTTGACCCTATTCCAGTTGACCCTCGTCTAAGTAGTACACTCAAAAAGAGTGGCGATAAGCCAGTTGACCCTATTCCAGTTGACCCTCGTCTAAGTAGCGAATTTAGAAGAGGAGATGGATTTCCCATTGACCCTATTCCAGTTGACCCTCGTTTGAGTGGCAGGTTAAAAGAGACACACGAAAGAGAGTATAAAACCTCACACAATCTTGAAGAGGAGTAGACTCTGCCGAGTCTGCTCTTGAAGGATTTTCGTTAGTACTTGACTGACTTACGCTTATAAGTGTCAAGGAAACCAAGGGTTTTTAACTCTTCTATAACATAGTGTCCCAAGTTCGCATTAATCGTTTTTGGTGCAAACCAGTGTACTACCATCGTAGGAGCTTCTGGACGTGAGCAAACGAGGAAATGAGGTGTTATCGCTATTTGATATCTGCTCTCCGCATAATGATGTTTGAGTACAGCGCGACTGAGGCGATAGGCATTCACACCCACAAAGTTTCCCATCTTAAACATACGATTTTGTAAGGAAACCTTCTTAGGGATTACGGGAGAAGATGTTGAAGCTTTTGATGTAGTAGCTTGCTCCTGAAAAGCATTGTGACTATCCATATATTCCTCTTCCTTCTATAGATACTCAGGCAGTATCTATGTTATTATAGCCACATCAACCACCAGCACACAATATTTATAGATAGGGAGGATGTGGTGTATGAGTTCACAGCCAATCATACAAAACACGTTATTTTATGGTGACAACCTCAAAATTCTACGTGAGTACATTCCAAGCGAGAGCGTAGACCTCATCTACCTTGACCCACCATTTAACTCAAGTCGTAATTATAACGTGCTATTTAAGGACGAAAGTGGCACCGATAGCGAAGCACAAATCACGGCATTTGAGGATACATGGCACTGGAACCTCCCTACGCAAGAAACCTACAACGAGCTAGTAACACAAGCGTCTGACCACGTATCAAAGGTGATAGCATCACTCAAAGACTTTATAGGACCGAACCAAATGATGGCCTATTTGGTTATGATGGCAGCTAGACTAGTAGAGCTACATCGGGTTCTTAAAAGTAACGGAACTCTCTACTTACATTGCGATCCAACGGCAAGCCATTATCTCAAAATCATTCTTGATGTCATTTTTGACCCGAAAAACTTCCGCAATGAGATTATTTGGCAACGCACCAATGCAAAGAGTAACGCCTTTACACGTTTCGCCACAAACCACGATATTATTTTACGCTATACCAAAACTGAGAGAGCTATTTGGAATCCACAATATACAAGTCATAATCCTGAGTATATAGAAGACTTTTACCGATATGTTGAACCGGAGACAGGACGTAGATACACACTTGGCGATCTCACTAACCCCAATAAAGATCGTCCGAACCTAACGTATGAGTTTCTTGGGTTAACGCGTGTTTGGCGATGGACGAAAGAACGTATGCAGAAAGCATATGACGAAGGTCTTATTATCCAAAGCCAACCAGGAGCCGTACCACGTTTGAAACGTTATCTTGATGAACAAGAAGGTATGCCTGTTGGAGATATCTGGATTGATATACCACCTGTTCAATCACAATCAAAAGAACTACTTGGCTATCCAACACAAAAACCACTTGCTTTACTCGAACGCATTATACAAGCGAGCAGCAATACAGGTGATATAGTTCTTGACCCTTTTTGCGGCTGTGGCACAGCTATTGCATCTGCACAAAAACTCAACCGTAGATGGATAGGCATAGACATCACACATTTGAGCATTGCTCTTCAAAAATATCGCTTGCAAGAGATGTTTCCCAATATCGTTTTTAAGGTCGTCGGAGAACCGCTCGACTATGGCTCTGCAAAGCAGCTTGCTCAAGATGATCGTTATCAGTTTCAGTGGTGGGCGTTATCACTTGTCCGAGCGAAACCACTAGGAGGACAAGAAGGAAGCAAAGTAGGGAAGAAAGGTAGTGACAAGGGAATTGATGGAGTCATCACTTTCATGGATGACCGAACAGGAAAGCCGAAAAGAGTGCTTGTTCAAGTCAAATCAGGTCATGTGAAATCAGGTGATATTCGTGATCTCGTTGGCACAGTTCAAAGGGAAAACGCTGCAATAGGAGTGTTCATTACGCTAGAGCAGCCAACCCGTGATATGAAAACGGAAGCCGCAAGTGCAGGCTATTATCATTCAACTGGATGGCATGAGGACTATCCACGTATCCAATTACTAACTATTGTTGAGCTTCTACGTGGTACAAAGATACAGATGCCGCCGCAGTTTGGGACGTTTAAACAAGCAGAGAGGGTAACGAGAGAAGACGCATTGCAAATAGGTATGTTTGATGCAATTGAGTAGATTAAAATCGTTCGATTAACTGCTCCATGTTCTCTAAATATGTCATGTTTTCAAGCAGTTAGCGAATTTAAAAAGATTAAAACGTTTGTTTTCTGCTTTATAATAGAACATGCACAAAAATAGGAATGGGTAAAATAAAAAACTTTTTGTATAATAGATCAAACTGAAGTTGTTACGAAATTTGTATCGAGAGGACTAAACATATGATTGCACTTAACTCAAATCTATCACGTGTGCTTTTTTCTACAGTCAGAATTATCACTACAAAATCCAATGGTACAATAGCTTCTGGAACAGCTTTCTTTTTTGAGTTTCCAATCAAAGGGCAGGTAAGTTTCCCTGTTCTCATTACAAACAAACATGTTGTGAAAGATGCTGTTGAAGGTACTTTCTTTGTCCACGAAGCCTTAGAAAACGAAGATGCGCCTAAATCGACCTCTTTCTCAATAACTATACAAAACTTTGAGCAATCGTGGATTAACCATCCAGGAGATGTTGATCTTTGTGCCCTACCTATCGGTAATCTAAAAAGAATACTACTAGCTAATGGAAAGAAATTTTATCATTCGCATTTCGATGAGAGTTTGTTTCCAACAGAGGAAATATTACAAAACCTTACACCAATGGAAGATGTCGTGATGGTAGGATATCCTATAGGTCTTTGGGATAATGTAAATAACTTGCCTATTCTACGCAGAGGTGTTACAGCATCACATCCAGCAACAGATTTTCAGGGCATTTCAGTAGGAGTTGTAGACATTGCTGCATTTCCAGGTTCATCAGGCTCTCCAATACTCATATTAAATGAGGGAGGATTTGTAACACCAACAGGGCTACACTTGGGAAATCGAACAATCTTCTTAGGAGTACTCTATGGTGGTCCTCAATATGCAGCAGACGGAAGCATTGAAATAGTAAACGTGCCAACAGTACAAACATCTATAGTTAACACAATGATTCCTACCCACCTCGGTTTCTATATTAAAGCCAAGGAGATAAACGAACTAAAAAACCATGCATTTGAACTAAATAATATATCGGATATGAGTGAAGAAGACTTGGGAAAAATTGTACAAGAGGCTAGTCAAGAAAGCATAAAAGTGGAAGAAGTTAAAAACATCTCAGAGTTAAATAGCTCTACAACCTAGTGTTAATATTTGAAGACATGCTAACGTATCTTGACTAGTTACAAGTATACATGCTAGTAGTTTGGGGATTATTAATTCAAATTTTTGTATATTTTTCGATTTGATAGATGCAAAATAGCCAGGTACGTGTGAAAAACGTTTGACCTTGTTGGGCAAATCCAAAGTAACAAATAATTTGAGAAGCTAAACGAACAAGGTACAACCTAGTTGAAAATAGAGCCATGAGTAAGTTTAAAGCTTCTTACTTTAATTAAAAAAATGTAGCAACGCGTGTAGCAACCACAGAAAACTATGGGAAACTACGAGAAACACAAAGGGAGATGAGGCAAGGAATAGAGCCAATCAGGAACGGAGAGAAACACCCAAAAACAACTTCTACCGTATCCCTTATGCGCTACTCAATGAGACATAATAAAAGACCTCAAGCCACCTGTAGAGCAGTTTGAGGTCTTTTGTTATTTGGTAAACCCCTTGCTGTGCAGCAATTTTATAGCAATTGGCACCATTATAAATTTTTCGTTTTCCTGTCTCCCCTTGTACTTATTCTCCCCTATTACGTTGTACAGTATGTACGTACATTCGTTACTGTACCGCTATAGGAAAAGTCATGCTTGATGATAGATACTTTCTATTGAAGAGCTTCTTTTCCCAGCGAACAAGAAAGAAATGGTGACAATTTGGAAACTGTTTTGGCGTGGATATCTAACGCGATATCTCTTGTTACTGGTAGTTCGCCGGTAACTATTACTAATCAAGGGCGTAAGGGAGATAGTAACAATCCTCAAAACATTATGGAGGAGAACAACTTGCTGAGGAGCCGTTTGGCTCAAGCCGAGAGCCGCAACCAGGAACTAGAGGCTCGTATCTCTTTGTTGGAAAAACAGGTTCAGGAGATACAGAGCAACCAACACTAGTTGTAGCTCTTACAAGGGTGTCTCTCTATTATGTAGTACGTTGTTAGAGTGTACTCAAAATTCTCGCGCCCTGCTTCGTGACGAGCACGGTATGCTCAAATTGGGCGGCCCAACCACCGTCTACCGTGCGAACGGTCCAGTTGTCATCATCGACTTTTACGCGTGGCGATTTCTCGACGAGGATTGGTTCGATGGTGATGACGAGGCCCTCGGGTATGAGTGAACCGGTGCCGGGACGACCGACGCTTGGCACTTGTGGTGGCTCATGCATGCGGTGGCCGAGACCGTGACCTATGTATTCGCGTATTACACTAAAGCCTTTTTTGTGAGCAACTGTTTGGATTGCATAACCAATATCACCAATGTGATTTCCTGGTATAGCGGCTCCAATTCCTGCCATCATCGCCTCATATGTTGTGTCGATAAGATATTGATGCTTGGGGCTGATTTTGCCTATGGCTATAGTTATCGTTGAGTCACCGGCATAACCATCTAGGAGCATACCAGCGTCGATGCTGAGCACATCGCCTATTTTCAGCTTCTGCTTCCCTGGCACTCCGTGAACGGCGGCATCGTTTATGGAGGTGTTGATACAGCCGGGAAAGTTTTCCTCTGTAGCAAATACTGGAGTTGCGCCAAGCTGCATCATATACTCCATTGCATAATCGTTTAATTCTCCAGTTGTAGTACCTGGACGAGCAATAGAAGCTAGATTTTGTAGCAGTTGTGCTGTTGCACGGTTAGCGCGTAACAATCCATCTATAGATGCCTGAGTCGAGGCTACCATTATCTTTTACCTTTCTCGTTAGATGTGAGAGAATTCAGTATATCATGTACCGCATCCTTATTTATTATAGTTGGTAGTACTATTTGGATACGCAACTATACCTCTAAACGTTTATGAAATGAGTAATATACTGCTGTTGGGGGACTTCCATGTTTTCACCTGAAATGGTACCAACCACAATTGGGGACTACACGCTTGAACGCATTCTAGCACGTGGCGGTATGGCGCTTGTCTACCTTGCGCGAGATGAGCAGACAGGGCAACGTGTAGCGATAAAGTTAGTGCATGCAACCGCTGCAGAATATTATGAGCGTGTACGACGTGAGGCAAACATACTTGCACACCTCCATCACGAACATATTCTACCGGTCATTGAGTATGGAGAGCATGACGCGTGGTTTTATATGGTGACGCCTTACATCGAATATGGCTCACTACGAACCTTGCTGTCGAATGGGCTACTGTCGATCTATGAGGCTGAGACGATACTTACGCAACTTGTCGATGCGGTACAGTATTTGCACCAGCAAGGACTGGTGCATCGAGACATAAAGCCTTCAAACATCTTGCTTCTTGAAGGAAGACATGTATATCTCGCTGATTTTGGTCTCGCTAAGGGCGTGGAAGAGGGAAGCGAGCTTACACAGACCGGTTATGTCATTGGTACGCCGGAATATATGGCCCCGGAATTAAGCGAACGACTAGCTACAGTAAGCAGCGACATCTATGCACTTGGAATTGTGCTTTATCATATGCTCACGGGACGCGTCCCATTCAAAAGCGACACTCCCCTCAACACCTGCCGGAAGCACCTGTATGAACAACCTGTCGCGCCGTCCGTGTATAACCAAGCTGTTACACCAGCAATAGATGCAGTTATTCTTCACGCACTTAATAAGGAGCCAGAACAGCGCTTCCACAGCGCACAAGCTCTACTAGAGGCATATAAGGCTGCAATGGCGAACGAACAACAAATCGCCATTAATATTGTAACCGCTGATGCGCTATCAGCTATCAACACACAGCAAATACCCAGTGTGCCCCACAGAAATCGCTCGTACGCCCGTAAACTAGTGAACAAACGTGTGGCCGCATTGCTCATAGCAACGATCGTTCTCCTTCTCGTGGTACCCGCATTACTTCATATTGTGCTTCCACATACATTTGGTACACCGCAGGCGGTAGTCATACATGCAAGTGGCTCCATTTTTGATAACCGTGTGCAAAAGACAACCTCTACACTTCAGCTCACACCAACAGTACCGGAAGTATCAACAATACATACTACTCATACAGCAAATAGGACAACTAATTCAAATGGGGCGAGTGGTAGTACAGGAACGACATCAACAAGCAAAAACACAGATAACAATAGCGGTCAGGCAAAGCATGGAAACAAAGGTAAAGGGAAACCGCATAAGCACAAGCGTAAGCATTAATTTAATGAGCTGAGAGGGAAGATGAACATTTCCATTTTTGTTTTGCCAATAGGGAACATTTTTGTTATAGTAATACATAGCAGTTCATTGAGAGATATTTCTGGATCAGGAAATATATGTAACGATCAAACACTTGGGAAGGAACTTTATGTATAAGAAAGTTATTGTAGGCATGATTGCTTTTGCACTCATGACAGTTATCTTCGCGGCTTGCACGATTGTCGATGCATCTTCGCTGAACACAGGTCCACAGGCACATATGACTGCAGCTGCTTTTAAACAAGATTCTATCAACATCAAAAAAGGCCAGAAGCTTATTCTCGTTGATGACGTGGCGGTACAGCACATCATTGTTAACGGCTACTGGCAAGGCTCAGCTCCGGTGCCGAAGCAGGAGTCAGGTGCACCGAAGGTAAGCGCAAATATCGCTGGTGGCGCGCAGGCAGTTGGTCCGTTTACGGAGGCTGGAACGTTTAGTTTGTACTGTACTATTCACGGTGGTATGCAGATCAAGGTCGTTGTAAGTTAGAAATTGTCAAAGCAGAGAGGCGTCTGGCATATGCTAGGCGCCTCTCTGCTTGGGCAATTGTGTATTGATGCCCTCTACAAGAAATCCTGCTTTTACGGCGTTCACTTTTAATGAACAAAACTCCTGGTACTTTCGTAGCAGAAAAGCTATGTTTGTGAGGCTTGTAACACAACGTATGCTATACTTTTTGCAATATGAGCAGTAATTTCAGAGGGAATTTTTTGGCTATGCGGTCGCGGTTGTTTTCATATCTATGTTCTCATCTCTTTTGGCTTAAGTGTAGTGTAACGCTTAGCCTACTTATGGTAAGCGTATTGATAGTTGCCTGTGGTTCTAATGCCGATAGCAACACGGCGAATCTTGGCAGTCCACCTGTCACTGTTACGATTGATATGAATAGCAGCGTTGGCTCACCAACGCCAGCATTGCCCGACTACTGGTGCGGAGCATGGGCAACACAATCATCGCCACCATTTGGGACCTCTACGGTTGGTGTATACGCAAAATTCGTGCATAATGTGAAAACAAACCCGAATGATCCAAATGAGGTGGGGAATCCGCAGGGTGTGGAGAATGCGACAGCTACTGCGACGGTGAGTTGGCCTGATGGGACAGAGGCGCAGGTAACAGGAACAACGGGTGCAGATGGACTTGTGGCTTTTCCTATTTCTACCGCCAATCGGAGCGACGCAATCAATAAAATAACCTTTGTGACCGTGCAATTTATGAAGGATGGTATTCCACCTTGCACCGTTGATCGCGCACGCGCCGCCTTCTTCACGCTTGTTGTCGGTAATCAAAATGGTTCCGGCACACCCGGCACCTCACCAGGGGGTGGAGGTCAAGGTAATCCGGGTCCGAGACCCACAGGCACGCCAGTAAAAAAACGCTAGGAAGTTTTGTTATGCAAGATATTCGGATCGAGCGTTGGGCGCACACACTTGTTAACTATTGTTTGTATGTTAAAGCTGGGGACATTGTGGCGATTTCCGCAACTCCTGCAGCTGCGCCATTAATTGAGGCAGTTTACCGTGAGGTGTTACGCGTTGGTGCCCATCCACTGCCTCAAATTTCGCTTGAGAGCTTAAACGAGATATTGTTGCGCAACGGCAATGATGACCAACTCACTTGGCAAGCACCTACATCAGCTGCCCTTGCGGAACATGTCACGGCACAGTTGACAATTCATTCGAGCACCAATACAAAAGCCTTGAGCGGTATCGCTCCCGAACGCTCAGCTTTGCGGCGTAAAGCTCTTGCAACGACAAGAGGATTGATGAAGCAACGAGAGCAGGCCAGAGAGTACCGTTGGTGCCTGACGCTTTTTCCCACACAGAGCTATGCACAAGACGCGAACATGTCGCTTACGGAGTTCGAGAACTTTGTGTTCAATGCCTGCTTCTTGAATGAAGAGGATCCAATAGCACAATGGAAGCAGATTTCGCAGGAGCAACAACGTTTTGTCGATTGGCTCAAGGGGCACAAGAAAGTGCATATCTTAGGCGAGGGCACGGACCTGACGCTTTCAATAGAGGATCGCATCTTCATTAATAGTGACGGCAAACGTAACTTTCCAAGTGCTGAATTTTTTACGGGACCTGTAGAGAATAGCGCAAATGGCGTTATCTCCTACGAGATACCAACGACGTATGATGGTCACGCTGTAGAGGGCATTCGTCTAGTGTTCCGCGAGGGCAAAGTTATTGAGGCAACTGCGCGACAGGGACAAGAGGTATTGCGGCAGATGCTCGATATTGACGAAGGGGCACGCTACCTCGGTGAGTTCGCGTTTGGCAATAACAAACGTATCCAGCGAGGCATTCAGAATATTCTTTTCGACGAGAAAATTGGTGGGACGGTTCATCTCGCGCTCGGTAATAGCTATCCAGAAACTGGTGGCGTCAATCATTCCGCGCTGCACTGGGATATGATTTGCGATTTGCGTAAGAAGGGTGAGGTGTGGGTGGATGATACGCTGTTTTTGAAGGATGGACAGATATTGATATGATGTAGGTGCCATAATTATGCTCTTTAACGAATACATAGGGATACGACAAGCCAAAAACAGATCCAGATTTCCTCGTGAAACAGCAGTATCACGTCCTTGTCCCGATTGAGATCGCGAAGAGGACGTGATAAATCGGTCCCTACAGATATCCCGATTAAATTGTTAAACGGCATCATTACGCCCTCGCACCTTAATATGTGGTGCGAGGGCGTAATCAATTATGGCTCCTACTTGCCAATTCTCTTATAGATAGCTTAGAATACATGTACAAGAAAGAACTTCCCCGTGCTGCACAGCACTAGTTTTTATTACGGGATGGAGGCTCATGTTGGAGCAGGAACAAGCAGTTCTACCTACTTATGCTACTATCGAGGATATTCAACGGGCGATGTATGCCCAGAATTATATAGCCGATCGCAGTCTGGCGACCGCCGTTTTTCTTGCGCTCAAACAACGTAAGCCACTTCTGTTAGAGGGCGAGCCGGGAGTTGGCAAGACGGAGATCGCGAAGGTGCTGGCTTCGATGCTTCACACAAAGCTGATTCGCCTACAGTGCTACGAGGGCATCGATGTCAATACGGCGGTTTACGAATGGAACTACACGCGCCAGATGCTACACATTCGTCTGATGGAGGCAGGTGGAACAGACCGGCAGGAAGAGCTAAAAGCTATCTTTGGGCCAGAGTTTCTTATGCAGCGTCCACTCTTGCAGGCTATTGATCCAGCAAACCCACTACCTCCGGTGCTCTTAATCGACGAGTTGGACCGCAGCGACGAGGAGTTCGAGGCGTACTTGCTTGAACTACTATCTGATTTTCAGATTACGATTCCAGAGATTGGCACTATTGCGGCCAAAGAGCCACCGTTCGTGATTATTACCTCCAACCGTACACGTGAAATTCACGATGCTTTGAGGCGCCGCTGTCTCTATTACTGGATCGACTTTCCGACGCTTGATAAGGAATACTCAATTGTCACGGCACGCATGCCAGAGGTACCAGAGCGTTTAGCGAGACAGGCTTGTACCTTTGTGCGCGAACTACGCACAGCGGATTTGTTCAAAGCGCCGGGAGTCGCTGAAACGCTAGATTGGATTAGCTCATTGCTAGCTCTGAAGCAGACCGAGTTAGTTGAAGGATCGGTGCGCGACACGCTAGGTGCGCTGCTTAAATACCAGGATGATGTCCTTAAGGTTGGGGGCAACGATCTCACGAAGACGTTGCAAAAGGCAAGAGGGGCATCCTAGCCATGAATCTTCCTTTCTCATCACAGCAACAAAACGAGCAACCGCTTGAGATGCGACCTTTAGATGTCGAGCGTGGTGAACGCCTGCTGTACCGGCTCACAGAGTTTGGGCGCATTCTCTGGGAGGTGGGTATCAGTGTTGGGCCGCGTCAAATGCTTGATCTCGTTGAGACGCTGGCCTATATTGATCTGACAAACAAAGAGGACTTCTATAATACGCTGAAATGCAGCCTTGTCACAAAGCATGAGCAGGAAGCGGTATTCAACCAGATGTTTGGCTACTACTGGTTTTTGCGCGATAAGCAGCAAGACAAAAAATCGGACAACAATGGGGCGACAAAACGTGATGAGCGCCGTATGCGCTTGCCACCCTCGGAACGCAAACGCCTAGCCGAGCATATGAACTCGCAGGAACAGCGCAAAGAGCTGCGCAAGGAGATGCGTGAAACTGATCGCAAACGTGGGCGTGATCCAGAAGATGACGAGTACGACAATGATACAGGGGATCCGCAGGGAACGGCGTTTAGCGCCGTTGAGCAGTTGCGCAAGAAAGATTTCGAAGACTTTACCTGGGACGAGGTGCAAGAAGCGAAGAGACTGATGGCGGATATGCGCTGGCAATTGGGCATGCGTGCCACGCGGCGCAAGAAACCGTCGCGCAACGGGTCATATCCAGATATGCGTCGCATTGTTCGTCGCAACCTTAAGTATGGAGCTGAACTGATCGAGTTGACATGGCGCAAAACGAAACACAAGCCGCGCCCACTTGTAATCATTTGCGATATCAGTGGCTCGATGAGCTTGTATTCGCGTTTGCTACTACACTTTATTCATACCATCTCCAATGGATTGATGAATGTCGAGGCGTTTGTCTTTGGGACACGACTGACGCGGATTACGCGCCAACTTAAGAGGCGCGACGTGGATGACGCGGTACGCGACGTTTCCAAATCTGTACAAGATTGGTCCGGTGGAACGCGAATTGGCGATGCACTACACTACTTCAATCACAACTGGGCAAAGCGCGTACTGGGACGTGGCGCCGTCGTTTTAATCATCAGTGATGGGTGGGACCGAGGCGACGCTGGTGTGCTCTCAGTTGAAATGGACCGATTGCAGCACAGTTGCCACCGGTTGATATGGCTCAATCCCCTGTTGGGTTCGCCAGACTACCGACCACTGACCATCGGCATGAAGACCTCACTGCCATTTATTGACAATTTCCTATCGGCGCACAACCTAGATAGTTTAATCGATTTGGGCAACCTGCTAAGCGAGATTGACGATAGTCGTCCTGTACGCAATGGTGTGGCACGTCGCAGAGCGGTCGAAGCGTGGAGCAAGCCTCGAAGAATGTGAAATGCCTCACATTCCCTCCAAATATGTTCAGAAACGCAACTTCCTGTACCCTTGTTCGTCTGAATATAGAGATAAGAGCAACAAACATTTCTTCACCGCGTACAGTACTATTGGAGGGGATGGAAGGGAATTAGGCTATCCCAATTACATCATACAGTATAATCCTGTGTAAAGAAGGGTACAAATATGTCAAATAATTACAATCAGCCGCCACATGAGCCACAGGGAAAACTCGTTCTGGGCGGCACAAATTCACCTAATAATTCGCGCCGCAAGCCATATTCATATCCAGGTTCACAATCACAACAAGAGCAAGTTGGACCTCCACAGGGGAATCCACAACAAAACTATGTGCAGCAGCGACCAAACTATCAGGGATATGGGCAGAACCATCCTCGACAAGAGGTGCAAGCGAATCCTGTCGCACCAAGACCTCATCAAGGGGAGCCACAACGTCCACTCGCGCCGACACCTCAACGTCCAAGGAGGCGTGCACGACGGAGAGGTGGTTGTGCAATAGGTTGTCTTGGACTTGCTGTGCTACTACTTATCGCAGGCATTTTTACCTTTAGTACAGCACAACGTGTGCTAGCATTTGGCTCCGCCATATCAACCCAGAAAAACGCGCTCAGCACGCAAACAGGCTATATGAGTACCAGTGATCGCACGAATGTGTTAATTATGGGCTTTGGTGGTGGCAATCACGATGGTGCATACCTTACCGACTCTATGTCAATTGTTAGCCTGTTACCACAAAGTCATCATACATCGCTGATAGCAGTGCCACGCGACCTGTATGTACAGTACCCACCGAACTCGGGTCAATATACCAAGATTAACGCAGTCTACGAGAATGGTGCAGGGTATACCAATAAAGATCCCCAAGCTGGAGGAGATGCGGCGGCGGCGAAGATCAAGCTGGTAACAGGCTTAGATGTGAAGTATTGGGTCACAATCGACTTCACTGGCTTCCGTAAACTAGTTGACTCGCTTGGTGGCATCAATGTGTACGTCCCCGACTCGTTTAACGCATGTTATCCAAAAAATGATGATGCGAACGTGGACGCGAGTTGGAAGGTTGTACAATTCAACAAGGGTATGCAGCATATGAATGGTGAAACGGCTATCGAGTACGCTCGTGCGCGTGAGCCAATGGATGTATGTAGCAATAAGCCAACAATCAATCCTGCTGAATTAACCGACTTTGGACGTTCGGCCCGCCAACAAATCATCGTAAAAGCTGTCTTGTCCGATGTAAAACAAGTTTCAACATGGCCAAAACTCTTTGATGCCATGGATGCACTCAAGAGCGCAATCTTCACCAATATGTCATTCGCGGATTTATCAGCGTTCGCGTTGAAAATGGACCTCAACGATCCAAAGACCGCGCATATCGGGTTAAGCAACCAAAACGTGCTGGTTGATAGTTCTGCTCCTGACGGAGGATATATACTCCAACCACAAAATGGCGATTGGAGTGCCATCCCGAAATACATCCAGCAGCATCTTTATAACTAGTGGCACTCTTTCTTAAAGAAGGGCGCAGAGATATGTCACAGCGTGACACAAAGGTCATTGGCAACGTCTATCGTATCAGTCAAATTGTTGCGCACAAAGGCTTAGTAACAACTTGTACTGCCTATAACCGCAATACGAATGATGTGGTGGGACTGTTCATGGTCGAAGTCCCACCCGTATTTCAGCCTCAGACGGTGCAACAGATTTTGCATCCCTTAGCCCAACGTCAGTCCGTACAATCCCCCCATATTTTACCCCTACTTGACTGGGGTCTCGATGGTTCACGTGCATACATAATTACTGCACCTCCGCGTGGTAAAACGCTGCGCTACGTCCTCGACAACGAAGACATCAACATACAACGTGTGCTCGACCTTGCACAACAAATTCTATACGGACTTAAAGCACTTCATACACAGGGCATTGCAGGTACAGACCTGCGCCCACACCTGATAACGGTAGAAACAACAGGAATTGAGGATCACGTACAGCTTGACGATGTTGGACTACGGACAATCCTGAGTAGTTTTGGCTATACGAATAATCACCAGGATGATGATTTTGGTTCACTCGACCCGCGCTATGCTTCACCAGAATATCTCCTAAACGGACCGAAAGGCATTTGGAGTGATATCTATCAAGTAGGATTGCTGCTTTTTGAGATGGCAACGGGTCGCTTGCCTTTCACCGGACGTAATACAGCTGAAACGGGGGTGCTGCAGAATAATGCTCCAGTACCCCGAATGCAGAGCCTGAAACACGATGTCCCCCCTGCACTACAAGCACTGGTAGAAGGGGCGCTGGCAAAGGATCCTGGCCAACGTTTCGCAGATGTTACGACACTGCTACAGGCCTTAAAAGGCATACAACCATTTGCTGTGGCGACCTATTCTGCACAGTCTACGCAAGTAGGTCTACAGGCTCAGCATGGATTGACAGCAGAGATGACTCCAATTCCTGACCAACCGACTATCCGTCCGGCGAGCAATGTGCAGGCAGAAACACCGCTTCATGACGTTCCATCGAAGGAGGGGATATATGCGTACTTGAGCTATGAGAAGGACGGAGTAGAGGTCAAGTCGATTCCCATTAAGGCAAAAAGTGTTGTAGTAGGACGCCTCGATCCTAAACGCGGCGTTAGTCCTGACATAGATCTAAGTGAATTCGACCCGCGAATGACTATCTCTCGTCTTCACGCACGTATCCAATTTGAGGGAGACTCCTTTTCTATCGAAGACCTTAAAAGTCGCAATAGGACGCGCCTTGGGGATCTGACATTGACTCCTTTAAAAGCTGAAAAGATCCAACATGGTGATATTGTGCGTTTTGGAAGCGTGTCGCTGGCTTTCAAGGTTTCAGGAATGCCTTAACGCTCTATCCAACACATCAACAATATGCATGACGCGTATTGGAGAGCTAGCACGCTGCAAACCACTTTGTAATTGCAAGAAACAGCCTGGATTAGCCGTTACCACGGCATCGGCGTGTGTTTCTGTGATATGGGCAATTTTCCGTTCTTGTAGCTGACGCGACATAGCAGGACGCGTTACGTTATAAATGCCAGCACTACCACAGCAGAGGGTGGCCTCTTCCATTTCGAGAAGTTCAAGACCAGGAACACGGCGTAATAACTCGCGTGGTTGCGCACCGATGCGTTGCGCGTGGACGAGGTGACATGGCTCTTGATAAGTTACTTTCAATGAAACTGGTTGCAGGGGCACGACGAATTGGCGTGCGGCAAGAAATTCGGTAATGTCACGTACACGCTCACTAAAATGCTCCGCTCGTTCCGCGTAGATAGGGTCATCGTGGAGGAGATGAGCGTACTCCTTCAGGGCAGAACCACAGCCAGCAGCATTGTTAATAATATATGTTGCTCCACTTTGCTCGAAGGCATCTATATTGCGACGCGCCATGACGCGTGCGGCATCCATATCACCTGCATGAACAGTTAACGCACCACAACAGCCTTGATGCTCCGGCACAACGACTGTACAGCCAGTCGCCTGCAGAACGCGAATCGTTGCCCTGTCCGTCTCTGCAAAAGCAGTACTCATGATGCAGCCAGCGAAGAACGCGACCCGCGTCTCCTCAACAGGTGCAGTAGATACTGGTTTATGTGCTCTTCCGTCAGGGTGGAGGAAATACGCAGGCAACTTTGGTAATAGACTCTCCATGTCTTGGAGACGGAGTAATTGTAGTATACCGGACCGGCGAACAAGCGACTGAATGCCGAAGTGCTGGTAGAAATAGAGTAGGCGACTCAGCAAGCGGAAGAGGAACATGTTGCCGAAAAGCTGACGAAAGAGCAGCCAGCGGAGACCACGTTTGGCAGGAGATCCAGGTTCGGCACGTTCTATTTGCGTACGCGCGGCTTCCACCAGTTTGCCATACTGAACTCCTGAGGGACACACGTCTTCACAGGCACGACAATCCAGGCATTGATACATCTGCTCGACAAAGGCAGGGTCTGTTACGCTCAGACGCCCGTCGGCAACAGCTCCAATAAGGGCGATGCGGCCTCGTGGTGAGGATGCTTCGTTGTATGTCTCCACGTAGGTCGGGCAGTAGGGCAAACACATGCCACAGTGGATGCAACTTTCGATAATGCGCTCTTCTGGTTGGTCGCGCCCGACGAAACCGCGTTTTGTAAGCCCAATGGGTTGCTGTTGGATTGTCATGGTGGAATGGCTTTCTTGTTAGTATAGGTGGTACATCGCTTGGCTGGCCGTAATACTGCACGTTGAGAAATTATATCGGGAAACGGACGCCCACGACCTTCTTCATTCCCCGAATGCGGCTCGGGGACAAAACCCCATAGGCGTTCATTGAAGCTTAAGGGAGGTCTGTGGGTGAGCCAGGGCGCCCGCAAGGGGACGCCCCTCCCATACATACACCCGTTCCCACTACGCTCTCGTAGTATGGCAGGGGCGTCCCTGAGCCGCATTCGGGGAATGAGAAAGGCAGCGGGCGCCCTGGTCCCCATTCGAGCCTTACGGGAACGCTTGTAGGGACAAACCCTCCTCTATACGAGCACCCGCATATAGGGGGGTTTGTCCCTTGTGGGTGTCCGTTTGTGTTACCACGTTCTTTCGTAAACGATCATAATTTGGTTCCTACGATTTCGCATAACTAGCAATCTCGATCAAATCGGATAATAGGCCCTGCCCTGTTTCGAGGCGTCCAGCGCCGGGACCAATGATTGTAATGGATGGCAAGGTATCAGTTTCTATGGTGATAGCGTTCATGGAGCCATCAACACGAGCAAGCGGATCGCTAAGAGGTAGTTCTACAGGCTCGACGCGTGCTTCGAGCGGCGTATCTCCAAGGTTGTGCCGCACTTGGAGAGAGGCGACCAATTTGATACGAGCATTATTGTTATTTACAGCTCGTCGCATATGCTCTTTGGTAACGCCTGTGATGCCCTGTCGAACTACTTGGTCTTGATGAAGGGAGTGACCAAAAGCCAGGAATGCCAGGATAAGCACCTTCGCGACGGCATCATAGCCCTCGACATCAGCTGTTGGATCAGCCTCAGCATAGCCTTGCGCCTGAGCTTCTTTGAGTACCTCTTCATAATCGCGACCTGTAGCCATCGCAGTCAAAATATAGTTTGTCGTGCCATTGAAGATACCACGAATTGCACGTATCCTGGTACCAGCCAAACCATGATGTATCGTGCTGAGAACGGGTGTACCCGCTATAACCGTTGATTCCATACGCAATTGCACATTGTGCTGCTGTGCTAACTGATACAGTTCACTCGCTGCAAGGGCGGCGGGTCCCTTGTTTGCCGTAACAACATGCATACCCTTTGTCAGTGCGGTTCGGATATGACTCATGCCAGGTTCCGCATCGCGCAGATTCGTAGCGGTAGCCTCAGCAAGCATATCGGCCTGTGTCGCTTGTAGACCTTCAAGTGCGGTCTCCCAACGCTGAACATTTGGATGTTTAGTGAGTGGTTCGCGTGCGGCTGCTAGCTCCAGAAGTAGCGGTATGTCCAATCCATCATCTTTGTAGATAAAGCCATGGCGAGCATTGGCAACACCGACAAGCGTCACATGTAAGTTATAGTGCTGCTCTAAGAACTCCCTCTTCGTATTGAGCAATTCCGCGAGACCTTGCCCAACGACACCAAAGCCAACAATTGAGAGACGCAGATGCTGCATAGAAACTCCCCCACGACTAGATCCACGATAATTTGAGACGATCAAGCACGCGTTTGACTGGACCGAGTTCTTCGATGCCCAGAAGACGAGCGACACGAATGTATACTACCACACCAACCAACATTTCTATGATCAACTTAATAAGCGCGACAAACTTACCAAGCACACCCAACGAAGATGTACGCAAAGTGTCAAGAAAGGCTAGTGATGGAATATGAGCGGCTTGTGCGAAGCTAAAGTCAAGAACAGTGCGCACAAAGAGTAGAGCTACCCCCATTGCAAGCGATGCGAGCAGAACACGCCCGATGAAGAGCAGAGTCTCACGTATTTGTAGACCGCCGACACGCTGATGTAGCAACCAGAAGAGCACAACAGCCTCTATCAGTCCTGCGAGAGAGGTTGAGAAAGCAAGTGCGCCCAATCCCCATTGCAAACCATAGATGGCAACATTAATGAGAATTAAGCTCAAGGCAATCTTGAAGATAAACTGCCCAACACTTACCACGACGGGTGTTGTACTATCGCGCAAGGCATAGAAAGAGCGGGTGAGGATTTCGACGGCGGCAAGCCCTGCCAAACCAAAGGCAAAGAAGGCAAGTGGAACCGCGCTCGACTGTGCATCAGCGAGATTAAAACGTCCTTGTTGGAGCAGAACTTGAATGATGGGAAGACCAAGTGCAATCAAGGCGATACTTGAGGGGATCGACATAAAGAGAATACTGCGTAGGGTTTCAAGAATCGTGTTACGCACACGGTCAAAGCGTCCTTTAGCAACGTTTTCGGCAAGGGTTGGAAATGCTGCTGTTGAAACGGCCATACCGAAGACGCCTAGGGGTAGGAGCATCAGTTGGAGCGAGTTATAGTATTGGGTTACGAGACCCTGAGCAGCCGTGGCACTAACCGCCGCCACTACCAACAGTGAAATCAGAGCGCGGTCGATAAAGGTTGAAAACGAGAGCATAGCGGCGTTGATAATACGAGGGACCATCTGACGACCGATTTGGGTTACGCCAGGATGTCGCCAATCAAACGAGAAGCTATAGTGCATGCCAACTTTGAACAAACCGGGAATCTGGATCGCCACCTGCAACAAGGCACCAAGCACGACGCCCCATGTTGCAAACAGGACTGCCGCATCATCATTTCTATGCCCATGAAAGGCAAAGAAGATGCCGGGAGCAAGGCCAGCAATCAAGCCGACATTATAGAGCACGGTACCAATTGCGGGCAGGAGGAAATTTTGACGCGCATTGAGCACAGAGTTCACGATCACGCCAGCCCCTAGAATAATGGCTTGCAATAGCATGATACGTGTCAGCAACACAATCAAATTGATATACGAGAGATACTGGGCGTACTGGGGATCGGTTGGCTTGGGACCAGGGGTATAGAGCGGCACAATCTGACGAGCGAATATGATCGCGATCAGTGCGAGTACACCCATGATAACAATGGCAAGGTTCAGCGCGGAACTGGCAATACGCCATGCAGTCTTTTCGTCACGATTTGTGATCATGTACGTAGTGAAGACAGGAATAAAAGCAGAGCTAAGTGCGCCGCCAGCTACAATATTGAAGATGGTGTCAGGAATAAGAAATGCCTGAAGATAAGCATCCGAATTTCGACCAGCTCCAAACACGAAAGCAAACATGGCGGTGCGTAAGAGGCCGAGTACACGGCTCGCAATGAACGCACCAGTTAAGATAAGCGAGGCACGTCGAATATTGACACG
The DNA here is from genome assembly GCA_964242555.1 of uncultured Ktedonobacteraceae bacterium. Classification (GTDB taxonomy): domain Bacteria; phylum Chloroflexota; class Ktedonobacteria; order Ktedonobacterales; family Ktedonobacteraceae; genus JBBQVS01. The sequence continues at coordinate 20,598 of CAXTCR010000038.1, forward strand.
CTGAAGCATGCCTGTATCTTGAGCGGCGGCGGATGCTGGTTGTACATTCTCGTCTACGGGGTCCTCTCTATTCGGTATTACAGGAAGAGACGCCAGTGCGGGAGGTGCTTGCACAAGTCCGTTGGCAGGTTGATTACTTTCTCTTCTCGGTACCACAATCGTTACATCTGGTCCCATACGGCGTTGCTGGCGGCGCATACGGTCCTCGCGGAGTTGCTGGAGACGCTGCTGGCGGAGTTGTTCCATTGGCTGCGAGGGTTGGGGTGCATTGAAATATTGATATTCGCTGCCCTGATTGTATCCGAGTGTGGTGCCCATATCCGCGATTGGTTCTTGATGGCGCGGAGAATGATACACACCATGTACGCGTATTGGTTGCTGAGGTGCATTCGGTGGTTCTTGCTGCTGTTGGGCGGGCAACGCTGGATTGTCTTGATCGTATTGCCAGCCATAGTAGTTCGGTGGTTGTCCCTGCTGTTGCAGAGGAGCTTGCTGTCCTTCGTTTTCCACGGTTCCCGCTCTATGAATATCTATGCAATGTGCGAGACACTGACATAGGGATATGTATGAAGTACTCCAAAGGGTTTAGCTTTGCAATAGAGCATACCATAACTCATCACATCTGGCTAGTAGCGTGATGTAGAGTCACAACGTTCTATATAGGACATGTATCCTTGTAGCCAAGAGAAATGCATACGTATAAGTAAACGATTAACCCGACCAAGTTCTTGACTTCCTAGTATCTGAGTCAAGCGAGAGAAGCGCCGGTAGATGATACTCCTAATCCTTATAAAGCGAGCAAAAGATACATTCTCGCAAAATTGGTGAAACAAAACCTTCAAGGAAATGCTCTTACTATAGTGCTACTTAAAAGTACTTCAACTTATTTACGCAATGGAGCTAGTCTCCCGGAGGTTTGATGAACTCGAAAACCCTCTACAAGGCCATTATCCTTGTAGTCGTTGTAGGTCCCTTAGTCGCAACTGTCTACGCTATTAATTTACTCTGGCAACGTGCCGTTCATCCGCTAGATATCGCCTTACTCTTAGTCATGTATACGCTCACTGCGCTTGGTGTGACGATTGGCTATCACCGCATGTTGACACACCGCAGTTTTCAGCCACATCCTGTAATCAAGTTTCTGTTTCTCGTTATGGGTTCTATGTCCTTAGAGGGAGCCGCGATAGAATGGGCCTCTACGCACACAAAGCATCATGCACAGGCTGATAAAGAGGGTGATCCACATAGTCCCCTGGAAGGCTTCTTTCACGCACATGTCGGCTGGCTATTCAAAGACAATATGGCATCACCCGAAATTTATGGGCGTCACTTGCTGAAAGACCCAGTCGTGATGTTTGTAAGCAAGACATTCTTCCTGTGGGTTGGCCTGTCGCTACTCATTCCTTTCCTAATCGGTGGTTGGACTGGTTTGCTATGGGGCGGACTGGTACGTATTTTCCTGGCACACCACGTGACGTGGAGTGTGAATTCGGTATGCCATACCTTTGGCAAACGCGAGTTCGAGACGACCGATCAGAGCCGCAATGAATGGCTAGTTGGT
>CAXTCR010000039.1:0-22148 GCA_964242555.1 uncultured Ktedonobacteraceae bacterium
TAAACCAGCCTTTTTTGTCCTCTGGCTGGGACGGCTTGTCGTCTTTTACGGCTTTAGCGAAGGTTTCCAGGGTTGAATAGACGGGAAAATTTCTTTGTCGCGCAAAGGCGGCTGGTCCAGGACCGCCGGGAGCAATAAATACAATTTGGGTTTGAAGCTTGCTGCGCAGACTTTTTAGATCATCAAAGTCACCTGGACGTTGGAATGCCTTGTTCTGCTCGGGCAGAACGACTGCTACCTGTTTGCGCCCGAGTTTTTCTTGCGTCAATATAGCTGCTAGAACACTTTTCTTTTCGTCATTGGGAGATACATAAATAACACCTATACTCGCATTGCGCGGATCATTGAGTCCAAGGACATCTGTGCCATTTCCTTGTTTCATGCTGGCCCCTCTTATCCCGATAATATTAATTATGAAATAGTGCTGATGGCACTTATTTTACACTATGTTCGAGCAATCTTAAAGCTTTTTCGTATCAATTCTCTGTAATGAACGGAAAATACAGTATTTTGCGCGCCTGAAAATTTGTGCATTATGCAGTAATAGTACTTCCAGGTATTGTCCTTTCCTAATAAAGACAGAGCAGGGTAAGAGACGTGCATCTCTTACCCTGCTCTGTTTACGCTGAACGCAGTAGGTTTAGCGTGGGCCGGCATTCACAACAGCATCGCCGATATCTGCGAACTGGGTGAAGTTCTTTTTGAAGCGTGCAGCGAGTTCGACAGCTTGGCGGTCGTAGGCATCTTTGTCGTCCCATGTGTTGCGCGGGATGAGCAGGGAGTTCGGCACATCAGGGCAGTTTGTGGGTGAGTGCAAACCGAAGACGGAGTCTGTGACGGTCTCGGAGTTGTCGATGTCCCCACTAATGGCGGCACGTACCATTGCCCGGGTGTAGTTGATATTAATACGTGAGCCTACTCCATAAGGGCCACCAGTCCAGCCAGTATTAATGAGATAGCAACGGACATTGTGTTTCTCGATACGCTCACGCAGCAAGTTGGCGTACTCGCTCGGACGGAGCGGTAAGAAGGCGGCGCCGAAGCAAGAGCTGAACGTGGCCTGTGGTGTTGTCACGCCAGCTTCAGTGCCAGCAAGCTTGCTTGTGTAGCCCGAAAGGAAGTAGTACATAGCTTGCTCAGTTGTGAGTTTCGAGATCGGGGGTAACACGCCGAAGGAGTCGGCGGACAGGAAAATGACGGCTTGTGGTTGACCGCCCATACCTGACTCGATAACATTGTCGATGTAGTCAATTGGGTAGGCAGCGCGGGTGTTTTCTGTCAGTGAGTCGTCATCATAATCCGGTTCGCGGGTTTCTTCTTTCAGCACAACATTTTCATAGACCGAGCCAAAGCGTACGGCGTTCCATATCTGCGGCTCATATTTTTGCGAGAGGTGAATGCACTTGGCATAACAGCCGCCCTCGAAGTTGAAGACGCCGTTTTCGCCCCAACCATGCTCATCGTCGCCAATTAAGCGGCGTTCGGGATCGGCTGAGAGGCTGGTCTTACCTGTGCCAGAGAGACCGAAGAAGAGCGCGACATCGCCCGCAGGTCCTACGTTGGCGGAACAGTGCATGGGCAACACTCCCTCAGCCGGAAGGATAAAGTTGAGGATGGTAAAGATCGACTTTTTCATTTCGCCAGCGTACTGCGTACCAGCAATCAGCACCAGACGCTCTTTAAAGTCAATAATGATGGCGATATCTGAACGGGTACCATGTGATGCAGGATTGGTATGGAAATTTGGCACACAGAGAATGGTGAAGCCGGGGCGTGTGCTTGTGAGATCGCTCTCATTTTTGCGCAGGAACAATTGACGAGCGAACAGGTTGTGCCATGCAAGTTCGGTGATCACTTGAATCGGCATACGGTAGTGGGGATCGGCACCAGCAGCGGCGTCAAGCACGTACACATCGCGCCCCTGTAGATAGTCCGCCAGACTGCGACGTACGACTTCGAACGTTTCTGCAGACATAGGATGATTGTTTTCGCCCCACCAAATACGAGCCTGGGACTCTTCGTTTGAGACGATAAATTTATCCTTTGGCGAACGGCCTGTATGGGAACCGGTGCGGGCGGCAAAGGCCCCATTTGCGGCAATCTCGCCTTCTTTGCGTTCCAGCGCATGCTCAACTAAAACAGCAGGCGAGAGATTCCAGTGTATAGAGCCGAGATTGACCAAGCCGTATTCTTCGAGAGCTTTCCTGCTCATCATCATAGTCATAAAAGATGTTCTCCTCTGAGGCATACCACAGGAGTCACGTTACAGACAACAGCAATGGTGCAGTTACTCTTTCCTAGAGTAGGGGTAACGCGCGTATGCCCTAACACTGGTTAGTCTATCAGAATTTGCCTATGTATCGCAACTCTCATGTACGGACGAAAAACACAAAGAGGCTACACAACAACAGCGTCGGTCTATGCATGCTGCTATTGTGTAGCCTGTCTGCTTTTATGGATCAAGAAATCGCAACAGGATTTTTCATATACTGGCCAATAAAGATGCGCAGATAGCCGCCGTCATCATCGGAGTAGATGCTTGTGTGAGAGTTGCACATATTGCACTCATAGGTTGAGATTGGGGCTGGGTTCGTGACACCATCTTTTCTCGCGTCCGTATTCATCGTGCCACCGTTACCGGGGCCGAAGAGAACGGCGATCACTCCAGCGGCAGCAAAGTCGCTGACGTTGTTGAGAATGTATTCCGCACGGTTATCTTGATAGTGCCCGGGCGTATTGTTCATGGTCATGAAGTATTGATTGCCCATTGGCACCTGCCACATAGCAACGCGCAGTTGAGTTGCTTTACTCAAGCCTCCAATAAAGGAGAGGTAGCGCGAGAAATTTGGGAAGGTTTTGTTATAGCGATCCCACCAGGAACGTCCTCCTGGTTGTCCCGAGTCATAGTCAGCAACATCACTGGAAAGCAGATCCCAGTGTGATACACCCTTTGGATTGCCTGTTATGCCCGCGCTATTCAGAAAGTTCGCTTCTTGCTGCACCATGCTCCCAACATTTAATGAGGCGCGTGTATCGGTCGCGACATCAGCATTTGACGCCCATGTCGATGCATGCAGGGCGAGGATCGCGTGCTGAGCGTAGAGGTCGCGCATATGGAGCAGCGTCCAGGCAAATCCCTGCACAGTATCAGGAAAGCCGGAGGCATCAGCGTAGCCGGAGGAATTTACGCTGGCAGGAACAGTTGCAGCGTTGTTTGTGCCATTAGAGGTATTTTGTAAGAACGCCCATGTATCTGGCTCGACAATGACAAGCGTGGGCTTGCCAAAGGCACCGATTTTTTGCAGCATCAGTTTCCAGTTCGCGTAGTACGCCTTCATGGTGTCAGGATTAGCGATATTGGAGGCATCCTGTTTCCGACTGTTCGCTCCGCATGCGCTTCCAGGTTGTACGCCATTACTCAAGCACAGTTCATAATACACGAAGGCTGGAATATAGCCATGCTGGGCGCTCTCTTGCGTGTAAGAGGTGACAAATTGTCCAGCAGGTGAATTCCACGCTTCCCAGCCACGTCCGGTATTGACGCCGCCAGTGAGATATTGATAGCGAAAGGCATACGATGTGCCATTTTTCGCACGCATATCATCTAACGCTGCAGTACCACCAGGACCACTCATTGCGCCGAAGCTGAGGTAATGAGGAAAGCTAGAAGCGAGCAACGGATCAGAGGCTAGTGGGACGAGTCCAGACGGATTGCCAGCAGTAGTTTTCGCTGGAACCGTCTGTTTATAACTATGTTTTGGCAAGATCATATTGATATTGGGTTTAGATAGAGCGCCCGCCGCGCTACTCCTGGTACCATAAGCAGAAGTAAAGAGAAGCACGCAAAGGTATCCGAAGATAAGAAAAGTGACAGCGAGGCGTCTTGTTCTCAAAGGACGCATACATTTCTCCACTCGAAAAGTTTATTTTTCCCAAGGGCATACTATACTGTATCGTCACTTTCTTATTTCTATTTAGCTTAAGGCGTGCACGTAGGCAACAAACTGATCGCCGCGATCGAATTCGTTTAAGAACATCCCAAAACTGGTGAAGCCGGGGGAGAAAAGCAGGACATCACCGGGACGTGTTACGGCTACGGCGGCATCCATAGCTGCGTTCAATGTATCAAAGGTGCCACGTACAGGATTTGCTTTACCCTGTTTTTGGGCCTCTTCAGCTAAAGCTGGAAGGAGTTCATCGGTACCAGTCCCAGGTAGCAAGAAGACATCTCTACAACGCTTGATGATTGTCGCGGGCCATTGCTCTAAGGGGAGATGTTTTGTATTGCCACCCGCGACAAGGACGATTGGCGCATCAAAAGCCTCGATACCGACGCGGCCAGCGACAGGAGTAGTGCTTGTGGTATCGTTTATGAAACGGACATCACGCAGGACACGCACTTCATCTAAGCGATGAGATACACTCTTAAAATTGCGCACAGTCTCACGAATATTCCCATCAGAGATACCGAGGAGATGTGCTGCTGTTGTGGCGAGCAGGACATTCTCAAGATTGTGCTTGCCAACAAGAGGCGTTTCGGTAAAGAGAAATGGTTCGACAGTGTTTGAACCGCGAGCAAAGCTACCACTCCGCTCAATGCTTGTGAACCATGTAGTGCCGGGTGCCTCTTCGCCGAAGCGACGGGTCCAGGGATTATCGTAATTGAAGATGGAGAGATCAGCGGAAGACTGATGACGAAAGATATTTGCCTTTGCCTCTGCGTACTCCTCCATGCCGCTATACGTGTTTAAGTGGTCGGGATAGACATTAGTCATAATAGAAACGGAGGGACTTATTGCATGTGGAGCCAGACCTTCCAATTGCCAGCTTGAAAGTTCCAATACAACCAGTGTCTCTGCTGTAATATGCGGAAGGAGCGAGAGTGTTTCGACACCCGCAACATTCCCCCCGAGGACGGTAGGTACGCCACTACCCTTTCGCAATATTTCATAGAGAAGCGTAGTAGTGGTTGTTTTGCCACGCGTACCGGTGACGCCGATAATACGTCCCGGACAAGCAAGAAAGAAGAGGGCGATCTCCATTTCGATTTGTGTACCATGCGCCTGTGCGAGGCGTAGATAAGGGGAAGAGCGGGGAACGCCTGGATTGCGAATAACCATTTCTGCCCAGAGAAAATCTTCCTCGCGATGCCGACCCAGGATAAACTCAATCGGTAAACCGGCAAGTGCCTGTACACTCGGTGCTAATATCTCTGGTGACTTCATATCCGTCACACGCACTATCGCCCCTTGCTGCGCCACATAGCGAGCCGCCGCCATACCTGAACCTTGTAACCCCAGTCCCATTACCAGGACACGCTTGCCGCGCAAATCCATATTCCCGTTCTCTTTTCATGTGTTGTTCGTTATCAGTACTAGTGCGACCATCATAGCAGAATCAAAACGAAGATACAATTATCAGCGACTCGAAAATGTGTGTAGTGATTTGCGTAAAAATCTTGTATACTTATTAAGTAAGAGTACAAAGAACTCTATTTTAGCTATGAGTACTAGAAAAAAAACATGCAGCAAGGCTTGTTAGAACATTTTGAGGTACTTTTTGGACGCTTCTCAGTGGGGATGGTAGTGCTTGATGACATAGAGTTACGCGTTCGCTATCTTAACACATACCTCTTAAAACAACTTCAGAAGTATGGACGTAACGAGGACATACAAGGAAAATCCATTGCTGAATTCTTACCAGAGCATATTCGAGAGAGCGTACTTGCTTATCTACGCACTCTTCCAGCTACAGAGAATGTTATCCAATACAACGAGTTGCCTTTTGATGGATTGGTGTATTCGCGAGGAAGAACCTATTGGCATGTAATTATTCAAAAGAGAGACATAGACCAAACGCTGCTTATCCTTCTTGAGGATGTGACAGAAGAGGTTCGTTCCAGACTCCAGCTTCATGCAATATACACACTTTCTACTGCTATCGCAGGAACGTATGCACTTCCACTTGTGCTCGATCGAGTACTTTCTTCAGTACACGAGTTGGTTGGTGCAACACACTGTGCGGTTTTGCTTGTTGAGTCTCTGAATGTGCGGAATGAGTATGAGCGGAGCAGTAGCTTCGTACGTCGGGCGACACTTGCAGCACAGCATGGTGTCTCTAAGGCATACCATGATTGGCGTCCGGCCATTACTGAGCAATTGTTGCTATACCAGGTCGAGCGAGAACAGCACACAATTGCAGTGCCCAATACATCCACTATGCCGGGTATTACTCTTCCTGCTCTTGCTACACCTGAGGGATCAGTACACCCCCAAGCAGTGCTCTGCATTCCAATTTTTGAGCCATTTACATTAGATGAAAGTTCAGTCACGCAGGTAGCAGCTTCAACGCAGTCTACACACAATGCTGCTGTGCTGGGAACTATAGAGATATATCACCTACAGACACGAGATTTTGCGCAGGAAGAGGTTGCTCTCCTGGAACGCTTCGCGCAACAGGCGGGTCTAGCAATCCAGAACACACGACTCCTTTCGGCAACACGTCAACTGGCACAGGCTGAACGAAGAAGTGCTCACCAGCAAAAGTATGTGATGCAGGCCATACCTGACGGAGTCGTTATCTTTGATCCGCGTTGGCGTATCGCGGAGACGAACCTGACGATACGAACATTATTGGGCTGGCATGATAGCATCATTGGGCAGCCACTACGACAAGCACTGCATTCGAGCAAGGCCACACTTTATTATGATATAGCACAGTTGGCTGATCCTATACCTGAGCTTGAGCGCCGTGCACATGCTGGCGTGATAGACGAGTTCAAAATGATTGGAGCAGACGGGCAAGGGTATACGATTCGTGCTACCTACACACCAATTCGAGATGACCTTGGCGACACGTTTGCATTTGTCGTGATCTTTCACGATGTCACCGAGCAAACATCCATTCGTGAACGGATCGAAGCTGAGGTAGTTGAGCGTACACGTGAGTTGGCGCAACGCAATGAGGAACTTCGAGTGCTGGAACAAGCGCGGGAAGACTTTTTCACAACAATTGCGCATGAACTTAAGACTCCGCTGGCAAATATTCGAGCATCGTTAAGTGCTTTACTTACCTCCGATCTTGATTGGTCACAAGAAGAGCAGCACGCCGCTTTGCTCACAACAAATGAGCAGGCCAAATGGCTTGAGAGCATGGTTAATCATGTGCTTAATGCCTCACGGATAGAAGCCGGAGCACTCCGGCTCGAACTCGAAGCCGTCTTGTTGCCTGAACTATTTGAGGATCTTGAAGAGCGACTTAAAGCACTTATTATTTCATCTAAAAGACATTTGAGTATAGACTATCCAGATGGGCTGCCAGCAGTGCAAGCAGACTACGAACGTGTTATTAGTGTGCTCATGAACCTTCTAAGCAATGCTTTCCGGTATGCGCCCGAGGGTGATACAGTGTTACTAGAAGTCAAGCCTATATTTGCCTCTCATGATAGAGAACACAGCAAGCCAATAGGTGTGAGAGTATATGTTACCGATACGGGGCCAGGCATAACACAGGAGCAACAAAAATTGCTTTTCACGCGTTTTAGTACGCTTACCGCTTTACAGAAGGGGCAGGAAAACGGGACGACAGGACGGGCGAAAAGAGAGCAAAGGCAAGCATCGAAACGCTGGAGTTCTACCACTGGTCTTGGTCTTTACATCAGTCGTGGTATCGTTCAAGCGCATGGAAGCGAACTTACCTTACAAAGCGAACCTGGACAAGGAGCGCAATTTTCATTTACACTTGCAGCATACGAGACGATGCAGCATAACTTTGGCAATACTACTGTGTAGATAGGGAAAACGATGGTCACTAACGATAAAAAAGTTCGTATTCTTTGTGTCGAAGACGATCCACAGATGCGCTCCTTTCTATTGGTGCAATTGAAGGCGAGAGGATTTCATGCACAAGCTGTAGGTGATGGTGCGCAGGCAATCGACCAGGCAGCAATGTTTCAACCACAACTTGTACTACTTGATTTAACGCTTCCCTCGATGGATGGACTCACTTTTCTTAGTCGATTGCGCGAATGGAGCAACACACCGGTTATTATTTTGTCTGTATATGACACTGAGGCGATTAAGATCAAGGCACTTGATCTAGGCGCAGATGATTATTTGACCAAACCATTTAGTTTAAATGAATTGCTCGCACGTGTGCGCGTTGCACTACGACGATCAAGTACAACACTGACGGTCCAGAATACTGCTAGCGGACGGGATAAACCGCGCTATATCAATGGCGGGGAGAATGGATTAATCGTTGACTATGCCCATCGTACCGTCTTCACGGGAGGGAAAGCTGTTCACCTTACACCCACAGAATACGATCTGCTCTGTGAACTTACGCGGAACGCAGGAAAAGTACTGACACATCGAGAACTTCTACAACGAGTATGGGGGCCAGATTATAGCGGAGAAAACACGTACTTGCGTACATTTGTACGCCATCTTCGCCGCAAATTAGAGCCAGACCCTACGCAGCCACGCTTCTTACGCAACGAACTGGGGGTAGGCTATTTTGTGCCTGCACCAGATGCAGAGGAAACTGAGCATTAGAGTTCTCATTTTGAGCAACGTATTTCGCGCATTTTCACACTTTTTTCACGGATAAGAATTTTTATTTACGTGATTTTCACGCTCTATTGGGTAATCTTTCAGTAGAGACAGGAATACTATCTCTAGTCGCATCGGCGACGCTGCCGCAGCGGAAAGAGTCGTTAAGCAGATGCGGGGTGTCAAAATGCATGTCACCACTTATTGGTTAAGCTCCGAACTTATTCTCCAGGTTCCATTCGATCGTTCCTGCGCGGTGTTTACTCTCCCCAATATACACTGGGATATTCTGACTTTTCAGAATATCGACACAATGCTACACTCCGCACTTCTCGAACGTCTCATACGCACGTGACTCATAGCATCCCTTATAGTGTTTTGTTAACAAGAAGGAGGCTCTCATGGACCGTAAAGAGGATCGCGACATCTTACGTAAAGGTGGGTTTGCCGAGAGAGAAGTGAAACAGTTAAGCAAGCTAAGAAGAGAGCATGCCGAGAGGGAGCGGCACAAGGCAGTTATTGAGCATCGTCGTCTTGAATTTGTACGCTGGCTGGTAAACACGGGCAAGCTGACAGATCAAATAGCGTAGCATAGAAGTAAAAAGCCATCCTATGAAAAAACGTGTTTTTCATAGGATGGCTTTTTACTTCTGTATTATGAGATGTCCTGATCGCAGTTATAAACGACTAAACCCATGTCTTCCCACAACTTTCTTGTAGGGCGGGGAGGAGTAGGCACACCTAAACGCGCAACCGAAGCAAGTATATCGTCTACAAGCGTTGGTGGCGGTGCAATTTGCTGAAGTTGACTGAACAGTGCATCAATTTCATCATCCTCTGTGATATCTTCAGCAAAAAGAATTGTGTGTGCGTAACTCATATGAAGCTCCCTCTTATGAAATTCTTATCTAAGCTTAATACGAATCTCATAAGAGGAAAGTTTCACTTTCCTCACAGATTTCTCAGATACTCTTTAAGAAGCTGCGGCTTGCGTTTGTGCTGCGAGTGCGGCGCGTAGCAGGGGACGTGCGCGTTGAAAGTATGTCTTTGCAGTTGCTTCTGGCATATTGAGCGTCTTGCCAATCTCTGAGAAGCTGAGTTGCCCGGCATAACGTAAAAGGACAACGGATCGAAACTTTGGAGGCAGGCTTTCAATAGCACGTCGGAGGGAACGCTGTAGGTCGTTGCGCTCGGCAATTTCTTCGGGCAAAGGACGAGTATCGGGCATAATTGCCAATGGGGACAGGTCATCTTCGTCATTTGTGGCTTCTAGCTCAGAGAAGTGAATAGCACGCTTACGGCGCAGTTCATCCAAACACCTATTACGTGCGACCTGGAACAGCCATGCTTTCAAAGGTTCACCAGTGCGAAGTGTGGGCATAGAAATATACAGTTGTAGAAATACTTGCTGTGAGACATCACACGCTTGATCGTAGTCACCTAAGCAGTGGCAAATGAAATTAAAAAGGGAAACGTTGTAGCGTTGCACTAAAGCTTCAAATGCGCGCTGGTCGCCAGCTAGAGTTTGTGTAACTAACATGCCATCAGTGATCTCAGGACTTTGGTTTTTTGCCTGTACTTTCGAGCGTTCTTTTGTTTGCATCAGTTCAGTCCTCACTTTCTTTCGTCCCCCTTAGAGTAGCTTTTTCTCGTTTAAAAAGCAAGCGTTTTTTTGCGATATAAACTCTTCAGTAGGGCACTCTAAGCGTAAACTAAACTGTATTAAAGTAGTTAATTCTATTTATGAGAAATGTAAGAATTCTATTACTTATCGTATTCTTATCATCATCTCATCAAATCTTAAGTAAAGGAGGGGACTGAAGAAGGACTACAGGTGTTATGCAGTAGACCTACACATATTAGACACGATTTAGACCGCCATCTCGTTACAGTTGTATTGAGATGACGGCCTATTTTTAACAAGAGGCGAAATTATTGCTCAAAAGAGCAATACATTGACGCGCATAGGAACAACTAGGAGCATGTTTCTACAGCATATGGAGTGCGGTAGACAACACCAGCATCATTTGTACTAACCGGCCCATACGCGTAAGAGTTGCCTGTTTTCGGACTGAGGTAGCCTGCTTTAGCAACGAGTGCGGGCGCATCACCAACCTTACCAATCAGAACAGGGGTGAACGCCCAGTTGTCTGCCGGTACAAGTCCGCCGATTGCACGACCCAATGCGCGATGCTCAGCTTCAATACAGGCGATCTGGGCGGAGACCTGTGAAAGGTCGGGCCGCTGCTGCAACGCGAATTCTTTCACTGCGGCCAAGAAAGCCGAGTCAAAGACGCCTTCGAGCTGCTGCTGTGTCGCGATGAACACCTTCAAGTTCGTAAACGTCTCGGGACCATGTGGAAAGCTAAACGTACTCGCCAAGAATTTGCCACCCGCCTTGGCAAAGAAGTTTTCGTGAATTTGCTCTTCGATAAGCGCGGCGCGAATGTATTCTTTCTCATATGCTTTCAAGCCGAGCTTGTCAGCATTTTTCAATCCATTAGAGTAGAATGTGACGGCCAAACGCTCAGCGGTGCGAGCAATAGTGAGAATGTCTTTGATTGGGGTGACACACTTCGAGGTGGATGTAGCCGCAAAAACCGAAGTGCTACCCAAAGCAGTACCTGCAACTGCTAAGCCAGTAACACCTGCTGCACCTGCGACAGCACCCTTGAGGAGGTTTCTGCGTGACTTTACGCTGGAAGAGGTTTCGGAAAGCGATTGTTCCTGAGATTCCATGAAAATGGTTTCCTCCCAATAACGCATGTTGTTCTATCAACATGTGTAGTTACACCACTCGTACCATAAATTGTACATAGTGGGAACTATAGGAGGTGAGAAGCTTGTTCGGCCTACTTCGCGGTTAGCCACGGTGGACGCCTGGTATAACCGACCGTTCACGCTTCTCACACTATAGTACGATATTTGTTATCGGTTGGATCATAGAAAAACACAATAGTTTTTTATAGTTTCAGAAATTGCTATTTTTTAGAATACCTGAATGAGTATCCTCATTTGTCTGTACACTGCTAAAGATGCACGGAGGGTTTTGCGCTCTCAATAAGACGCAAAAAAAAGAAATAGAGGGGCAATTATTACAAGTATTTCCATGCTCCTCTGTTTCTTTTTGTGTTTGGAGAGATATCTTCAAAAAGTAGACATGTTTGGTGAGGACAGAACACGGCTAAGAAATTGACCAGCGACGCGACTGTCTACACGCTTTCCTATACGCGCCAGGAAGACATTTGCAGGCTCCATGCTGATATTTGGCTCGGAGGTGGGATATTCAGTAAAGCCCTGCGCCGTAAAGAGGCGCGTGATAAGTTCGCGATAGCGGTACACAGAAATGTGCAAGCCTTCTGCATCCCAGTGCCAGTAGAGACCCATCGCGAAAAAGATCATGTCTTCGAGCGCATCGAGTTCAAGCGCAAAACTCAAGAGGTTGCGTGCGATTCCCAGACCGCGCCAATTTGAACTTACCTGGACGGCCACTTCGTACACGTTTTCGATACCTTGCCACCAATCGTCAGCAGGGGCAATTGTCACCTCGCCGATAATATTGCCGGTAGAGGTGTGAGCAAGTGTTAGGGCACAATCTGGACTCTTTGCAATGTTCAGTAGTAGCTGGTGCTCGCGTTCTGGAATACGTGCGAAGGCGTGTAGTCCCTCATCAGGTGTAAGACGCTCTACAAGCGAGGGTGGGCAAAAGTCGCGTAAGAGAACAGTACCCTTTGGAGTCTCCAATGTTTTGCTACGGGAAGGCGTACTGACGCGATTCATGTGCAGCAAATCGAAAAGACCAGATAGTGGAGAGCGGTGACGTTGCGAAGGAAATGCATGGCGTACGGGATATGGTATGAGTAAGTGACGTACCAGCGCGACGGTATGACTATTGGCATTACTAATCGCCCAGCGACGAGGTTGAGGAGGAATGTCTTCGCTCTTATCCTTGAAGAGGGTAGGAAAGCGCATTGATTCGTGTAGCTTGCCCATTACTTCTTGCGCGACCTCTTCTTGCTCTTGAGAGGCGAGCCAGCGTGGTTGCCAGCGCGCGATCCAGTCTTCGGGAAGTGCCTCAGGCAAGATTTGTCCGGACATTTCGGCCCAGAGCGTACTCCATGCACGCGGCACAACGCGGTATAGATCATAACCACCACCGCCGACAGCTACCCAGCGACCTTTGCAATATGTATGTGCCAACTGGTGCGCGGTCTGTATCTGGCGTGTGATGCCACGCATGGTCAGATGCAGGTGCGTCAGCGGGTCCCATGCATGAGTATCACAGCCATGCTGGCTGATAATGACATCTGGCGCGAAAGACGTGATGAGCGGCGAGAGCAGAGCATCCATCGCCTCTATGTATGAATCGTCCTCTGTAAATGGCTCAAGGGGAATGTTTACTGAGTAGCCGCGTCCAGTACCGCTGCCCATTTCCAGCACGTCGCCCGTTCCAGGAAACAGATAGCGACCCGTCTCATGGAAAGAAATAGTCATGACCCGCGGATCATCGTAGAACGAGCGCTGTACGCCATCACCATGGTGCGCATCGAAGTCGATATAGAGAACCTTAGCCTCGCTTGCGCGTAGGACATGGGCGATAGCAATGGAGATATCGTTGTAGACGCAGAAACCAGAAGCGCGCTCGGCCCATGCATGATGCAATCCTCCTGAAGGATGAAAGACATGCAGGGGACGCTCTTGCTCACTTGCGAAGGTGCCGCCCTCTGGCAGACCCATAACGGCACTTAACGCTACAAGCGTACCACCTGCAATATTCGCAGTAACCTCATGCATGCCAGGAAGTACAGGCGTATCGCCATCACCAAAACCATAGTTCAGGGCAGTCTTTGCCCGCTCCTCACGCTCCGCTTTACTTGCATGCTCATCTTCGGAGGCGCTGAGCAATTGTACCGCCTGTACATAATCTGGTGTGTGTACAAGGTGTAGTTCTTCGAGGGTCACAGAACGGAGGGGTAAGCGTGTGGCCTCGTTCTCATACTGCCACGTGTTCGTTTCCTTCAACAGATCAATGAGCGCCTCGATACGGCTAGGTTGGAGGGGATGTTCTGGCCCAAAATTGTAGTGTAGTTCTGACGGCTCGAATACTATGCGTGCTCTATGAGAAGGCTGGCTTTTTTCGTTATTATTCATGCATTTCTCCATCGGCAGGTTGCTCTACAAGCGAGTACTGGATACCTGCCTCTTGCAGACGGGCAAGCAGCAAGGTAGGATTGATCGTGCCTATACGCAGATTGGCGACAAAAGGGACAGTGCTTGTGAGAGGTGCAGCAACAATGCTCCGTACCCGTATCTGCAACTCTGCCGCGATACGTAGCGTTTCTGCTAAAGGCGTGGTGTTGCCAAGAGGAAGCATAATATCGAGCTGCATTCCTGGCTCATAAGCGCCCATCGAGCGGGCAAGCGCGAGTAGAAAATCGCTGCGTGTTAGCAAACCAACAAGGAGCGTTTGCGTTTCTCCATTCACCAGCCGATATTGAACAACAGGGAGGTAGTTTAGACCGCGATCTGCCAGCAGCTGCGCGGCTGCTGCAACAGAGGTTGTAGGCGTGACACGGAGAATGGCACGGTGCATCACTTCCACCACGTGACGCTCTTGCCAATGCCTACTTGACGCGTTGTTGTTAGACTCATCTTGTCTTGCAAGCGCGACCTCAAGATTGATGTCCTGCGACGTAAGCATCCCTTCAAGGACCTGCAGCGTCTCGTGGGCTTGATATTCTTTATGCTCCGTTGTGGGAAGAGTGATTATTCGCACAACAGGGAGTTGGTGCTTCTGATGCTGGCGCAGCAAATTTGTTGCGTGACTGAGTGTGTCGTCAGGTGCAACTGTCGTTAATTTTGTGGTCATGATATCGCGAACAATCATTGCTCTTCGAGTCCTTCACAAGGAGATGCACATCCTTAAAAATATATGTTTCTTCTTATGATAACATAGTCACAATACATTCTTGGGCAGAAAGGGAAAATGTAGGAACGATCCTTTCCGCCTTTAACAGTATACTAGACAAAGAGAACATTATGAAGCTATGAGCAACCCGTACAAGATGTGGGTGATGGCATTCGTACTGGTGTTGTCCTTGATCCATTTGGCAACACTTTAGCGGTTATTGAAAATCCGCACCACTCCCTTCAAAATGGACAAGGCATACAACAAGCAAAGAGTGCTAGCGACCAAGGATAAATACCTGTACAAGGTAGTACAGAGAAGCAAGCCCAATGCAGATGCTATACACACCAGCGATGATGCGGGAGACGCGGAATGTGCCAGCCGTAGTGCGAGGTCGAAGGCTCCGGTTGGTAAGACGTATTGCGACAAATAAAATACCTAGGAGCAAAAGCACAGAGAAGATGCGGATACCGATGCCGCCGCTGAACAGCAAAAGAGGAATGATGATACCGCCAAAGGCGAGAAGAGCGCCAAAGATATCAAGAGCAGCAATGCCCATGAAGAAGCCATCGTCGTATTGCCTGTGAGGAAGCATTGGTGTGACGCGCAGGAGTATGTATACTCCTGCGACGTATGCGATAAGACTCACGACTACCCAAAGGACATACTGCATATATCTCTATCCCCATGCGAAATTTTGAGCGTCGGCTAGTAGCACACGCCCATGTGTATCTCCTGGTGAAAATACGTAGACATCAGGAGTTGATGTTGTATCGGTTGCTTCGGTGCTCTGTAGTACAAACGCAGCACTATCGTTTCGCCACGTTACCTGCCCGGCAAGGTTAGGTGCATATTGTTGCATTGCTGTTGGATCCGCAAGCGATGCGGTATACGGTCCCCTTTGAGACGACAAAGCATTTGCTGTGACAACAACAGTTTGACTGTCAGGTCCCCATGTTAAAGCAACGTCCTGGCTCAAGACATCGGTTGGTAGCCCAGCAAAAAGACCTGTTGTTGAGTTATCATTCAAGTTAACCGCCTGTACCGTTCCAACTGATTGGCCGGAGCTAGTTGTAATCATCTGCGTAACAAGTTGCTGACCGTCAGGCGCGACATCCCAACCTGGTCGGACGAACGCACCAGCCTGTGGAACACCGCACCACGGCTCGGTTCCCATTTGCAAGATTTGTTTGCTTGCCATTTCAGGATGAGCTATCGAGTGACTATAAATGACAAGCTTACTTTGCCCATCAAAAGGATGTACGACGACTTGATAAAAAAGTTGTTCGCTGCTATAGCGGATCGAGAGCAACAAAGGCGTGTTCTGCTGCGGATCGAACAGAGTCGCAGCGTGCAATGCACTTACAGGGAGTACCAGAGAAAGCGTTTGTGCATGAACATCATAGCGATACAATCCTGTGCCCGTTTTACCTGGACCACTATTATACCATGCGAGTAAATGCGTTGAATCCTCCCAGAACGCGTATTGCCAGGAGTCACCGTGTGGAGTACCGTTTGTTTGGACACCTTTCAAAACAGCTGGAAGAGTGATTTGCGTAAGTTGTTGTGTCTTTGTATTCAGGACATAGAGTGCGCCATTTGCACTGTAGTCAGGAGGAGGACAACCACCTCCACCGATACCATTAGGGGCAAATGCCGCAATGCTAGCGATGTAGGCATCGTCGGACGACCAGAGCGGCTGATGCCAGGAGACGAGAGAGAACGTATGAAAATCAAAGTGCGTCACCTGTACTGGCTGCGCTCCATGGAGCGCAGTCCACAGTTGGTTCTTGCGTACAAAAGCATAGGAAGCACCAAGTGTACTGGAAGGTGCTACCGACACATTTTGCGTCGACGATGTAGAGGTTGGAAGTACAGCGGGAGTACCACTGCCATGATCAGGGGTACCGCTTGGTATTGCTCCCACTCCTGACGAGCCACAAGCTGAGAGCAGACACAAAAAGAGCAACAGAAGTGGAACTATGGCAACAATCTTTCTGGACACAAAAAGCTCCTCTCAACTACATAAACACTGAACACCTTCAAGATGCCTGAAGCTATACAGGCATGAGGTGTTTTTTCTTTTCTATTCGTCACTATCTATCAACGTGTTTCATCTTGTCAGCAGTATATTACTAGGTAATTCGGTTTATGCAACAATGGGTTTGACGCTAGCCATTTTTTCCTCTATCATGGAGTTCTGATGTATAGATACGACAGTAGTAAGGTATGGATGTATGGCGGAACTAGTATGGAAAGGCAAAACGTCTCCCCTCAGCAATACCGACTTTAACTCCCCCTCGTCTGCCATATCCCACATAAAGACAATTGCCCAGTATACAGCTACATCACCTCATACAGCTTCGTCATCTATCACTGCCCAATGGCAGAACAGACTTATTTTTGGCGACAAAGCAGATACATTACCAGTTCTGTTAACCGAATATGCTACACAGATTGATCTCATATATATTGATCCGCCTTTTATGACGGGACGAACATTCGCCAGCGGCTCACAGGTAGCCTATAAGGATACATGGGGCAAAGATATTGATGCGTATCTTCAATGGCTATACGAAACCTTAATGTATCTGTATAAACTGTTAGCAGAGGATGGAAGTCTTTATATTCATCTTGACTGGCGCACCACCCACTACGCAAAAGTGCTGTTGGACGAGATTTTCCAGGAGACGGTACTACATGGTGGTGGTTTTAGAAACGAAATTATCTGGCATTATCAATCAGGGGGTCGCTCACAAAAAGGGTATGCACGGAAGCATGATACGATTTTGCTCTATACAAAATCTTCTAAGGCATGCTTTCATGGTGAAAAAATAGGTGAGCGACGCGGCACACAGAAACGCAACAACATGCGTAGGGAGATAGACGCTGATGGACGAGTCTCGTGGACCATTCGCTCTGCAGGACGGGTCTACAGGTATTCAGAGGACTCATTGATGACCCCAAGCGATGTGTGGAGCGATATTCATCACCTGCATCAGCGTGATCCTGAACGGACAGGGTATGCGACGCAAAAACCCGAAGCTCTGCTAGAACGCATCATCACTGCTTCGTCTGAAGAAGGTGGCCTGGTTCTTGATTGCTTTTGTGGGAGTGGAGTAACGCCATTTGTCGCGGAGAGGTTAAAGCGACGCTGGCTTGCATGCGATGCGAGTGAAGTTTCAATTGAGACGACGCGTGAACGATTGCTTACACATGAACGCTTCTCACCGTTTGTAGTTCAGCAGATTGTGAAGTAGTTTATGGGCGAGGAGTGAGGACGGCACTGAAGCCTTGCCACATACCAAGGAACATGCTCCGTGACATTTGCTGGAAGTTCGCACGAGAGGAATCAACGATGTAGACATTTTGTGCATCGCCACCACGCACTACAAAGATATGCCCGCCGGGATAGTAGTAGCTGTCACGAACGCCAACAATGACCGGTGTGCCGTTATTGCCAAGTGTGATGATGTCTTGAAGTGTACGCGTATGGTTTGCGCTGGTATCAAAGCCGTAGTAGGCCGCGGTCATGGCGATACCATCCTCGCGGAGCAGACCAAGATTCACATCCCACACACCGAGGTTTAGTTCTTCCTGCAACACGTCACCGGCAATAAAATTGCGTCCGTACGAATTCATTACCGTTGTCATTGCAATGCCTGAGCAGGAAGAAAAGGACCAAACTTGCCATTGGTAGTCGGTACGATACTGCGAACGTGTAGCTGAGTCTATGCGTACAAGACGTGAACTAGCGGTTCCGGGAAGAATAGGACTTGCGGTAGTACGGGTAGCAGTTTGTACATCACTCCCTTGTGAGGCATTGAGGAGAGAAAAGCCAATGCCCTTGCTCAACGTGTGCAATCCGTCCTCGGTCAAGCCATCTTGTAGGAAGAGTGTGAGCACGACCATGAGCAAAAAGCCAAGTGACACTAGCATACGCCGCCGTGTATACCAGGAGTGAGGAAGCGAAAATGGAGGAACAGGTGTGGACTCTCCTAATGGAGCGAGAGGAAATGTCACGGCTGAAGTCTGCTGTAGAAACATTTTTTTGTGGCGCTCATTGGCACGCCACCCACTTACAACGAAGCTTGCTACGATAGAGAGCATGACGCCAAGCAACAGCACTGTAATAACAGCTGACAACATACGTTACCTTCCATACAAATTTTCTCAATACATTACTTCCTGCTTAGTATAACGTGAACTGTTGTGAAATTTCTTCATTTACACAAGAAGTCACCCATTCGTGCTATGGATTTACTCGACGATGGAAGGAAGCAGCGATTAGATGCTACGCATATCGTAGATTTCTAGCGATTGTCCCATGTGTCTTTTAAAGATCAGTATCCTATTCACAAAGTAGTCGAGAGACAAAACCAGATATTCGACTGAGTCCTGAGTGTTCATGGGACGCACGTTGAGGGAGCCATGCTTATAGATGTGGAAAACGAGGAGTTCACCAGGGTCGATAATGCCTAACTGGTGAAAATCTTTATAGATGAGCCAGGGAATAGGTGTTTCGTTCTCGATCAGCAGCATTTCATCGTCACTGCCAAGATCGAGACCAATGCGGGGTTGAGGTTGGAGTCGCCAACCACCAAATTCGCGTTCAGGTTGCGTTTCAGTTGGAGAAGTGTCAAGTTCCTCAACCTCAGGAGCAAATGTAATCGCCATAGGTACACCTTATGTCTTTCACACTTAGTTGACTAGGAGTACGCTCACAAACACATCTACGACGATACCAACCCATAAAAACTTTTTACATGTGCATTCTTCTACCGCCACTACTTAGCGGCATCAAACAACCTGAGCTACTATTGCACACAACTAGAGTATTGTCAAGTAGCTTGCAGAAAAAAATAGAGCAAACTACAATACTGTTAAAAGAGGTGTAAGTATGTTCTACATAGGTTGTCCCGCATGGGGCTATAAAGATTGGGTTGGTCAGGAGAATTTCTTTCCACCAAAAACACCGGCAAGCGATTTTTTACGTCTCTACAGTAGAAAACTGACGTGTGTAGAGGGGAACACGACGTTTTATGCTGTACCGTCTACGGAAGCGGTGGCACGATGGCAACATGAGACGCCAGAGACGTTTCGTTTTTGTCCAAAAATTCCGCGCAGCATTAGTCATGGGCCGCGTATTGATATGCGGAGAGACGACATATTCGCATTCATAGAGCGAATGCAGGGACTGGGTTCACGGCTGGGTCCTATATTTCTGCAACTACCGCCAGCGTTTTCACCCCAACAGCTAGCCGAACTGGAGGCGTTTCTTCGCTTCTGGCCTACGGCAGTGCGACTTGCGGTTGAGGTCCGGCATCCTGATTTTTATAAAGAGCAGGAGGGAGAAACGTTGAACGACCTGTTGCGGCGATATAATGTAGCACGAGTACTGATGGATACACGTCCAATCCGTACGGGAACCGCGAAAGAACAACAGATGCTGCAGGCACGCGAACGAAAGCCCAACCTGCCATTACAGATTGTCGCAACAACAGATTTCGCCTTTGTACGGTACATAGGGCATCCAAAGATGGAGGTGAATAGCCCATTTCTTGATGAGTGGGTGCTGCAGTGCAAACAATGGCTCACCCAAGGCTTAACACTCTACACGTTTTGCCATTGTCCTTTTGAGGAACACTCGCCGAGTATTTGCCTGGAATTCTATAATCGGCTTACAAAGGTGATTTCTCTTCCTGCATTGCCTTGGATGAATGAGCAACCTGAGGAGCCTGAGCAGGGTCTTCTATTTTAAGTTCCACTGTTGTGGAGTTGGTGACAGTGCGGGAAGTTGTTGTGCCCTTTGCTCTTACAGTTCCACGTTTTGGAGCAGGCTTTGCCGCAATGACCTCTTCATAAATGCGAAGATAGCGTGTTGCCATCGCTTTTACGGAGAAATTATGCCACACGTGCTCACGGATGCTTACACGGTCAAGTTCACCAACTCGAGGGATGCATTCCACCATCTCCTCAAGCGTATCGACGAGAAATCCGGTTTTTTCCGGTGTTATGATTTCGGGTGCGGCGCCACGAGCAAAGGAGATAACGGGACAGCCCACAGCCATGGCCTCAATCATTACCATCCCAAATGGCTCTTCCCATTGAATGGGATTGAGAAAGCCATGAGCTTTGCTTAGTAGACTAAGTTTCTGACGCATATTGACTGGACCAATATAGCGAATTTGCTCTCCATCGACATGTGGTAGAATTTCTGCTTCAAAGTAAGCCACAGCTTCAGGTATATTCCTGTCGATGATGCCCGCCAGTACAAGTGGTACCCCTGTTTGTTTAGCGGCCTGAATCGCGAGATGGGCACCTTTCTCCGGAACGAAGCGTCCCAACCAGGCAAAATATGGCTCTGGCTTTTTCAGTTTGTTCTTGAAAAAGTTCATTGATAGCCCGTGATGCACCACGCCAACAAAATTGAGTGGGTACGGCACATCTTGACTAGCATGCTTGCTAATTGCAACCATAGGGGCAGATAAAAACCATTCTTTGAAATAGTCATCGGCATCTCCCGTCCATGATTGCACTCGATCAAAAGGAAAGCGACTGTGCAATGTTGTAACGTGAGGTGTTTTCAAGGGTGCGATGAGCGGGAAAAGATACATATCCGAAGCTGAAGAAAGATGCATGTGCAGGATGTCAAAGTTGTTCGCTTTTACATATTCAACCGATTTGTGCAGGTGATAATAAGCTTTTAGATGACCTTGCCACGGCACTCCCGAATCAATCAGGGAGCGAGGAATAAAAGAGACAAGGTTGGCTGATGTTTGTGCGTCCCCTGGAGCAAGCAGCGTAACATCGTGTCCGCCCGCCACTTGTTGCTCGACAAGATTAGCGATAACGGCCTCTGTACCGCCATAGTTTTTAGGAGGGATACGTAGCCAGGGGGGAGCTATGTGAACAATTTTCATGTATTTCCTTTTACTAGTAGAGCTTTGAACACGCTCATCAGTTTATTTACTCCTTCTATCTGCACTAAGAAGAGCGTACAAAGCAAAAGCCCTACTATTTTTAGTACGGCTGAATTTATCCAAAAGTTTCCGAAACCAGAAGCATTGCTTTCTGTAACCAAACAAAAAGAGTCACCGCTACGTTCGGATGAACGCGGCGGTGACTCTTTACAGGACCAGAGAAGGAAGGAGAAGAGTGTCTGGTAAATTTCTTCTTCCCTCTGACGGGAACATATATATAAACCATAGGTGAATTGCAAAAGCTTGTGGTACCCACTCCAAGGTTTAAGAGTCGTAGCAGTAGAACGACTGGAGCGGAATCGTCTGTCTATTGCTGCTACGCCATCCCCCCCTTCAACCCGGTACCACACTAACATACGATGCCTTGTACACATTGGATTACATCTTTTTGCCTTAAAGTTTCATGAGAAATCATTGCTTAGGGGAATAGAGGATTGACTTTTAGAATTTTGCATGGTAAGCTTTCTACATCTCCAAAAGATGGAGTGCAATCCAGGGAACAAAAAGACCTTGGCACTTGGCTAACGCCTTGCACGGTAATCCGAAAGGAGTCCCAGTATGTGGTCAATGAAGAAGCCAGTTCGTTTACTTGGAGTAGTATTTCAGATTGACCAGTAGTGCCCGTAGATGCGGGCTAGCAAACCCTCTGGGTATCTGAGAGTATTCGATTTGACCGTGTGCAACAAAAACGTCCTTTGTGGACAT
>CAXTCR010000040.1:0-22038 GCA_964242555.1 uncultured Ktedonobacteraceae bacterium
GGTCCAATAGTCGCGCACAGGCCGTTGTCATTATCCGTCCTCGCATACGTTCCGACATGCGTCCAGGCTCACTTTGCATGGTACGCATAACTGGCACTGCCGCCAACAGAAAAGCGGTCTTTACGATTAACCGCGAGGACGACCCGGATCATGTGCTCACTTCTGTCTCGCTTGAGCAGGAGACACGCCCACACCGTACTGTGCACATCGCAGCCACGCGCAAGGTAAGCGCGCTTTTGCATGATGAACTCGAAATCATTAGTCGCGACCATCTCTACGAAGATACACTACAGGAGATTCGCGAACTACTATCGTAAGCAAAGTAGGAGTCTTTTTATGACAGTCTCAATTTTTGCAGATACCGATGCACTTAGTCAGGCGGCGGCACACTATATTGTGCGTGTTGCCCAGGAGTCGATATCAGCACATGGCAGTTTTACCCTCGCCCTCTCCGGTGGCTCTACCCCAAAAAAGCTGTACAGTATGCTTGCGGAAGACCCGTATCGCAGCGAGATTGACTGGACGCATGTCGATATCTTCTGGTCCGACGAACGCTGCGTCCCGCCCAATGACGCCGAAAGCAACTACAACATGGCCCAGCAGGTACTATTAAGCAAAGTACCCATCCCCGCCAACCAGATTCACCGGATGCCCGCTGATCAAGCTGATCGCGATGCTGCCTCATATGCCTACACTCAGGACATGCAGCAGACATTCGGCTCAGATGGCGTCCCTAACTTTGACCTGATCCAGCTGGGCATGGGACCAGAAGCCCATACCGCCTCGCTCTTCCCACATCAGGCCTCGTTACACGAGCAGCAAAGACTTGTTATGCCAGTCGTTGTGTCAAAACCACCTCCACCACGCCTCACCTTCACACCACGCCTGCTCAATGCGGCCTCACATGTCCTCTTCCTGGTCACAGGTGCCGAAAAACAAGATGCAGTACAGGCCGTCTTGGAAGGCCAATATCAGCCAGACGAATATCCCGCCCAGATTGTGAAACCCTCCAGAGGCGAGGTGACTTGGATGCTCGACGAGGCGGCTGCGGCAAAACTACAGAGGAAGGCGCAATGATCGGTATCGTCCCCTCGATTCTCTCCGCTGACTTCACACGTCTCGGCGAACAGGTGCGCGATGCAGATGCCGCAGGCGCGACCCGCATCCAGATCGACGTGATGGATGGTCACTTCGTGCCTAATCTCACGATGGGACCCGCCATTGTCGAGGCTGTGCGCGGGTGTACCAAATTGCCGCTCGAAGCCCACCTGATGATTACCAATCCCGAAGAGTTCGTGCCAACCTTCGCGAAAGCGGGTGCCGATATCATCATCGTGCATCAAGAGGTAACGCCACACCTGCACCGCATCGTGCAACAGATTCACTCTCTGGGCAAGAAAGCGGCGATAGCCTTGACGCCATCGACGCCAGTGGGCATGCTTGAGGATATCCTCTCGCTGCTCGACATGGTGCTCATCATGACGGTCAATCCCGGCTTTGGCGGTCAAGAATTCATACCTGAGATGCTGCCGAAGATCGAGCACTTGCGCTCCATAATCAACGAACGTCACCTGACCTGTGACATCGAGGTTGATGGTGGCATCCATGAGGCCACTCTTCCGCAAGCGGTAAAGGCAGGGGCAAACTTACTGGTCGCTGGCTCCGCCGTCTACAACAATCAAGAAAGCGTCGCGCAAACGATGGAACGGCTGAAACGAGCTATTCCCTGATCGTTTATGGCTATAAAACAGAGGCAACATGTCAGCGTGCAGTGGAACCGCACGCTGACATGTTGCCTCTGTTCTATACCTGTGATAAAGACGTGATAAGATAGTAAGCAATATCTGAACAAGGAGAAATTTTCTATGCAAAGACCTTCGTCAACAAAGCCCCCAAAAGGCATGCAACACGGCCAGATCACCAAATACCAGCCATTCCCCACTATTGACCTTCCCGACAGGCAGTGGCCCTCACGCACAATCACAAAGGCACCAACATGGTGTAGCGTCGACCTGCGTGACGGCAATCAGGCACTCCCCATACCTATGAGCGTGGAAGAGAAGCTTGAGATGTTCGATCTTCTGGTAAGTGTTGGCTTCAAAGAGATCGAGGTGGGCTTCCCATCTTCATCCGATACCGAATTTACCTTTGTGCGCCGGCTGGTTGAGGAGAACCGCATCCCTGATGACGTGACCATTCAAGTGCTTGTACAGGCTCGCGAAGAACTTATCGCCCGTACTATGGAGTCGATACGTGGGGCTAAACGAGCAATCGTGCACCTGTATAATTCCACTAATCCACTGCAGCGCCGCGTCGTCTTTGGCCTGGACAAGCCCGATATCGTCGCCATCGCCACACGCAGTACTCGCTTGATTAAAGAATGGGTCCCCCGCCTTCCCGAGACCGACATCATATTTCAATACTCCCCCGAAAGCTTCGCGCTGACCGAGGTCGATTTCGCGCTCGAAATTTGTGAGGCTGTCGTGGATATTTGGAGGCCAACACGCGAGAAGAAGATTATTTTGAACCTACCCGAAACGGTTGAAATAGCCACGCCCAATGTCCATGCCGACCAGATCGAATGGTTTTGTCGTCATATGCGTAATCGCGAAAACGCGATTATCAGCTTGCACACCCATAACGACAGGGGTACGGGTGTCGCGGCAACAGAGTTAGGTCTACTTGCCGGAGCTGAGCGCGTCGAAGGCACCCTCTTCGGCAATGGTGAACGTACTGGCAATGTCGATATCGTAACCGTCGCTTTGAACATGTATATGTCGGGCATCGATCCATGCCTGGATTTTAGCAACCTCGAAGCGATACAAGAGGTGTACGAGAAATGTACCCGCATGACTGTTCCTGTACGCCAGCCTTATGCAGGCGAGTTGGTGTTTACCGCCTTCTCCGGCTCGCATCAAGATGCCATTAATAAAGGTATGAACGCGCAGGATACGAGCTATGGTACCCTGTGGGAGGTACCCTACCTGCCTATCGACCCCCAGGATATTGGGCGCTCATATGAGGCCATTATCCGCATTAACTCGCAGTCGGGCAAGGGCGGCGTAGCCTATATCATGGATAGCGAGTTTGGCTTCCACCTGCCAAAGGCCATGCACATCGAATTTGGTCGCGTGATTAAGGCTCTTGCGGACTCGACCGGTACAGAGCTTTCGAGTAAACAACTCTACAACGCATTCGAGCAAGAGTATTTGGACCGCACTTCACCATTCGCCCTCGATACACTGCGGACTGAGACAATCGTAAATCACGATGGCTTGACACAAGTAGAATGTGTTACGCAGGTTGCCTATCGCAGCGAACTCCACGAACTACGCGCTCAGGGCAATGGTCCAATAGATGCCTTCGTGCAGTCGCTTAATAGAGGACACCTTGCCCACTTCACCGTGGTCTCCTATTCGGAACACGCCCTTGGTCAAGGTGCCAATGCCAAAGCGGTTGCCTATATTCAGATCCAAACCGACGAGGATACAACGTTCTTTGGGGCCGCCATCGATACCAATATTACGCTCGCCTCGATTAAGGCCGTCTTAAGCGCGCTTAACCGCTCGCTACAAGTAGGATAGTGCCATGCACAACGATATCACTGATATTCCGGGTATTCGTATCGGTCACGATACGAACCTGGAGGGGGGGACAGGATGTACTGTTCTTTTATGTGATCCCCCTGCCATTGGCGGCGTTGATGTGCGCGGCGGCGCGCCCGCAACACGCGAAACCGACCTCCTGCGTCCTCTACATCTCGTCGATACAGTCCACGCGATTGTACTGACCGGTGGCAGTGCCTTTGGCCTCGATGCGGCAACGGGCGTTATGCGTTTCCTTGAAGAGCAGCAGATAGGCTATGATGTCGGAGTCGCAAAAGTTCCTATCGTGCCCGCCGCCGCCATCTTTGATCTTGCCTTCGGCTCCCCCTCGGTTCGTCCAGATGCAGCAGCCGGCTATCGCGCCTGTCAACAAGGGAGTAGCGAGCAAACGCTTCAGGGCAACGTTGGCGCGGGCACAGGCGCAACGGTTGGCAAGATGTTAGGTCCCGCCTTCGCTATGAAGGGAGGACTTGGCTCTGCAAGCACCTCGCTCGCCAATGGTACGCTCGTCGGCGCACTTGTGGTCGTCAATGCCTTTGGCAATATCCTCGACACTCAGACCGGCAGGGTTATCGCTGGCGGACAACCACCGTTCTCTGCTGAAAGCACTACCAGCAACGGCAGTCCTTTTGGCAACACAACCCTCGCCATTGTCGCCACGGACGCCGCCCTGACAAAAGAAGAGGTCAACAAGGTCGCGCAAATGGCACATAATGGTATTGCCCAGGTTATTAGACCCGCGCACACGCTCTTTGATGGCGATATTGTCTTCGCTCTTTCGCTCGGCCCACGCGAAAAACGCCAACTAGACCTGTCTACAAATGCGTATCAGGTGAGCATGATTGGTGCGGCGGCTGCAAAAGTGCTGGCAGATGCAATCGTTAACGGTGTTCGCAGGGCAACCGATCTCCATGGTGTCCGTGCAACCCGATTATGACACGAATTGCTCTTGCTTATATTCTTATGGTTGCAGTATTACAAATAAAATCACGCCTCCCCCTATGAGCATGAAAATAACGCATACGAGTACAATTACAGCAAGGGTGTAACTACGTGTAGATGGCGACTCGCCTAAGTCTTGCAATACTTCTGCGGAACGTCTATCGAGACGGGTAGGAAACTCTCGTTTTGCGGTTAACGTTTTCATTCCACCAGTTTTCAAGTCCCAGGACTGAGTGGCAAAGTCAATTGCATGCTCATGCTCTACTTGCGCGACATCGGGGGTCGGAGTTTTCGGCCTCATAGAAAGAGACGCGAGCGGAGGCGTTATGGGAGGAGGAGTAGGGTATGCTACAGAAGAATCAGGGGATGAGGGTAGTGAGGAGGGCGGTGCTGCTTGAAGTCGGCGCGGCAGAAAACTGGAAGGCTGAGCATCGGGCGTAGACACTGGTACTCTCCTGGGTTACTGGTAGACTAACCGCATGTAAATAAGGGGAACGCACTACTGAAGACGTTTTATCTACTCTCTATTGTACTGATTTGCAAATTTTTCGCAAGGTCTTTATGACTATTGGGTTTGGTTTTGGTGCCCCTACTGTAACAATGCTAGCAACATTGAAAGAATACGACCCGTCGCACCCCAGATACGGTAGGAATTATACTCAAAAAAGTAGACGGTGCGCGTCATACCACCACGCGTCCATTGCTCCGTATGCGCGATTGCTGGATTAGCCAGCGCATCTAACGGCGCAAGAATAAGCTCTGTCACCTCGCTTGCCTGCAATTGTAGAGCGCCTAAACCCTGCGGGAGATATCCCACCACAGGCGTGATGAGATAGTTGCTGACAATCGTAAAAACAGGTGGCAACACGCCCAGCACCTCGACACGCGACGGCTCTAAGCCAATTTCTTCATGAGCCTCTCTTAGCGCCGTCATCACAGGCGATGTATCCGTGGTATCTACTCCCCCACCGGGAAACGCGATTTCACCGCTGTGCGAACGTAAGGTTGTCGCCCGTCGAATAAAGGCAAGATGGGGTACCCCGTTTTGCTCAAAAAGAGCCAGCAGGACAGCTGCCTTACGTGCACCCGGTCGCTGTCCCTCGACCGCATCAATCAGGGTATGGGCTTGTTCCACTGGATGGAGGCGCTCACGTAAGAAGCCGACAAGTACGTCAATTGTAGTGTTTTCCATAAGTATATTGTAGCATATTGTCATTTTATGCATTACTATGATATACTATGATAAGCAGAAAAACACCGGAGAGATTGTCAAAAGGGCGGATCATGTCTTGCATTCGTGACCTGCTTTTGGTATAATTAAAGCATCGAGTGGGGGTATGCATTCATTCAGGTGCTTTGTATGGCTTTAGTAGGGACCTGATTCATCACGACCGTAGATCGTTTTCATTACGTCCGTGATGGCTTCACGCCTGCGAGCATCGTTTCGTAGTATCGTTCTGTAGGGCAAACCATAGTCGCACAGATTCTCTCGTACAGGCAATACGGGTTAAGAGATTGTAGAAAACGTCCGAAACGATTACCGCCTGAGCAACTCCCCGCAAGTAGACCAGACCCAATGGCGCTCTCCTCTCTATATGTATATCGCAATCGGCAGGTGGCCCCTCTCGCTTCCGTTTCGCATCCTCGCGGTACCGCGAACAGAATTGGGAGTCCCACTAACGGTCGAGCAATATATACGAAGAGACGCAGGCTATGGTCAGGCAAAAACCGTGGATCGAAGGGGGTTTTTACCCATGCAGACTCAACAGCACGGCGACCTTTCGACACAGCCAGCAGAAAATCTGAAAATCGGGCGGGTACAGACGATGTTAGAAGAAAATAGCCTCCAAGGGCAAAACGGCAGCACTCCTGAAGATAGCGAAGAGCTAAATCAGAATGAGATGGAAGCGTTGCTGGCATCAACGAGCGCACCTATAGATATCAAGCGGGGCGACGTGGTCGAGGGCGTGATCGTGCGGATTGACCAGGACGAAATCCTGGTCGATATTGGCCTCAAATCCGAGGGTGTGCTCTCAACAAAAGAATTGCCAGCTACCGGCTATGGCTCGTTCTCCGAACTCCATCTCGACGACAAAATTCTGGTCTACGTGGTTCAACCCGAGACCCAGGATGGACATGCAGTCCTCTCTCTTAAACGCGCCAATGTCGAGCGCCAGTGGCGCATTGCAGAAGACCAATACAAGAGTGGCGAACTGCTCAAAGCGAAAGTCATTGACTTCAATAAGGGCGGCCTGATTGTCGATGTCGCCGGTATTCGTGGCTTCGTTCCCATCTCGCAAATCCTTAACCTGAAGCGCGAAGAGGTCGCCTCCGGTGGTGAAAACCAGGAGACGGCAGCCAAGCTTCAAAGCATGAAGGATAAAGAGCTTCAACTCAAAATCATTGAGATTAACCGCGCACGCAATCGCTTAATTCTCTCCG
Organism: uncultured Ktedonobacteraceae bacterium; assembly: GCA_964242555.1. Lineage (GTDB taxonomy): Bacteria > Chloroflexota > Ktedonobacteria > Ktedonobacterales > Ktedonobacteraceae > JBBQVS01. The sequence continues at coordinate 6,990 of CAXTCR010000040.1, forward strand.
AACGCCTTGCCGTTCAGGAGTGGCGCCAGCGTCGACGCGAGGAATTGCTCGACGAACTCAAACCCGGTGAGGTGCGCAAGGGCGTTGTCAGCAACCTTGCTAACTTCGGCGCATTCGTTGACCTCGGCGGCGCAGATGGACTGGTTCACATTAGTCAGTTGGCCTGGAGCCGCGTCAATCATCCAAGTGAGGTACTTCACGTTGGACAAGAAGTGGAAGTACAGGTGCTCAGCGTCGATAAGGACAAGAAGAAGATCGCCTTGTCCATTAAGCGCGCCGAGGTTGATCCCTGGACTACCGTCGAACAACGCTACACACCCGGTCAAGTTGTTACAGGCGTGGTTACGAAGATCGCTCCCTTTGGTGCCTTCGCACGCATCGAGGACGGCATTGAAGGTCTCATCCACCTGTCAGAGTTGACGCCAGGACAAGATCCTAAGTCTATCCTGCACGAGGGCGCCCAGTTGCAATTGCGCATCCTGCGCATCGATGCCGAACGTCGTCGTTTAGGACTCAGTCTACGTCAGGCCGACGAAATCGACTCGACAGGCGCACAGCCTTCCGAAGAAGACTACGCACAGGCCGAGGCAGTTCAGGTAAATGATGGTGCTACAGTACAGACGCCACAGGCTAACGAGACAGCAACACCTTCAACAGAACCTGCCGCTGAAACGCAGCCACAACCTGCAGGTTCTACACCATCGCTTGAGGCAACCGCTCAGCAGGAGCAGAGCCAGCAGCGACAAAGACCTGACAACAGGCGTGAGCGCAACAACGATGCCTCGAATAGGAATGCTATCGAGGATGGAGCCGAACTTACTGCTATGGCAGAAGCTTTCCGCAACGCAACTAGGCGCAAAGATGATGTCGAGGAATAGCTAGGCTTCACAACGAAATAACATAACGTTCTTCAACGCCCACCGGTAGACTCTTGGCTACACACGATACGTCGTGTATATCAGGGGAGATGCCAGTGGGCGTTCGTAAATACATATTACCCGATTTTGTGCAGTCGTTTCGTCAATTCATATGATGCCGTTTACTACAAATCTATTCTCGCTAGTCTTGACGCTTTACCCAAAGTAGAGTATTATGAACTATACCGTTTATGCTAGAACAACTGGTCAAATTGATTTGGAGGCATCTGCAAAGTACAGAGTTCTTGTTGGATGAAATAATTTGTACCTTAACAGATAATTGTGCGACCTTCACGCTGCCGCTCCCTCAGAGTCAGGCAGGTGGAGGTCGATTGTTTCCCTGTACAATGTTTGTAGGTTGAGAGTGTGCCGATTATAAAAGTTGGTACACTGGTAGACGGGAGGCTTAACTGGTTAACTTGACGCACCTTTTCCTGTGTTGTATGATGAAGTACCCTGTTTTTACGAGGGACACTATAGAGGGTTTGGTTCCATCCTCTGCCGCCACTCAAAGGGGGGTGACAAACAGATGAATGATAGAGATAGGTTTGACAAATTTACGGAGCGCGCCAGAAAAGTCTTGAGCCTCGCTCAAGAGGAAGCGCAACGTTTTCAACACAATTATATCGGCACAGAACACTTGCTCCTCGGCCTCGTTCGCGAGGGGGAAGGCGTTGCCGCTAAAGTTTTAGCTAATCTCGGCGTCGAACTCAACAAGGTTCGAAGTGCCGTTGAATTTATTATTGGTCGTGGTGATCGCATTGTTCTTGGTGAGATCGGTCTCACACCTCGCGCCAAAAAGGTGATCGAGCTTGCGGTTGATGAGGCTCGTCGCCTGAATCATCACTATATCGGTACAGAACACTTGCTCCTCGGCCTCGTTCGCGAAGGCGAAGGTATCGCGGCAGGCGTGCTTGAAAGCCTCGGTGTCAACCTCGAAAAGGTTCGCACCCAGACCATTCAGGTACTGAGCCAGACCGGTCCATCACACGAGCGCGACGCCAAGCACTCCAAGACTCCCACCATCGACCAGATGGGCATCGACCTGACACAGGCCGCCCGCGCTGGTAGCCTCGATCCGGTCGTGGGACGCCATCAGGAGATTGAGCGCGTTATTCAAATTCTGTCACGACGCAATAAGAACAATCCAGCTCTCATTGGCGAACCGGGCGTTGGTAAAACCGCTATCGTCGAAGGTCTCGCACAGCGCCTTATTTCAGGTGAAGTGCCCGAAACCCTCGCTGGTAAACGCTTGCTCACACTCGATGTTGGCTCACTCGTAGCCGGCACAAAGTATCGTGGTGAGTTTGAGGAACGCCTCAAGAAGATTATCGAAGAAATTCGCAATAGCCGCGACTGCATCATCTTCATTGACGAGGTTCATACACTTGTTGGTGCCGGTGCCGCAGAAGGCGCGGTCGATGCCGCGAATATCCTGAAACCAGCCCTCGCCCGTGGCGAGCTACAGTGCATTGGCGCAACCACACTCGATGAGTACCGCAAGTACATCGAGCGCGACGCCGCCCTGCAGCGCCGCTTCCAGGAAGTAATTGTACGCGAACCTTCCGTTGAGGAGACCATCGAAATCCTCAAGGGCATTCGCCCCCGCTACGAGGAGCACCACCGCCTGATTATCAGCGATGATGCGCTTAAGGCCGCAACCGAAATGGCGAGCCGCTACATTACCGATCGCTTCATGCCCGACAAGGCCATCGACCTGATCGACGAGGCATCCAGCCGTGTACGCATGCAGAACTCCCTTGCTCCCCTCAACCTGAAAGAGGCTATGAAGGGTCTCGAGTCGGTGCTACGCGAGAAGGAAGCCGCTATTCAGCAGCAAGAGTACGAACTTGCCGCAGAACTACGCGACCGCGAGGTCAAGTTGCGCGACCGCATCTCCAAGCTGGAGTCCGGCTGGCAGCGTGAGCGTGGTACTGACAAGCCGACCGTCGGCGAAGAGGAGATCGCACAGATCGTCTCAATGTGGACGGGCATTCCAGTAATGCGTATCGCCCAGGAAGAGTCACAGCGCCTCCTGCAAATGGAAGACGCTCTGCACGCTCGTATCATCGGCCAGAACGAAGCTATCGAAAAGATTGCTCGCGCCGTACGCCGCGCACGTGCTGGTCTAAAAGACCCCAAGCGTCCAATTGGCTCCTTCATCTTTATGGGACCAACTGGTGTCGGTAAAACCGAGCTTGCTAAGACGCTCGCCGAATTCATGTTCGGCAGCGAGGACGCCCTGATCAAGATCGACATGTCAGAGTTTATGGAACGCCACGCGGCAGCTCGCCTCGTCGGTGCCCCTCCGGGATATGTCGGCTACGAAGAGGGCGGTCAGTTGACCGAGGCCGTTCGCCGCAAGTCTTACAGCGTCATCCTACTCGACGAGATCGAGAAGGCACACCCTGATGTCTTCAACATGCTGCTCCAAATTCTTGAGGATGGCAAGTTGACCGACGCCAAGGGCCGCACTGTAGACTTCCGCAACACCATCGTCATCATGACCTCAAACGTCGGCGCCGCCCTGCTCAACAAGGAGGCAAAGATTGGTTTCAAGCAGTCGAAAGACAAGGCCAAGGCCAATCAGAGCGAATACGACGCCATGAAGGACAAGGTACTTGGCGAATTGAAGAACACCTTCAAGCCCGAGTTCCTGAACCGTATCGACGACGTAATCGTCTTCCATGCCCTACGTATGGAGGAGATGCAGTCTATCATCGATCTGCTCCTCAACCGCGTTCGCGCTCAGTTGACCGAGCAAGAGGTAGAACTCGTTGTACCTGCCGCCTCGAAAGAGTTCCTAATCGACAAGGGCTTTGATCCCGAATACGGTGCCCGACCACTACGCCGCACTATCCAGCGCATGGTCGAAGACCCACTGGCCGAAGGCTTGCTGCAAGGCAAGTTCCACCCCGGCGATCTCGTCGAAGCCGTCGTCGTCGATGACGATCTCGATCTACAGGTCCGCAACCGCATCGAGCAGTTACCCGCACCTGCCACACCCGAAGCGGCCCTCCCCGCTGGCGGTGAAAGCAGCTCCGACCACTAAACACTAGGAGGGACGCGAGGAATTCCTCACGTCCCTCTTTTTTATATCTAACTCATGTAGATCGATAATCCATCTGCTAAATGTAGGGACCGATTTATCACGTCCTCCTGGCACAAAATTGCCTGAAAGGATACAACACGTGTATCCCCACACTCACGTTTTTTGTCAAAAAAACATTATGCCGTCCGACGCCAACAACAGACTTTGACCGCTATCGCACACACGTCACTCGTAGTAGTTCACCTATCTTCATATGACCTCCCGTAGGGACCACGTTCACGGCGTCCGCAGGGGAGCAGGGGCAATTCATTGCCTATCCTTCTTAAAGAAACGGTCATTTCTAGTTGGTCGAACTAGTAGGGGTCTTATTCATGACTCTCAGTTCACGCCTAACCCTGCTAACTGTACAACGCAATGCTCCACCAATCAGAGGAGACAGCACATGAACGCCGCAACTCCAAAAGACGCAATAATTGCATTTTTAAGCACACCAAGTATTATTCTTTCTGAAGGTTCTGCCCCTGATACACAACCTCAACAAGGACAAACTAGCATAGGCGGATTTGGAGCAAAGTCAGAAACAATTCGCTTCATCAAAGAACGCTCCCTTCCCCATCGTCAACTCCACTTTGTTATATGCGAGGATGAGCAGGGTATGCAATGGAGTTTCACCTGTGAGGTTGTTCAAGGAAAAGACGGATCATGGAGGCTAAGAGGTGCAGGTGCAGGCGGTGGAGGAATACCAAGACATTCTTCCCCTAGAATTTATATAGGTGGTAGTGGCGACGACAATAACCAGTTTTACGCTGGTGGTTATGTAGGACACAACGGTTCTACAATTGCACGAGTACAGCTCGTCTTCGCAAACAACATAGTTCTTGAAGATACCGTCGAGAATGACATTGTTCTGTTCCTGGATGATCGCTTCATCAAGTTTCCAATAGAAGCACGCCTGTACGACGCCCAAGGAGCACTCCTAAATACCCATCCTGTTTTACCAGGATAAAAAAAAGAACAGTTCTATTGACAGAAAATAGCTTGTAGGGGCTATAATTCATTATGCCCTCTCGCACGCGCACAATATCCATTAAAAGGTAAAGAATAGCATCAATGCCAAAACTACGCACAAAATACATCTGCCAACAATGCGGCGGCGAACAAAGCAAATGGATGGGCAAATGCCCCGATTGTGGCTCATGGAACACATTCGAAGAAGTCACCGACGTACCACAGACACCCGCCCAACAACGTCGTCAGGCCCTTGTCGGCAACACCACCGTCGCACAGGGCACCCAAACACCTATTTTATTGCCACAGATTAAACCACTGGTACAGGAACGCGTCTCCGTCGGCTATCCCGAAATGGACCGCGTACTCGGCGGTGGCCTTGTCGCCGGCTCACTCATCCTCGTAGGCGGCGAACCCGGAATAGGCAAATCAACCCTGCTTCTACAGGTCTCGGGCGCGATTGCCGAAAATGTTGGCCCCGTCCTCTACGTCTCTGGCGAAGAGTCTATCGAGCAGGTCAAGATGCGCGCCGAACGGCTTGGGATTACAGGTGAGCGCCTCTATCTATTAGCCTCCATCGAACTCGATGTCATCGCCGAAGCCATCAACCGCTTTAAACCCGCGCTCGTCATCGTTGACTCCATTCAGACCGTCATCGCTAGTCACGTAACTTCTGCTCCAGGCAGCATTAGTCAGGTGCGCGAGTGCACGCTCCAACTGATGCAATTGGCAAAGAGCACACATGTACCTATCTTCATCATCGGCCACGTCACTAAAGAGGGCACAGTTGCCGGTCCTAAAGCTCTGGAGCATATTGCCGATGCCGTTCTCTATCTGGAAGGCGAACGCTACCACTCATATCGCCTTCTACGAGGCGTCAAAAACCGCTTTGGCGCGACGCACGAAATCGGCGTCTTCGAGATGCAGGGCGAAGGTATGATCGAGGTCGCGAATCCATCGGCAGTGTTCCTGGCGGACCGTGCACTTGGCGCAACAGGCTCCGCAGTCGTCGTCAGCATGGAAGGCACACGCCCCCTGCTGGTCGAGGTACAAGCGCTCGTGACACCAAGCAATTTTGGCAATGCGCGCTGTACAACCAATGGCATCGAGCATAACCGGCTTGTAATGCTCCTCGCCGTACTTACCAAGCGTGTAGGACTGGCGGTAGGCAACCATGATGTGTACGCGAACGTAGTGGGTGGCTTCACATTGGAGGAACCGTCGATTGATCTTGGTGTGGCATGCGCCATAGCCTCTAGCTATCGCGAGAAGAATATTCCACCCGACATGACCCTGATCGGTGAAGTTGGCCTTTCCGGTGAACTACGCGCTGTCAGTCGTCTCTCTCTGCGTGTGCGCGAAGCCGCCAAACTCGGTTTTAAACGCTGTATAGTGCCAAGCGCTGGTCGCGACAAGAAAGTACGTGCGGAGTTAGAGGACGCAGGACTGCCACCTGATTTCAAAGTTCTCACCGCTAGCTCACTTGCAGTCGCTCTGGAAATTGCGCTACACTGACGGTAACGCATATTTTTCTTTTCATCGCACGCAAATCTCGATTTTCTACAACATAAAGGAGTCGCCATACGTAACACGTATAGCAATGGTATTTTACTAAAATTGTTGTAGAGGAGTGCATTGTATGACTCCTCTTCGTGCATTGAAAGGATGCAAACTCAAGTATTGTCTCCCTTGTAAATAGGGGGTATACTTTAAGAAGGACTGTTTTTATTCTTTCTAGCTCTGTGGCGTTTCTTGGAGCTTTGTACGGTGGGTCGGGCAACACATTTTTCGCAATTATTCTTTCTTCTTTATCACCGACCTTTCCCGCCTCTATAAAGCGTTCGCCCCGAGCACACTTCTGCTGTTTTCAGTGTTCTGCTTTGGAGGATGCAGGGATGTTTGGTAATATGATTTCCCGTATCATCGGGGTTGTCGTCGCTGTTGGCATTGTTGTCAGCATTTACTTCTTGGACCGCACCCAATTGCCCACTCAGATCGAGTGGGTCATAGGTATAGCTGCCGCCGCCGCTCTTCTCGCGTTCATTATCACTCCTTATATCACTATCGTGCCCTACCGCTGGATTAGCGATAGAATTCGCAAAGCTGCCGCAAGTGATCTCGTGGCCGCCGCTATTGGACTGACTATCGGCCTTATTATTTCAGCTCTGCTCGCCATCCCACTCAACAGTCTGCCCTCGAACTGGGGGCGTATTCTTCCCTTTGTCGCCACCCTTCTGTTTGCCTACCTCGGAGTGACCATTGCGGTCCTGCGCAAGAATGACATCGGTCATCTCTTCCTCAGTATCCAAAGCGCGGTGACGCGCCGTAACCGCGAGCGTGACGAGGAACGCGAGCAGACCCGCGAAGAGAAACGCGCAAGGGACCGGGAGAAGGACCGGGAGAAGGATAAAGACAAGGAACAGGTCGTACCAGAACCCTCTCCACTGCCGCCAATCCTGCTCGATACGAGTGCGATTATCGATGGGCGCATCAAGGATATCAGTCAGACAGGTTTCATCTACGGTACACTGTTAGTCCCACGCTTTGTGCTGGAAGAGCTACAGCGCATCGCGGACTCTGCCGATACCATGCGCCGCAATCGTGGCCGCCGTGGTCTTGAGATACTCAATACCCTAAAAACAGAGGCCGCTGTGCCAGTCGAGATCACAGATGCCGATATAGAAGGCATTTCAGAGGTCGATGCCAAACTTGTAAAAATGGCCCGTAACCTGCACTGCGCCATCATCACAAACGATTTCAACCTCAACCGCGTCGCGGAACTACAGGGCGTCAAAGTCCTCAATATCAATGAACTCGCGAACGCGATTAAACCCGTCTTGTTGCCGGGAGAAGATATTCACATCAAGATCATGCAGGACGGCAAGGAATTGGGACAGGGTGTGGGCTACCTCGATGATGGCACAATGATCGTTGTGGAAAACGGACGCCAGTATATGGGGGCCGCTATTGAGGTCACGGTCACACGAGTGCTACAGACGGTTGCGGGCCGAATGATCTTTGCCCATCCCAAACAGCCCACTGGCTCACATGCTCAGATCCAGGCACCTGCCAAACAACGCCAGTTGTGAGGAATCGCCTCATGGGAGCACAGATCGAAAAAGCTTCGGCTGTCATCGTGGCAGCCGGTTCTAGCCGTCGCATGTTGGGACGCGATAAATTGTGGACGCCACTTCTAGGACGTACCGCCCTTGCTCGGACGCTCGATGTATTTGGAGCGTCCGAGCACATAGAGTCCATCGCTCTCGTGACTAGTGCTGAGCGTATCGCGGACACACAATATTTGTGCGAAAGAGAAGACTACCATAAGGTTATCGCCGTTGTTCCGGGTGGACTACGCCGCCAGGATTCTGTAACCATTGGACTAGATACACTCGCCGCTAGACCTCCTCGCTGGGTCATAATTCACGATGCGGCACGTCCTCTTGTTACTCCAGCAATGCTGCAAGACGGCCTGCTTTCGGCCCAAATGTATGGAGCAAGTGTTGCCGCTGTGTCTGTGAAGGATACCATTAAGCAAGTGAACAGCGACAACATTATTTCTGCAACACCTGATCGCTCACACCTGTGGACTATTCAGACGCCACAGGTTTTCTCCTTTCCACTTATTCACACTGCCCATTACAATGCTATCATGCAGGAAAATTTCGTAGACGATGCAGCCCTACTTGCACGTCTAGGCCATTCCGTAGCTATCTTCAGTGGCTCGTACTCAAATATCAAAATTACGACCCAGGAAGACCTGCTTATCGCTGAAGCTCTGTTACAGGGGGATATCGTATGACATTTCGTATCGGCAACGGCTATGACGTGCACCAACTAGTTGAGGGCCGCCCACTCTACCTCGGCGGCGTCCTCATTCCCCACACACACGGTCTGCTGGGACATTCCGACGCCGATGCCGTCATTCACGCCATCGTCGACGCCCTGCTCGGAGCAGCCGCATTAGGCGATATTGGTACCTACTTTCCATCCTCCGACCCACGCTGGAAGGACCAACCGAGTTCTCTATTCCTCGACTACACCTACGAACAGCTCAAAAATGCTGGCTGGTCTATTAGCAACATCGACATAACTGTCGTCGCCGAGCGCCCCAAGATGGCCTCCCACATCCCCGCCATGCGTTCACACGTCGCCGAACACCTGCACCTCCCCAAAGAGCAAGTAAGCATCAAAGCTACAACAACTGATGGTCTCGGCTTTGCCGGTCGTCGCGAAGGCATCGCGTGCTATGCCGTCGCGCTCATTGAACAACCATAAATATACAGGTCTTAAAGAGGTATTATTAAGCATGACCAATATCACGAACCAAGACTTCATCGCCCGCTTAGCACCTACCTCAATCTTGTAATAAACGCAGGCTGTGTGGTACAAAGAATAATAGAGCCAAAATTGAATGAAGAGACCATGCAACGCCATGGCCTTGAACATGGGAGAAACGCACCTGTGCCACAATTTCTTGTCGTTGCCGCTACAAAATAATATCTCACAGTATTGCGATAATTCGCATTTTTAAGAGAGGAATACACGCATGAGTTCGGTGAGCACGCAGTCGCGTTCTCTGCAAGATCGACTTAGTAGAATACAAATTACGCCCCGCGTTTTCTCCTGGTGCTTCTTAGGAGCATGCTTCTGGCTGATACTCGGTGTCTCACTGGATGCATGGGCACATAGTCATATTCGCTTAGAAAGCTTCTGGACACCGTGGCATGCAGTGCTGTATTCCGGCTTGTTTGCTACTGCGTGTGTGCTACCAGGCGCAATATTAATCAATCGGCTTAAGGGCCTGTCCTGGCGTGCGTCTATACCCGCTGGCTATGAAATCTCTGTGCTCGGCATCATCGGCTCATTTATTGGCGGTGTTGGTGACTTGACATGGCACCTGCTGTTTGGCATTGAACAAAACTTAGACGCTGCCCTTTCGCCCACACATATCGCCCTCATGCTGTTCTTCGGTTTTGTGCTTGTGGGTCCATTTCACGCACTGTATGTCAACCGCGAACGCTCCTCACCAATTTTATTGTTACTTTCATTCACCTTACTGCTCCTCTACTGGCAAATCATCACCTCAGAAGCCAGCCCATATACAGAGTTCTTTCTCACAAACGCTCCCAAAACAGATGGGACAAGACAAACGCTTGCCGTCGTCTCGTACGTTGTGCAAGGCGGATTTTTGGCAAGTATGACGATGTACCTGTTACGCAGGTGGAAACCATTCTTTGGTTTCTTTTTCCTCACCCTCATGTTGAGCACGGCAACACTTGCCACAATGGAGAACAACTACATCATTATGCTTATCGGGGCTATTGCCGGCTTACTTATTGATTGCGCATATCGCCTGATACGCCCCTCTCTTGCATCCATTGAGAGTTTCCGCCTGTTTATTGCTTGTGTACCAGGATTATGGTTGTTGACCTATACAGTAGTCGTGTGTGTGATATATGGAACAGTATGGAGCACACATCTCCTCGTAGGATCCGTCGTCGTAACCTGCATCATTAGCTGGCTTCTATCCGGTCTCATGTTCCCACCGACAATCTCCCAAGAGGAATAGAGATCATTGTAGGAGTCTACTTCCATTACACCCTCTAAAACAGTACAAATCATTGTAGGGGTCTACTTCCATTACACCCTCGTCCCGCATCACAGGCTAAACGAAAGTATAATGAAAGTAGACCCCTACACCGTTTCTTCTATGATTATTTATTATCAGATGGTAATTGAATAGATGAATCCACTCCCTCAGAAGCCTTAACGCGCTCCTTCTGTTCCGGCGTCATGAGCAACTGCACTGCGTGACGCGGGCTAGTCGGAATGTTTTGCGACATCTTGTGCAGATCTTCCATTGGTAACTCGGACATGATCTTGTCTTTCACCTCTTTTGCCTGCCCAATACCTCGTCCCGCGTTACGTCCAATCGATTGAAGTGTCTTTGGTCCAAACAGGGCTAAACCGACAAGCACAACAATGAGCAGTTCAAACCAGTGTCCACCCATGATACTTTCCTTTCGGGCTTCTCAATATATGTATTTAATCTTCAGCATGTTGTCTATCTCATTATATACTACGCATAGTAGACGGAACAGGACCACAATTTTTGCAAGAACTATTGTCACGTGCCCTAAAAAACAAAAAGCCTGCGTTTCTTTCTATAGAGAAGCATGAAGAAGGATGAAAGCGGCAGGATGGCTCGATGTCTTATGGCATGCACCATTCCATCTAGCTCCATCGAGCCATCTTAGCTGTTCCCTCCTTCTATATATGCCGAGCCTGGGACTTCCCCCACACACCCCTTATCCAGGTACGCCGATCTTGTTCCCCCAGAACATTGATCGGTCTCTTTTTTGCCTTTCTTGCACTAAACTCCCACAAAAAATACCAATTTGGGCTACTCATCGTTTATTTTGAGGAGGGACAAAAGAGAACATGATAGAATGGAATGCAGTAAGCAAGAACAGAGGAAAACATATTTTTATGCAACAAGTAGCATCAGGCAGAGGACCAAATTCAAATTCTAGGGCAAATAACCGTTCAGCTATCATCGCTATTCTTGCCTTGCTTCTGTTTGCTCTTTCTGGTCTCCTGACAGGGTTCGCCACAGGGACGTTTACCCGTCCCAAACAAACCGCACAACAAAATAAGTCCACAAATAGCTCGAACAATGGGACAAACTCATCTGGTAATACCTCTGTGCCCCCCACCCAGACACAAACACCACAAGTTACACAAACACCTAATATCCTGGAAGTGGGATTAGGGTGCCCCGGCGTGCAGTACTCGGTTCAAGAAGTACGAGGCATGTCCTATCAAGTCCAGGCACAGGTCTTGGATAAAGCACCTAACTGTACAGGAAAGCCTCTACATATATCAGGCATAACCTGCCGGCTCTGGCTCACAAAAGACTCGAACTTCGGCGACAACATTCCTAAAGAGAGAGTCAAATCGGTAGACACGCTGCAACAGCCCTTTCCCAAGGAAGAGGAAAATGGCCTCATCTTTAGCGACAAGACTCCACAGGTACAACAATGTAACCCACAGGGACCGACAATCTGGAATTACCAGCTCTCGCCTTCTCTTGACAAGGGCACGTACTACTTGATGGTCCTGGTGGACTGGCAGGGATCTCTCTACAACTGGACAGCGAAACTTATTACTGTGACGAAAGCAGACTAGGCACCTCGCGTACAATGCCGCGTACCAGAGCTGCGAACCCTTGACGAGCAGCATCGCCGGTAGCTAGTACCTCGGCATGATTGACCTCTTCGCTCTCATCGCCTGTTGCGGTATTGGTAATCAAGCTCATGCCAAGTACACGCATGCGCATGTGTCGCGCCACTGTAACCTCCGGCACGGTTGACATTCCTACCGCATCAGTGCCAATCGCGCGAAGAAAACGCAGTTCAGCCCCTGTCTCAAAACTCGGGCCAGCAACCATCGTGTACACGCCCTCGTGAACGGTCAATTCGAGATACCGTTCCGCAACGGCATGAGCAAGATTGCGCAATACGGGATCATAGGCTTTGGCGAGCGGAGGAAAACGTTCGCCGAAACGTTCGTCATTGGCTCCCACCAATGGATTCGCGCCAGCCAATCCCGGAAGTGAGATATGGTCCCGCAATAGCATAAAATCGCCCGGCCTATAAATAGGATTAACGCCACCAGCGGCATTGCTCACAAGCAACACCTGTGCCCCAAGCCTCTGCATCACACGCACCGGAAACGTCACCTCCTGCAAAGCATACCCTTCGTAGAAGTGAAAACGTCCCTGCATCGCCACTACTGGCACCCCTTCAAGCATTCCTATTACAAGACGACCGGCATGGCCTTCGACAGTTGAGCGTGCAAAGTGTGGTATCTCTGTATAAGGCACAACACTCGCATTCTCAATTTCGTCCGCCAAATCTCCAAGACCAGAGCCAAGAATAAGTGCGATTATTGGTTTTATAGAGGTACGAGCCTGTAACGCAGTTGTGGCCTCAACAACCTCATCGTAGAGCATAGCATTTCTCCCATCTATGACACTGGAGTTCAATCTCTATGGAACACCTCCACGCGTTTAAAGAAGTATTCCATAGAGATTGAGACAGACTACTCGCGACTTTTTGAATGTGTCACCTGATTATACATCTGGATTGAGGAAATATGCGCGTGTCCAAGCAGCTCTTGCACAGAACGCAATTCCATCCCACCACGAATCATAAGCATAGCAAATGAGTGACGCAGCATATGTGGTGTGATCTCGCTAATGCCTACCTGCCGTGCATACCCTTTAATGATTAACCAAAAGCCCTGACGTGTTAAGCGTTCTCCATGATGGTTTAGGAACAATGCACGTTCTTCAGAATGTCTTGCCAGTCGTGGCCGTGCTTTGGTTAAGTATTGCATCGTTGTCTCAACGACTAATGGGGGCAACGGTAGTGTACGTTCGCGACGCGTTTGGGCGTTGCGCCCTGGACATGTGACTGTCGCCTGCTCCTTATCAAAATCATCCACTTGTAGTGATACGAGTTCTGATGCTCGCATCCCTGTCGCATACAGCATGTGCAGCATTGCAAGGTCACGTTGACCCACAACAGTCCTCACATCTACCTGCTTAAACAAACTGTCGATCTGCTCAACGGTTAATATCTGCGGCGGCTCCTTAGGTATACTGGGTGCTTCGAGCGATTCGGTTGGGTTTTCCTCGATACGTTCCTCCTTCTTGAGATAACGAAAAAACGATTTGAATGCCGCAAGTTTACGTGCAATTGTTGTTGGTCGATACAGCTGTCCCTCACGCATATCCTCCAGGTAATCGGAGAGTTGCTTCCTCGTTACCTGCGCCCATTGCTCCACCCCACGTTCTTGTAGATACTGACAGAGTTGCCTTAAATCATTGCGATATGCCATAACGGTATTCATATTAGTGCTGGTGCGTTCTTGCTCCTTTGTCGAGGACAACGCGGCAATGTAATCGTCTACACTTCCTTGTAGCATTAGATACCCTTCCCATCAGCACATTGACCATAATGAGGTCAATGCCCAATTCCATAGTCTTAGGAACGTCGACATTATAAGTGATGAGTGCAGAAGGGGCAAGTTGAGTAGGAGCATAGGACAATAGGACTCGCGGGCTTTTCGGGTTATCATCTACTAGTTTTTAAGTATGCCCTTTCGATTTTTATAATGATGACTTCTCGTGATATAATGAAGATATTCAGTTCACCTCGCACACATACATTGACACATTCAGCGCGCTGCAGCAGTTCCACAGAACGCGCTAACAATACTAAGGAGACCAGAAATGGCGAAATTAAGCGATATGTTCCTACAAGCACGCCGTGCTCAAAGCGGCGGCGGTATAGGCTTTCTCGGCAAGAACAAAGGCGAGTTTAAGCCTCGTGCAGCTTCCCTCGTCGTCGAGCTGCCTACCATTACAGCTGGCGGGTCAGAGGCTTTACTAAAAGCTGGAGCCGATGGCATTCTCTATACTTGGCAGAGCAATGACAGCAATTTCCTGCAAACACTCAAGACGGAAATCGAGTCCTCAAAGTCGGTAAATGAAAACGTTGTCACAGGACTTCATATTACAGGCGGCTACCAAAACCTGGACCGCGAAGGGCTTACACAACTCAAAGATGCTGGCATACAATATATTGTCTTGCCACTTGACGCACCTGCACGCTTGCTTGCACTCGAAATCAAGGATCTCGAAATCGTGGTGACGGTCCCGATGCGCCAGGGCGAAATGTACCCCTTGTTTATTCGAAACCTGAGCGCGTTCGAGGACATCTCGGGCGTGGTGCTCGACTTCGGCATGACAAATAGTGTTGGCGCCCTAAGCATCGAAGAGGTGTTGCAGTATCGAGCAGTACGCGAGTCCGTACGCTTCCCAGCCTTCATCAACGTTCAGACTAATCTTGACGAAGCTGATGCGTATACCTTGCTCACCCTCGGCGTGCAGGCGTTTATCTTCACCGCCAATAACGCTGACGAGACAACGCGCACCCAAATCCAAACCCTACACACACTTTTGGAAAACGTGCATCACGAAGACAAGGACGATACTCCTGGC
>CAXTCR010000041.1:0-21909 GCA_964242555.1 uncultured Ktedonobacteraceae bacterium
CAATAGCGGCCTTGCCTTCGAGAGCCTTGAACTTCTGTTGCTCGTTGGCGTCATTCGTCCCCTTGGCTTTTTCTTCGAGTAACTCGTCGACCAGCGTATCGACGCGGCTGACAAAGAAGCTGGCGACGGAGGCAATCTTGTGGATGTCGTCACCACGACCATTTCGCTCTTCCAAGCCACTTAAGTAAGCATCAGCAACCTTGCGATAGCTATCGAGTGAGAAGATCAGGGTCACGTTGACGCTGATGCCCTCGCTGATGGCCTGCTTGATGGCGGGAATGCCTTCGGGGGTGGCGGGAATCTTAATCATCAGGTTTGGGCGATCCACCATTTTCCAGAAGCGACGAGCCTCGGAGAGCGTGCCCTCTGTATCGTGCGAGAGATCGGGCGATACCTCAAGGCTCACATAGCCGTCCTGTCCCTCTGTGCGTTCGAAGACTGGGCGCAGTATGTCGGCGACGGTGCGGATGTCCTGGATGACGACCGCTTCGTAGATGTCGCTAATATCCTTCCCCTCACTCATCAACTGGCTGATCTGCTCATCGTAGGCGTGGCCAGTGCTGATCGACTTGCCAAAGATGGTTGGATTAGAGGTGACGCCAACAACGCCATTCTCTGTAAGAATTTTCTGGTACTCACCCGACTGTAGCTGGGCGCGGTCGACATTGTCGTACCACACGCTCTGCCCAAGTTTCTTAAGTTCAAGCAACGGATTGCTCATGGAAATCCTCCTTAGATACGGCACTATTTTTGCTCTTACGCCTGTATCTCATTCTATAGTGTTCTGTGTCTGGCATCGTCCATTATGCCTGCTACATGTTCTTCTTCCAAAATTTGTATGCACTATAAAGTACACGAACGCAAGCCCTTTGAGGACACACTTTGTAGTTACTATATTGTGTCAAAAAATGATTGTACGTTACGCATAGCTGCCAGTTACAACACTCATAAAGGCACAAGAATGTGTGTTATTACAAGCCTTGTGTGATATTTGTATTATTGTATTTTGTACACTAACATTGTATCACATGGGGGAAGGGATGCAAAACTCATCAAACTCTTTTAAGGATGAAAATTTTTGTAAAGCTACTCTCTCTTCGCCTTCTGCTGCAACTCGTAGAGCTTGCTGATGGCTTCTATTGGTGTGAGTTCGTCGATGGCGAGGTTTTTGATTTCCTCGACGAGGGGATTGGACTCGGAGGCGAAGAGCGTCATTTGCCATGCTTCGGGCATAGTGATGTCGCGCATGGCTTTGCGACGGGTTTTGGCGTCACCTTTGTGCTCTAATTCCTCTAGTATCTCTTCAGCGCGATGGATGACGGGTCGAGGGATGCCTGCAAGTTGTGCGACATGGACGCCATAACTCCTGTCAGCTCCACCAGGAACGATTTTGCGCAGGAAGACGATGTTGCCCGCCTCCTCGGTCACGGCGACGTTGAGGCAGTGGACGCGTGGGAGCAGCTGTGCGACCTCGATCAGTTCGTGATAGTGTGTGGCGAAAAGCGTACGTGCACCACTGCGTTTGTTGTTGTGCAGGTATTCGACAATCGCGCGCGCGATGGCAAGGCCGTCGTAGGTGCTGGTACCACGCCCAATTTCGTCGAGAATGACGAGGCTGCTCGGTGTTGCATGATGCAGGATGTTCGCGGTCTCGACCATCTCGACCATGAACGTGCTCTGGCCTGTGGCGAGATCGTCCTGTGCGCCGATGCGGGTGAAGATGCGGTCGACGATGCCGATAGAGGCCGCTTCCGCTGGTACATAACAACCTACTTGCGCCATGAGGGTAATCAGGGCTACCTGTCGCAAGTACGTTGATTTACCGGCCATATTGGGACCTGTGATGATGCCTATTTGTGCATTGCTGTTTGACAGGTTGGTGTCGTTTGGAATGAATGGTGTATCAGATTGTGCTTGCTCGACGACGGGATGACGACCAGCAACGATGTGAATGGTGTCGCCGTCGTTGAGGTGTGGACGACAGTAGTTGTTGCGAGCCGCTACTTCAGCAAGGCTAACATATACGTCGAGTTCGGCAAGGGCGTGAGCCGTATCGAGAATGCGCTCAGACTCATGCACGGCGATATCGGCGCGCAGTTGTACGAAAAACTCGTTCTCCATTTTGTTGATGCGGTCCTGCGCGTTCAGAATAAGGGTCTCGTACTCTTTGAGGTCCGAGGTGATATAGCGTTCGCAATTAGAGAGCGTTTGGCGGCGCACGTAGTCAACGGGGACGCGGTTAATATTGGAGCTAGAAACTTCGATGTAGTAGCCTGTTGCCTTATTGTAGCCAACCTTGAGATTGTTGATGCCTGTGCGTTTGCGTTCGCGCTGCTCCATCTCGGCAACCCACTTGCGCCCATTGTGCGAGGCATCGCGTATCGAGTCAAGCTCGGAGCTAAAGCCAGGACGGATGATGCCACCCTCGGCGAGGCTCAACGGCGGCTCCTCTACGATGGCATGTTCGATCAGCGTGATGATATCTCCGTTGTCGGTAAGATGCTCCATCAGTCGTTCCAATGAAGGCTTGTTCTTTTCGTCGGCGAGGCATTTACGAATTTCAGCGGCTGAGCGCAGACCGTTAGCAAGCGCGATGAGGTCGCGTGGTGTGGCGATGCGCTGGCGTACGCGATTAATAAGGCGTTCGACATCGCCTGCTTTTTTCAGGGCATCCGCGAGACGTGCCTGTAGCAGTGTGTCGCCGAGCAATTCTGCGATTGTTTGCTGGCGTAGCTCTAACTGCTCTATATCGAGCAAGGGTTGTCCAATCCAGCGGCGAAGCAAGCGTCCACCCATTGGGCTGCGTGTGCGATCAAGCACCCAGAGTAGGGAACCTTTGACGGAACCACTGCGTCCACTTTCGAAGAGTTCGAGGTTGCGGCGCGTATGTGGGTCAAGGGTCATGAAGCCCTGTGTGGAGTAGGTTTCGAGCGACACGAGTTGTTGCAGGAGACCCTTCTGTGTTTCCTGGACATAGGCGAGTATGGCACCAGCGGCACGAATCGCGAGTGGGAGATGGGCGCAGCCAAACGCTTCGAGCGAGGCAACATTGAATTGTGTGAGCAAGCGGTGACGCGCATCGTCTTCAGAGAAATAGCGCGAGTCATAGGGTGTGACATGTCCGGTGTGGCCCGACAGGAGTTTGGTCAGGGGAGCGATATCATCATCCTCATCGTCCTCATCGATTTCGGGTATTTCAGCGTTTGGATTGCCATTGCTACCGAGCTTTGTCACCTGCTTCTCATTCATTATGGCGGCCAGCCAGCGTTTCTTACGATTTCCCTGACGACTATAGTGAGCCTCGATAATGACCTCAGCTGGTGCGACACGCGAGATCTCCTGCTGTAGCGCAAGTTCAGGCTCAAGGGTATTGAATTGTGTGACGGCAAACTCGCCTGTTGTAATGTCTATGTAGGCGATGCCAACTGCGTTGCGGCTCGTGACGACGCTAGCGAGAAAGTTGTTGCGCTTGGCGGCCAGCATTGTGGGATCGATAATGGTGCCCGGTGTGACGATACGCAAAACGGAGCGCTCGACCAGTCCTTTGGAGAGCGCGGGGTCGCTGGTCTGCTCACATACCGCGACGCGATAGCCTTTGCCGACGAGACGTGCGATATAGCCGTCGGCGGCTAAATGTGGCACACCTGCCATTGGAGATTTTTCGCCGCGCCCAAAGTCGCGACGTGTCAGGGCAATTTCTAGTTCGCGCGCGACAATTTCTGCATCCTCGTCGAACATCTCGTAGAAGTCGCCCATGCGAAAGAAGAGAATGGCGTCGGGATTTTGGCTTTTGATCTGTAGATACTGTGTGCGAACTGGACTGTGAACAGGGTTTGCTTTTGCGTATTCTTCAAATAACACCGTGTTGGCCTCCGTAGAACGTTCGTCTAGTATAATCCTATTCTCTTGTGTCGTCAATTTTTCGGTTGCTCCGTCGCAGGGTGATTCAGAAATTGGAGAGCATGGCAGAGGCAAGTCAAGTTACTACTCTACACGCAGAAGATGCATACACGGTGTATAATGGTGACATCTCCGTGCTCCCTCACCCACGTCCATAAGAGAAGCTCTTGCAGACTCGCTTCATCTTCTTTATGATTATCCTGTCTTTGATGCGTTCAATAGTATGTTGCAAAACATAAATGAGAGAAGGAGTTATATGATATGAGACAGCTCATGTTATGGGAGAATAACAGGGTGACATGCGATTGGTCGACAGCAGCACTTCACCGTGCGCTGGCAGATCCCAATGCACATGTATGGCTCGACATACAGGAAGAGGATATCGAAAACACGAGCGAGATGCTGCGTCACGACTTCAAGCTCTCACAACTTACACTAGATACGATAGCCGAAGGCCAGGAACGTGCACGGTTGGTTGAGCAGCATAACTATTTCTATCTTGTTGTACATGGTCTCTTCTTCAACCGTGATGATGACACCTCCGAGACGCCGAAGCTAGACATTGCCTTTGGCAAAAATTTCCTTGTCACAGTTCATCAGACAGAGTTACCATGGCTTGAGGCATTAATACAGTCAGCGATCAAAGACCAATCAGAGGATAATATTATGAGCCGGGGTACCCCCCGGGTGCTTCATGCTGTGCTTGATACGATGGTCGATAGCTATTTTCCTGTGCTGGACGACCTGGATGACGTGATTGACGAGCTAGAAAACGAGACCGTTGAGGTTGCGTCAAAAGAAGTACAGATGCGTCTCTTCCGAATGAAACGTGCGCTGGCACAAATGCGGCGTGTGATTAGTCCGCAAATCGAGGTGATGAATTCATTGATTAATCGTACAGGTGATTTTATTCCTACTGAAGCGGAACCCTATTTCGCAGATGTACACGACCATCTTGTGCGTACTTTTGAAGTGCTAGACTCATATCGAGACCTTATGAGTAGCCTGCTGGATGTGTATCTCTCGACAGTCTCGAATCGGCTCAATGAAATCATGAAGCAATTGACGCTCATCTCGACAATCTTCCTCCCGATTACGTTCATAACGGGCGTCTTTGGTCAAAACTTTGGACATTCCCCTCAAGTAGACCATGACGCAGGCTGGAACTTTTGGGTTGTGCTAGGTTTTATGGCTCTTTTGACGTTGGGACAACTAGCCTATTTCAGGTACCGCAGGTGGATTTGACGGGTGTTGTATATGGTGTGGTGTGATGATGCGTATTCTAAGAAAAGCGGTGGAGAGGGAAGAAATGAGAGAAGCGGAAAAATATGCTGAGGTGAGGAATTCACTATGTTTTACATCCTACTCTTTCTATTCGCGCTTGCGGGCAGCGCGCTGGTTGTGTTGACGATCGAGAATCTCTCGACGCAAGTCCAACTTGCTTTATTCACGTGGCAGTC
The DNA here is from genome assembly GCA_964242555.1 of uncultured Ktedonobacteraceae bacterium. GTDB lineage: Bacteria > Chloroflexota > Ktedonobacteria > Ktedonobacterales > Ktedonobacteraceae > JBBQVS01. Next base: position 5,361 of record CAXTCR010000041.1, read on the forward strand.
GCCTAGCCTTCCTCTGGGGCTTGTCGTATTGATTGCGTTTATTCTGGGTGCGTTACTGCTATATATCGTATCGGCACTCTCGGCCTTGCGAGACGTGGGCGAGAAGAGACGACTGCGCAAACGCGTTGCTGAGCTTGAGCAACAATTGGCGGGGATAACGCCTTCACAAACGCCTGTGCAGGAAGCGCAGGTGCATGTGGTACCAATGCCAGGAGTTCCGTTCCGACAATAATGTACTACGCCTTCCAGACGCGCGCCAACATACGTGAGACTAAGCCGTATTTTTGCGCTTTCTGTTCCTCTTCTTGTGCTTGTGTGGATGCTATGGGTTGTGTATTGATGGCCATTGAGTAGCTGAGAATGGCTGGAATTGGTATGCCTTGGGTAGGAGTCGAGTCAGCATGTCCTTCTGGCATTTCGATTTCAGGAGAAGGACGTGCTGAAGCGGTCCATACGGGTTGCTGGGGGATGCTGTGGTCGGGGGCGGGATGTGCAGAGGTGGTCTCGGTGGTTTCTTCGCTCATCAGCTTTTGTAATAACAGGGCTTCTGTTTTGTCGTCGTCCGTTGTTGCTTGTACGGGCTGTTCTTGTCTGTCGACTTCGTGTATGGATTCGACCCAGTTGTAAGCGTCTTCAAGGGCGTGCCGGCACCACTCGGTATAGTTGCCATGGATAACGTCGAGGCGTTCGCACTGCTCCAGGAGTTGAAGAGTGTGGTCAAGCCATGTATCGCCTCGTTCTAGCATGTTATCGAGCAGATCGATATCCTCGACGCCGAGCGATTGTAGGCGGGTGAGCGTGGCGAGTGCGATGGCGGAGGGCTGGGTTATCTGCAAAAGTACCTGATTGTTGACTATTTGTTGTTCGAGTGAGGCTAATTGCTCCTGTAGCCTCATGCTCTGCTGTTCGAGTTGCCACTGCTGGTAGCCTTTGTAAAAGACCTCCACTTGCCGGGCATCTAGTTGTGAGAAGAGGGCGTAAAGTTGCTGGGAACCGGAAATGGGCGGCGTGTTATCTGTAAGGCTCATGACGATTGTCTTTCTTGCTCTGGAGCTGTGCCATTTGTGTTCCTGTGCTGTTCCTGCTCCGCTTGGCGGCCCCAACGTTCGAGCCAACGTTGTACCAGCTGATTGGTGCGCATATTCTGTGCATCAAGTGTATTGCCTGCTGAGTCCGAATTAAGCGACTTTTGCAACCACCAGGGAAGCGCGACTTGCGGTTCAGTTGGCGTCTGCTCGTCTTGCTGATGATTCATGCTTTCTGGTGCGCTATTTATTTCTTCGTGAGGTGCTGGTGAAGGCGAAGAATACGTAGAGGTGGAATTCTTTGATAAGACTACCTCATTGCTGTCCCTTTGGTGCAACTGATCAAAGTCGGTGAGGCGATTGTGTTCAAATAGAGTTTGCGAGATAATTTCGGGATTGTGCTTAAGCGAGTGTTCCTCTCCAGTTCTTTCAGGGACACTAGCAGCTTTTGCATAGAGCAGTAATGCCTGTATGATGTGATTGTCGGTAGCTGACGAGGAGGTATCAAGGGCGGAAATGGATGCGCGCAGGCGTGCTAATTCTTCGAGAAGCTGTTCCCTCTGCGCTTGTAGTTGCCGGTCAATGTGCCGGTAGTGTAACCATTGTCGATATTGACCCATGTGCCTTCCCGCTTCTATTTCTTATCGCACTATGTTTCGCGAAGTATAGCATGTATTTTTTAGAGAGACAAGGAATTATACGCCGCCATCGCGTTCGACGGCGTTGTTATATGATATACGAAGCAGGATGCCAACAATGATATAGTTTGCCAGAATTGAACTACCACCATAGCTCAAAAAGGGCAGCGGTATACCTGTCAGCGGCATAAACTTCATATTTCCCGCGATAATAATGAATGCTTGAATGGCGAAAATCGACGTGAGACCTGCCGCTAAAAGCTGATTAAATGTATCTGTTGCCTCGATTGCGATACGGAAGCCGCGATAGATAATAAACAGGTAAATGGCAATAATTGCGAAGAGTCCGGCAAGTCCCAACTCTTCGCCGAAGGCGGTGAAAACCATATCGGATTGTACTACGGGCACATAGTGACTGCCGGCAGGATGTCCAAGTCCAAGACCTGCCCCAATAATGCCTCCACTTGAAAGCGCAATGAGACCTTGTACTACTTGATAAGCTCCACGAGGAGCTTTATAGATCGTTTCACTAAATGCATTCCAGTCGACTACATTGACACCAACTACTCTAAAACGATCGCGAACATAACCAAGTAAACTGTATCCAATGAAACCAAGCACAATAAAGATCAGTAAGCTTGTCACCACGTAAGAGATTTTGCCACTACCAAGATATAGCATAGCTAGAAAGAGGCCATAAATGAGTAAGGCGAGTCCTAACTCGCGCACAAAGAGGAAGAGTAACAAGGCTATGCCTAACATCAGTGCGAGTGGTCCCAATTGTCTTAGGGGTGGAAGACGAAATGGACCAAAGCGTAGACTGCCTTCAGCGAGAATATCGCGGTTCTCACTGAGATAGGCCGCAAAAAAGATGACAATACAAATTTTTAGTAGTTCTGATGGCTGTAGGTTTAGGGGACCTATATTCAACTGATCGTGTGTAGGGGAGTCGAGATTACGCAGACCGACCCGAAAGGTGTTCACAAGTGTTGTACAGAAAAGAAGGACACCAAGAAAAGCAACGCTGTATTTGTAGCGTGCTAACAGGTTAATGTTGCGTGTTACAAACAGCGTTGCAAGGCATACAACGATGCCTAAGAGGACCCAAACAAGCTGACGAGAGCCTAACGCCGGATCTGGATATGGGCTAAGGTCTGGACCAAGGCGTGTGGCCATAAGGATGCCAAGACCGCTCAGTAGTCCAACAAGCGGCAATAATATTTGATCGGCTTTACGGAAAAACACAGTAAGAATAATATTTGTAACGAATAGTGCGGCGATAAGGCCAAGTGCGGGAATCAGCCCTTGTACCGTTGGAAGATTTCTTGTGCTCAAGGATGAGGTTTGATCTTTATTTGCAAGCAGGAGTTGTGACATCTCGAGAATGAGAATCATGAAGGGAATGATAAACAATCCTAATTCTGTCCAGCGGTAGCGTCGAAAGACGCCTGGAGAACGGCTTGCCATATAGAATAACCTCTCGTATCTAGGAATGAATAGCGTTTATGGATGATGTTATTGAGCTAGTTTAAATTGGATGTAGCCGACACGCACGATATCACCTATTTTCGCGGGCAGCGCGGTATAGGCTGGTTGGTTATTGACGAAGGTCCCATTGACGCTGCCAGCGTCCTGTACAAACCATTGGCCGTTGCGATACCACATACGGGTATGTTCAGACGAAATGAATGAATCGGGCAACTGGATTGTGTTTGTGGGTCCGCGGCCAATAGTCGTTTGTGGTTCAAGATCAAAGCTTGTTCCTGGTGTAATATTGCTAGGACCACTATCCACCACCACGAGGTGGCCGAGTACTGACGCAGCACTTCTCGCAGTGTCAGTGCTCACTGCTGATGTCTTACGTAGATCGCGTGTGATTGCTATCACGACCTGCATCAGGAAGAGATAGAGCAAGACGATCAGCAGGAGTCGCAGTATTAATAAGAAAGAATCTAATGGCATAATAGATTACCTTCGTTCGAAAAAGAAGTCGTAACTGCCAATGGTGAAGCGATCACCATTATGCAGTGTATGCTGGCGCATCCCCGGTCTACCATTGATAGTGATGCCATTGGTACTGCCAAGGTCAAAGATGGCGAAGTTTCCATCTGGCTGATACTTTATTTGTGCATGGTAGCGGGAGACGCGTTTATCCTCAACGATAATGTCGTTGCTTAACTGGCGACCGATATTGACGATTGATTTTTCAATGCGATAGGTTTGTTGTCCGGCCTGCGGCAAGCGGATTACAAGCTGAGCTGGTGGAACTTGCACCAGTGGAGCAGAGGGTGGGGGCATGGAGGGCATATTTGGATTGCTCACAGCACTGCCACCACCGGTTCCTCCTCCTTGAGGCGACGCGGGGTCTATGCCGGGAAGTTGTTGGTTCTGTGGCAACTGCGCACGTATCTGGGCCAGTTGTTCGGCGCTAAGGGCCTGTGTCGCCATGCCGCCGTCAGCATTGCCACTTTGCCGGTCTGCAAGTTCTGTTTCAATGCGTACAAGTCCTGAACGCAGAGAGCTATCAGAGTGCAGACGAAGTGTAGGAATGGTGCGAAGTGTGTAGTGGTGATGACGCGCATATTCTACAAGGCCATTTTGCCAATCGCGAATGAGCATATTTTGACTTGGCGCCATCTGCTGGTGATCTTTCATGCTCAGGTAAATGTCATAGACATTTGGAGCGAGGCGTCTGCCTTCGCCCTGTAGTCGCGTGTTATCTTCTAATGCACGTTCGAGTTTGCGGGCAATCTCAACTGGTTCCACGCGCGACGGGAAGAGCCATGCGAATGGGCCTTCAACGATTCGCTGCATGAACGATTCAAATTTTGAAATTGGATTTTTTTGGGGAGCTTTCAAGGTGCTCACCCTCCTAATGTGATAATAGCTGACGCGCTTGCTGCGAGTCAGAGGATATTTGAGCTTTCAGTGCTTCGATGCCGTCAAAGCGTTGCTCACCACGTAGGCGGGCAATAAAATCTACGTTAAGACGTTTGCCGTACAGGTCAAGCGTGACATCGAAGATGTGTACTTCTATTCTACGTTCTGTTCCATTAAACGTTGGACGGATACCAATATTGGCTACACCATTATAAACGGGAGAAACTCCGCCAATGTCACTTGTTGCATTTGAGTCATCCGGAAGCGACACACGGACCGCGTAGACGCCATCTGCTGGTACAAGCCGAAACGGTTCTGGTAATAGGTTTGCGGTAGGAAAGCCGATAGTGCGACCTCGTTCGTCGCCATGCTGTACGACCCCACTGATGAGCGTTGGATGTCCCAGCAGTTTGTTCGCTTCCTCGACCTGACCCTCGCTCACGAGGCCACGAACGCGGGTACTACTGATGCGTACCTGCCCATCTTCTTCTAGTGGAAGGGCGCGAATAGCAATATTGTGTTCCCGGCCATATTGCTCAAGAAATGTTGTATCACCCATGCGGTTCCGACCAAGGCTAAAATTTGCCCCGACAATGAGTCCTCGAATAGTAAAATGCCCGCACAAGCTGTCCATGAATTCAGTTGCGCTCATTGCAACCACAGCTGGCGTGAAATGAATGATGATACTTTCTTCGATATGTCCGTATGTTTTCGCGAGGGCTACTTTTTCTGCTGTCGTCGTCAGGATACGCACGTCCATATCTGGCCGTACCACCATGAGCGTATGTGGTTCAAAGGTCACAAGGACAGGGGTCGCGTCAAGGGCATGGGCCATCTTGCCTAACTTATGCATCAGGTACTGATGGCCTCGATGAATACCATCAAAGTTGCCGACGGTGATGACAATAGGACGTTGCCCTGATGTCAGGATTGTTGTAAATTTCATAGTTTCGGGTGCCATAGTTTCGCGTGGGCCATTCCTTTTAGAACTTCTTCGGGAACCTGATGGACATGCGTGGATTGTCAAACGGACGCCCGTTGCCTTCATCATTCCCCGAATGCGGCTCAGGGACTACCCTACTACACACGAGTATTGGTTTCCGAAAAAGCTCTTTCTGACGTAGGATGTCCGCTTCTCTATTCTTCGGCCCTATCTTACCACAGGTTATATGTGCTAGCAATATTATTACAGTGCAGAGAACACTGCATAGATTCTCCTGTAGCGGGATCATGCATCACGTTCTGTGCTGTCGCTAAGAAACACTTTTTTCGGTTGCCACACCTTTTGTTCAATGTTCCATGTAGCTATGGCAAGAAATTGTCCATGCTCATTATAGACGCGAGCGAGTTCGGCGGGTGCGGTGTCATAGGGGAAGCTGTTGCCGTGCAAGACGCGTTGTGTTGTTGGGGCATCAAGATACAGTGCTGGATAGTGTGCTAGCGCGGTGTCGGCGGGAAAGAGTAGATGCTCGACCGTATTGTCCTCAACGGCTTGTGCCAGCTGTTCCAGCGAAACACTGTCTTCCAAGAAAAAAGGGCCGCTTCGGGTACGTATGAGCTTCGCAAGGTGCGCACCGTAGCCGAGTCGTTCGCCCAGATCATAGGCTAGCGAACGGATATAGGTGCCCTTGCTGCAATTGATGGCTAGCGTCAGGCGTGGTGCTTGCCAATCGAGGACATCTAATTTGTAGAGTGTAATAGGGCGGGGCGTAAGCGTTATCTCTTCTCCTGCCCGCGCTCGTTTGTAGGCGGGTTGTCCCTGTACTTTGAGCGCGGAGTAGAGAGGGGGCATCTGCATCTGCTGACCTAGAAACTGCGGTAGTACCGCTTTAATCTGGTCTAGGGTGAGGGTAGAAGTATCGTGGGTACGAAGCACGGTGCCCTCGGCGTCGTAGGTATCGGTAACGATGCCGAAGAGTATGTCAGCTTGATAAGCTTTTCCGCTCTCGCTGAGATACTCGGCGACCCGTGTTCCTTGTCCGACGCAGATAGGCAACACGCCGCTTGCGGCGGGGTCAAGTGTGCCGGCATGCCCAACACGTTTTTGCTTGAGGGTCTTGCGTATTTTCGCTACCACGTCATGAGAGGTCATGCCGGGAGCTTTGCAAATGTTGAGTATGCCGTCCATGCTAAGGGTGTGTGCTTTCTAGTGTCTGTTTCAGGAGTTCGACAACCTTCGGCATTGCTGCCTCGATAGGCTCGTTAAGCGTTGCTCCTGCCGCACGTGCGTGACCACCGCCGCCTAGCCCGAGACAGATTTCTGCCGCGTCAAATGGTTCCGCACAACGTAGGCTGAGCCGCGTTACATCCGGTTCGTCATAGCTCTTAAAGAAGGCCGCGATTTGTACGCCCTCGATGTCGCGCAGGAAGCCCGAGAAGTTACTATCCATGTTTGAAGTGGCGCCCGTCTCTGCCAGCGTTTGCTGGGTGGCATACGACCATGCAAGGCGACCATCGCAAGCAGTCTCGATATGTTCTATAACGGCACCTTGCAGGCGCACATGTGCGAGTGGTTTGGTGCGATAGATAGGTCCAACAATCCCTTCGGCCACTGCACCGGCATTCACGACAATAGCGCCTGCCTCCATTGTGCGAGGCGTGGTGCTATTAAACTGGAAGGATGAGGTGTCGGTAATCAGGCCGGTGAGGAGGCACTGCGCGGCATCCTGTGGTAGTGGGAGACCTGCCTGCTGCTGAAAGAGCACGAGCAATTCAGTAGTTGATGCAGCTTTCGGGTCGATGATATTGACACGACCACATCCTTGACTACTGACGTGATGATCGATGTTAAGAATGGGGACGGTGTCAAGAAAGGCACGATGCCGTTCGTACAGGGCACCATAGCGCGTCAAATCGCCTGCATCGAGGGCAATGACAAGATCGAACGGCTCCTCTCCCACGGGACCGAGGCTTAGTTGGAGTCGGTCGATGCCAGGAATAAAGCTGAATGCTGGCGGGGCAGGGTCGGCGCATGCGGGGACACAGTTTTTGCCAATCGCTTCGAGGATGTGCGCAAAACCAACCGCCGACCCCAGGCAATCGCCATCAGGATGTTCATGTGCGAGCAAGGCAATATGATGCGCTGGCTCGATCATTGCCATTGCCTGCTGTAACAATGCTGTATCTATAAGGGGTTGCAGCAGTGATGGTGTACTACTGGTTGTGATCCTCATGCTTCCTCTTGCGTTTCATTCTGTTGTGCCGCCGCTTGTCTAAGTTCTTCGTCTGCCTGTGTCGCCTGTTTTATGAGTTCGAGTACGCGTGACCCTTCCTCAATAGACTTGTCGAGCTTGAAAACAAGCTCTGGCATGTAACGCAAGGTGATGCGAGTAGCAAGCTCATGACGTAGGTAGCCTGTTGCACTAGCTAAGCCTTGCATGGTAGCTTTTTGTTCCTCGGGCGTGCCCATGACGCTTACAAATACTTTCGCGTGACGAAGATCGTTGCTGACCTCGACGCGTGTAATACTAGCAAATCCCACGCGTGGGTCTTTTAAGCGTGTCCGAATCAGTTCGCTCAGCTCCATTGCGAACTGTTCGCCCAGCTTTTCTTGCCTGTGTGGATTGGCCATCGTCTTTCCCTCATTATTTTTATGGTGTCATACGGCTTGGTTGGCTGCGTCCTCCTCAGAAATGCCGAGGAGGACGCAGCCAACCAAGCCGTATATGGTATAAAAGTGTTTATACGCGTTCCTGTGTGAAGGCTTCGATGATATCGCCTACCTCGAATGCTGAGTAGTCATCGAGCACGATACCGCACTCATAGCCAGACGCAACCTCACGCACGTCGTCTTTTCCACGGCGAATGGAGTCGACTTTACCTTCGTAGACCTTCTCGTCTTTGCGTAGTATACGAGCCTGTGAGGAACGTGTCAGCTTGCCATCCAGTACGCGACAGCCAGCGATAACAACCGACTTGCCGGCCTTGAATATCTGGGCGACCTCGGCATGACCCTCGACCACCTCGCGATACGTTGGCTCAAGCATACCCACAAGAGCAGCCTGAATATCGTCGATCAGCTTGTAGATGATGTTGTAGTAGCGAATGTCAACACCCTCTTTTTGTGCCAGACGCTGTGCCGCGCCGTCCGCTTTAACGTTAAAGCCTATCACGATAGCTTCGGAGGCAGCAGCCAGGTGTACGTCGGTCTCGTTGACGTTACCGATACCCTCATGAATGAGGCGCACCTTGATGTTTTCCTCACTCTGCTTGCTCAGCGCGTTTTTCAGTGCCTCGGCAGAACCCTGCACGTCGCACTTCAGCACGATATTGAGTTCCTTGACCTTGCCCTCCTGCATCTGCGTATACAGCGTATCAAGACTGACCTGACCCAGCGGTGTACTCTCACTCTTGCGTCGCTCGGCTTCGGCCTGTGCACGTTGTTTTGCTGTACGCTCGTCAGCTGTAACTTCAAGCTGATCGCCAGCTTGTGGTACCTCTGGCAGTCCGATAATGCTGACAGGAGTGCTTGGCGCAGCCTTCTGAATACGTTTGCCACGATCATTGAACATGGCGCGTACCTTGCCTGCGATAGAACCAACGAGAATGTTGTCTCCCATCTTCAGTGTACCCTGCTGTACAAGCACGGTAGCGGTCGGGCCGGAGTTCTTCTCCAAGCGTGCCTCAATGATGACACCTGTGGCCAGACGATTAGGGTTGGCTTTGATATCCTGGACTTCGGCGACCAGCAGAATGTACTCAAGCAGTTCGTCAATGCCCTCGCCTTTACGTGCGGAGACGGGTACACAGATGATGTCGCCGCCGTATTCCTCAATCACTATATCCATCTCAGCGAGCTGCTGTTTTACGCGGTCGGGGTTAGCGTTGGCTTTATCAATTTTATTCAGTGCGATGATGATCGGCACTTTTGCCGCTTGAGCATGAGAGATAGCTTCGCGTGTCTGTGGCATCACGCCGTCGTCTGCGGCTACTACGATAATGACGATATGTGTTACCTGAGCACCACGTGCGCGCATAGCAGTAAATGCTTCGTGACCAGGAGTATCGAGGAAGGTGATCTTTTTGCCATTGACCTCGACCTGATAGGCGCCGATGTGTTGCGTGATACCGCCAGCTTCGCCTGCCGCGACCTTCGTCTTACGGATTGTATCGAGCAATGAGGTTTTACCGTGGTCGACGTGTCCCATAATCGTCACCACAGGTGGGATGACAACAGTGCCACTATCATCTCGTGTGGCCATCATCGCTTCGTTAGCCGAGAGGGTTGTACCCTGTGTACCGGTTGTTGGAGCAGCATCGATCTGGCTTGGCTCGAAACCAAGTTCCTTTGCCACCGTCGCTGCCTTATCATACTCGATAACCTGGTTGATGTTGGCGAAGATTTTGTTGCTGATGAGTACTTTGATGACCTCGTTTGGCGTTGCCTTAAGCAGGTCGGCAAGGTCCTTCACCATGATCTGTGGTGGTAGGGCAATCGGGCCTGTTACTTTTTCCTTGACGACTGGCCGGCGCTCCTGTGGCCTCTGCACAGTTGCGCCCGGGCGTCCGCTATTTGCACCGGGGCGTCCATGTCCTCCCTGTCCGTTCCCATTGAATGTGTTACCGTGTGAAGGACGGGAGCCGTTTGGTGAGGTATTGGTAGGACGTCCACCGTTACGCTGCTGTTGCGCGGGTGGATTTGCTGTGCTACTTTGATTAGCTGGCCGTGGATTTCCCTGTGGTCGCTGTGGAGCGCCAGGGTTATACGGGCGAGGTGAGTACCCGTTTGGGTTAGCGGGCCGTTGCTGGCCGGGCGCTCCCCCTGGTCGTTGTTGTCCGTTTGCGCGTTGTTGTGCTGGAGCGTTCCCTTGTCGCTGACCATTATCGAGACGTGGTGCGTTGGTACGATTTTGTGCTTGTCCTCCCTCAGTGCGAGGACGCTGCTCCTGTGTAGGATTTTGACGGAACGCAGGACGCGCAGAATTCCCATCGGAACGCTGGGCTGCCGTCGCGCCATTTGGCCTTGCGGTATTATTTTCGTGTACTGTGTTTGTGGTAGGGGACGTTCGACGGCGTGGTGGTTGTCGTTCACTCGAATCCTGGTTGGCAGACGTACCATTTTCTGTTCTTGGCTGTGCTGGCGTTCGGGGTTTAACCGGTCGTGCCTGCTCCATGCCTTCCGATAATTCGTTTGTGTCTTTCATGAAAAGACCCCCTTCTATCGAGAAATGCGCCATATATGGCGACAAAACGGAAATCTCTTCACAGCCACAAAAAAGGTCTGTCGCCTACCCATTCCATAACAGAACAGGGAAAAGGGGACAGAACCTCGTGGTGCAGTTTCAGGTATGTTTCGTCTGCGCTCTCCGGCGTAGTGGCTATGGACTATATATTCATAGCTAATGCTCCGCTATCAATCGCTACCTGGTCCTGTAGACGAGGGGCTGTGTCTCTTTCAAGAGTAGAGATAAAATGACGCATAAATTTCTATTATGAATGCTTTCACGCTTTGCAGCGCGTAAAGTAGTGACAATGTTACTCTCTAGTATAGTACAGTCTGGGTTTACTTGCAACTACTACAACAATGTATTGGTGTTGCTCAGAAACGCATTCGAACGCATTTCTAAGCAACACCAATACTTAATCTTTGGGTAGGGTTGCAACAAATGTGTCCAGTGCGACTCGATCTTCTGCTGGGATTTCTAGCTCAAATTCTTGTTCGAGCCGTTTCTTTTTCAGTGCGGTCTCCCAGCAGGAGAGACGAGCGCAGAGGTAGGCACCACGCCCAGACTTCTTACCTGTTGCGTCGATGCCGACATGACCATCTGGTGTTCTTACTATACGTAACAATTCGCGCTTGGATTTTGTTTCTTTGCACGCGACGCATGTGCGTAAGGGAACGTGCTTGGGGCGTTTTGGTTGCCCCTTACTGGCTGTTTTTGCCATCGTGCGCCTCCTCTGCCCAAAGGCTTACTCACCGTCGTCGTATGAGTGGCGATTGCGTCCACTGCCGCGCTGACTCGAACGACGTGGACCTCGATCGCGGCGTCCCTGTGATGTGACTGGCTCTTGCACGCTCGAAGGACTATATTGCTCCTCATACACCTCGCCCTCGGCAGGCTTGGTCACATCAACGCGCCATCCTGTCAGCTTTGCGGCAAGGCGCGCGTTTTGTCCATCCTTACCAATAGCTAGAGACAACTGGCGCTCAGAGACCGTCACAAGAGCTGTATGGTCTGACTCACGCAACTCAACCCTCAGTGGCTTTACAGGGCTAAGGGCGTTACTCACATAGGTGGCGGGGTCGGCACTCCACTGGATAATGTCTATTTTCTCGTCATTCAACTCATGCACAATGTTGTTGATGCGTGAACCGCGCACACCTACACAGGAGCCAATAGGGTCTAAGCCTTCCTGGTGTGCGACGACGGAAACTTTTGAGCGACTTCCCGGTTCGCGCGCGATACCCTTGATCTCAACGGTTCCTTCATAAATTTCTGGCACCTCGGACTCAAACAGGCGGCGCACAAGATCACGATGGGTGCGCGAGACCAGGATTTGCAGCATGCGCCCAGGCACACGACGTACATCATAGACCAAGGCCCGAACACGCTGGCCTACACGGTAGCGTTCACCCGGCACTTCTTCGGTCACAGGCATGACGCCCTCGACTTTGTCAGCCTTGTCAAGGTCAAAGTCGAGTAGCCAGCCGCGCGAGGGATCTTTCCGTGTAAGGGTACCAAGGCGAATCTCGCCGACCCAGTTCTTGATCTGATCGTAGAGATGCTCGTGTTCGGCCTCACGGATGCGCTGCAGGATAACCTGTTTCGCAGTCTGGGTAGGAATGCGATTGAAGATGGACGAGGAGTCGACATCTATATATTGTCCAAGGGCTGCGTTATGAATAATGCGCTGTGCCTCGGCAAGAGAGACCTCGTCGTTCGGGTTCTCGACCTGCGCCACAACACGTTTAGAGGCCCAGACATGCACCTCGCCGTTCCTATCAACTTCGATGCGGATGTTCTCACCGCCCGAAAAACTTTTACGATATGCTGCTAGTAAGGCGTTGGCAACCGTCTCCATCACCACTTCGCGGGGCAATCCCTTCTCGGCAATTAACTGAGCGATAGCTGCTTGAAATTCACTTCTCATAGTACATGATCCTCCCGCTACGCCTGTAAAAAACGCTTATTTTTTTCTGGTGCGACAAAAAAAGCCCTGAGCACACAGAAAAGTGGACGGCACGCCCACTTTTCTCAAAGGTTTCCTTGATTGTGTATGGTCATATTATAGCATGTACAGCCCATTTTTACTAGTGCGGAAAAATGTTATGTCATGCTCAGGCGTCAAAATACGTGTTCAGTGTAAGAGCTTAGAGAGGTTATGTATGTTGGCTTTCTTCTATATACTCTTATATAATCAAACAAATATGGTTACGAATTTATTTCGTGTATTTAGCATATGGAAAGAATTGGCGAAATTTTGAAACTGCCATTTAAAAGGCTATAGTTGCCTATGAAAACATCGTTGCCGGATGACACTATAGTAATTCGTGAGATGCTCCAGGAGCATTGGGATATTGCTATCACACAGATACACTTTATTCCAATCGGTGACTCTGCATACTCTTACAGGGTCCAGTCTAAGGAGCAGCGTTACTATTTGAAGATTGTGGATTGAGGAACCGCGCATGGACGTAGGACGGCTGAGCGCATGGAATTCTCTTTGCCACTGCAACGCTTTATCGGCGAACATCCTACTCAGGCTATTGCAGCTCCAACACCATATATCACAAACGCGGGAACGCTCTCTGCTACTCGTGGACCGCTGCTCTTCGCGCTGTACACATTTGTCGAGGGCACAACGTATAGTGAAGCGTATCCACTGCCGGCAGAGTTAGTGCGACGTATAGGTGAAACGTTAGCCACACTCCATGCAATCGAGATACCAACATCACTGCAACAAAAAGCCCTACCAGACCTTTTTACGATTCGGTTTGACGAGAGTTTGCGTGCTGACCTTGAAGCAATTGAGCGTATTGGTACACGGGACGCTCCGTACCTGCAACGTCTTCGCGATATTCTTTTGCCTCATCGCAATTATATTTTTTCGTTTTGGGCGCGAAGTAACGAGTATTACAGAGAAGCTCAGTTGTTACAAACACGGACAGTTGTGTGTCACGGCGATCCGTGGGGCGGCAACATTATGCCCTCCCCTGAAGGCAAATTGGTATTGATTGATTGGGAGTCAGCTGCGATGGCACCATCTGAACGGGATGTATTCTTCTATATCGGCTTTAACAACGATGACTTCCCAGCATTCAACACTGGGTATAGTTCAGTTTACAAGGGACAGGCGAACTGGAATAGGCCGTTACTCGCGTACTATGCCTATCGTATCCAACTAAGAAATTTGGAAACGTGGTTACATAAGCTGGTGCATGAGCCGCTGAACGAGGTGCAACGCGAAAACGACATAGGGATGATTCAATTTCATTGCCTCAACCGACTTGAGCGAGTCGAAGCTGCCGTTGTAGCGTTAGAGCGAGTATAATTTGCTGAGCTTATGTTTGCCTTGACAAATCACAATATTCACAAGTATACTTGACTCTACAAACACATACACTTATTAAAGGATAATGATGCCAGTGCAAAGCAAGCATGTTTTTTCCACTACAATCATGCTTACCTCTTTTGCCTACATGCCAGTAATGCGTTACATGACATGTAGTAGGGCGTCACTGTCCGCTTTTCCTCTCTCGATACAGCTGTTATAAGCAGAAGCATTTATAAGCAACAAAAAAGAGGGGCGCAGGTGACACACCTGCGCCCCTCTTTTTTGTCTGACTATAAAGGGTGTAATAGAATTAGACCCCTACGATTGACCTTAACGAATAAAATCGTGTGGAGGTATTGCTGTTTCTGATACGGAAGGAGGACACTAATGGCAATTATTGAGGTGGATGGCTTAGCAAAAACATTTAGGAGTCGAGAACGTGGGGCGGGACTGAGTGGTAGCTTACGTTCGATTGTGGCTCCTCACTATCGAGAGCGGGAGGCTGTTAAGCATCTTCGTTTTGCGCTGGAGGCAGGCGAGGTCCTGGCTTTTATTGGTCCAAATGGAGCGGGCAAGTCCACAACTATAAAGATGCTGACTGGTATCCTCTATCCGACAGGTGGTATGGCGCATGTACTGGGTCTTGTACCGTGGCGCCAGAGACGCGAACTGGCGTATTCGATTGCAAGCGTCTTTGGACAAAAGTCGCAGTTATGGTACCACTTGCCGCCGCAGGACACCTTTAACCTGCTGGCACACATTTACGAATTGGACCCGGGTGAGTACCGGAGGCGACGCGACTTTTTGATAGAGGTTTTTGATATCCGAGAGCACATGCGCACGCCTACACGCAAGCTTAGCTTAGGTGAACGAATGCGCTGTGAGCTAGCGGCAGCGTTATTGCATAAACCGAGAATGATTTTCCTGGACGAGCCAACGATAGGGCTGGATGTGATTGCCAAACAACGCATTCGCGATCTGATTGGGCAATTGAACGTGGAAGAGGGTCTCACCGTCCTTTTGACCTCGCACGACGCGGGAGATATCGAACAGATATGTCGACGTGCGATCGTGATCAATCATGGAGAAATCATCCTGGACGCGCCTGTCTCCACGTTGAAACACGAATACTTGAAAGCTAAAACGGTTGACCTGTTATTAGCAGAGCCGGCAGAGGCGTTGTTGAAAAGAGATGAGCATACTGGAGTGCACCGTTTAAGCGTGCAAGCGTTTGGCTCAATACACGAAGAATTGCAGGACACAATGGGCGTGCGCATTATAAAGGCTGAGGGGCATAGCTTGAAATTGGAAATAGATACTGCAATGACTCAATTGGAGCCAATTCTAGCTGCGATCATGCAAAGGAGCCATATCCTGGACATGACGATTACTGATCCGCCGATGGAAGAGATTATCGCGACGATCTACAGGGAGAGAGGCAACGTTTCAATGAGTCAGGTGACTCAAACGCAAGGCGAGAGGGTACCGATAAGCGGAGGAGAGTGATGCTATGGATACGGTAGTAGAACAGCAACAAACTGTACCGGTGCAGCGGAGACGACGTTGGTGGGGAGGTGGAAAGTATATAGCGGTCCTGCAAGTGAGTGTCGCTAACAACTTAGCCTACATTGTGGAGGTCTTTTTCCGCGCCCTGATGTTGATTGCCATCATCTTTATTCTGAGTCAGCTATGGAAAACGACCTATGCAATACAGGGGGTCAGAACCTTAAGTGGCTTTAGTATATCAGATATGATCTGGTATCTATGCGCTGCTGAAGCCGTGGCAATGAGCTTGCCGACTTTGACCAGACGCATTGATGAGGAGGTGCGTTCGGGTCAGCTTGCGTACTTGCTGAGTCGTCCGTGTAGTTATATCCTTTACAACTTCGCGCACTACCTGGGCGAGCGTATCGTGCGATTTAGCATTTGCTGTATCGTTGGAGCTGGCCTTGCTTTGCTCATTGTTGGACTCCCACACTTTACACTGATGGGCATACTTGCATGGCCGCTCACTGTATTGTTCGCCTTTAGTATAGAGTTTGTATGCTACTTTGCTATTGGGCTGCTTGCGTTTTGGACAGAGGAGACGCAGTCATTCTCGTTTCTGTACAGCCGTATAACCCTTGTGCTGGGTGGTGTGCTTGCTCCATTGGAGATATTCCCGCAACCTCTACGAAGCATCGCGCAGACGCTACCATTCAGCACCATTTTGTACGTTCCCGCACGCACACTTGTGCATTTCCAATGGGATCGTTTGGGATGGGCATTACTGCAGCAAAGTATAACGTTAATCGTAGGAGCCTTGCTGCTAATGGGGTTGTATACGTTGGCCATGCGGCGTGTCAATATCAATGGAGGGTGAGATGATTAAAAGGGGTAAAAGCATTCTGGCTTTCATTGGAGCGTATGCCGTTGCCAACCTGCAATCAGCACTGGAATACCGCACCGCCTTTTTTGTGCAAATCGTAACGATGGCGGCAACGGATAGTCTGTGGCTGTTCTTCTGGTGGA